>JAFGFZ010000057.1 GCA_016930815.1 Pirellulales bacterium | reverse complement strand
CTAGTACCGGCATGCGGCTCGGCAGGAGCCTCGCCCTCCCGAAAACCGCAAATTCCAGCGTATCGAATTCCCGGGCACCCTCAATTAAATGGCTTCTGAGGCTGCCATGGAGAATCTGCAGCGCCTTATTGCCCTTTTTGAGTAGTTTTTTCTGTTTTGGCAGCGATCGATCGCAGACGGAAGTTGCGGATCGCTGCCGTCGATTGGTAGGATGCGATGCCGAACGGCCTGGATTCGTCAACCTCGATCCGGACGGAGAATTTGACACCCTTGCGCTGGACGTCAATATATTGTTTGTCTCCGATCCATGCTTCGATCTTTGCATCGGTAACCCGGAGACGAATTTTATACCAGCGGCCATTCTCAAAATGCTCGTAATCTGTCGTTGGATTCATCGAGGCATCCAGGCCATCAAGAGAGGATAGACCAATGACCGAACCTCCCCAACCGCCAAGGATCAGGCTGCAAAACTCATCCCCGACCGGGAAGGTCAGGCCGCAAAAGAAATCCGAGCCATCGACGCGTTGGGCTTCCAGAGAGACTTCATAGTTCGTCTTTGGCAACGGGCGCTGGTAGGTCACACCGGTGAGTGTTTCACCAAATCGCAGGATAAGTTGTTTATCCTTGACCAGGACGTCACCGCTACCAGGGAAATCTGTTTTCTTCCATCCATCGAGTGACTTTCCATCGAAAAGGAGCTTGCCTTCGGGATCGGCAGCCTGGCAAACACCGGCGAACAGAAGCATCCAGAGAGCCACCAGGATGGTGCTCTTGGCGGCGGAGCAGCCGATAAACCATGGTGCCGACGGTTTGTCTGGCACTTGGTTTCCAATCGCTGCCTTGGAGATGCCAGCCATGCATGGTTTGCTGAATCCCTTCGTTCGCCATCTGATCTGAAATGCATTCATTGTTGTTCTCCATTCAATACACCGTGCCGCGGCGCGTGTGCGATCCTGCGGCAAATCGAATCGACCCAAGACCTGTTATCAAGATACCATTGGACAGTCGCGCGGAGGCCGTCTTGCAGGATCGTCCGCGGCTTCCAGGCAAGTTCGTTTTGGATTTTAGTGCAATCCAGTGCATAACGTCGATCGTGGCCTGGCCGGTCGGCGATGTGCCGGATCAATGCCCGCCGCGGCCTGCCGGCCAGTTGCGGTTCCCATGGATCGATCAGGTCGCAAATGGATTCGGCTATTTCCAGATTCGTCTGCTCGATTCCACACCCGCCCGCGACATAGCGTTCGCCTGGTGGACCGTTTTCCAAAGTGGTCCAGATCGCCCGGCAGCAGTCATCGACATGCAACCAATCGCGGACCTGCAAACCATCCCCGTAGATCGGGAGCCAATCCCCAGCCATTGCCAGGCTGATAAGCCGCGGGATCAGCTTCTCCGGCAGTTGCCACGGTCCGTAGGTATTGGATAGGTTCACGGTCACGACGGGCAACCCATAGGTGCGATGATATGCCTGAACGAGGAGGTCGGCGGCTGCCTTGGATGCGGCATAAGGCGAACTGGGACGGAATGGCGATGTCTCATCGTGGCGTTCTGGCGGCTGGGCTGGGCCGAATACCTCATCGGTGGAAACGTACAAGAAACGAAATGCCGTCCGATCGGCCGCTGGCAAAGAATGCCAGTATTCGCGCGAAGCGTCCAGTAATACCTGCGTTCCCACGATATTGGTTTGCACAAATGGCGCCGGCGCATCGATCGATCGATCGACGTGCGATTCAGCGGCGGCATGGATGATCGCCCATGGCCGGTACTCGGCCAACAGCGACGATACCAGGGAACGGTTGTTGATATCACCGTGGATCCACGTATATTCCGGATCGTCCGCTACATCGGCAAGTCGCATCAGGCTGCCAGCGTAGGTGAGTACGTCCAGATTGATTACCGGCCCCTTCCGTTGCGCGAGCCCGCCATGAACCAAATGGCTGCCGATGAAACCCGCGCCGCCGGTGATCAGGATGGGTCTGTGAGCTATCATGGCATTTTGGTCGTAGTATGGATCCAAATATTTTGTGTCCCAGTTGTGTCGTGGTCTCCCGACCACGACACAGACCAGAATCTTGTTACCAGTCGTCTTTGGGGAGACTGATGCCTGACTAATACAACAGGTACTTAGCCCGGCGGTGTTTGAACGCATCAAATCCCCCCTTGAACGCTGCTTCGATATCTTCGACCGATTTGCCCGCAAGGAGGGTCTGATACGCGGTCTGGTTCCCGAGTAAACGCGGGTAACTTTCTGGATTCCAATCGTTTGGGAACATTTGCACAAGGTGCCGGGCAATTTCCAGGCCCGTACGAACCGACTGAAAATGGTCTCGGTTGATGACAATGACATTGATGCCGCTACACGATTGGCCCTGAAACTTGCTCGCGGATGGTTTGAACTCGATTGGCACGAACCGTACGCCGGGCAAATGGGTGTCGTTCAATGCCCGAGCCAGTTTCCGGCCATCGAGCCAAGGAGCGCCGATCACTTCGAATGGTGTATCGGTTCCCCGGCCGACCGACAGGTTGGTTGTCTCCAACATCCCAATCCCTGGGTAGAGAATTGCCTGGGTTAAGCTCCGGATGTTCGGTGATGGATTTGTCCAAGGCAGGCCAGTTGCGTCAAAATAGGTCGCGCGATCCCAATTCTCGACCTTGACAATCTGGAGGTCCAGTTTCAATTGCTTCTCGGCAACGAACATCCGGGCCAATTCACCGGCGGTCATGCCGTGCCGAACGGCGATCGGGTGGTAGCCAACGAACGATTCCTTGCCTGGATCGAGGACCGGTCCGGAGACGATATGGCCGCCGATCGGATTGACACGGTCGAGGACCACGAATCGCTTTTTGTGAGCAGAGGCAGCTTCCATCGCCAAGCCCATCGTCGAGATATAGGTATAGAATCGGGTTCCGATATCCTGGATGTCGAAAACAATCGTATCCAGCCCATTGAGCATCTCGGCGGTCGGTTGGCGTGTTTTTCCGTAGAGGCTATGGACGACCAGGCCCGTAGCTTTGTCCTGCCCATTGGCGATTTCGGTCTGATCCAGGTTGCCGGACAGGCCATGTTCGGGGCTGAAGAGCGCGACAAGTTGGACGTTTGGGGCATTCGCGAGGCATGTGATGGTGCTGGTACGGTTTGCATCGTGCCCCGTATGGTTGGTGATCAGCCCGATTTTCTGGCCGGCCAGCATTTGAAAATCATCCCGGATCAGCACGTCAATGCCATTGAGGACGCATTGCGGTGAATCTGCCGGTGCGGCTGCAACCAGCCGAAGATTGCCTGCCAGCAGAAGACCAAAGGATGCAAGGCACACCAGCTCAAAGGCACGGTTTGAGAAAAGATGTGATTCCTGTACCGTGCCCTCATCCATGCGATGCATTCTTTCTGTGATGGGAAATGTGAGAATCATGGGTGGCCCCGTATTGGGATTCTGGAAATTATATATGGGGTGACTCTTTCCTTGGTTTCGTGGCGAAGTGGATGATCCAAGCAATCGTCAGGACGGATAAAGATCCGATAACGGCATACCAGGGCCAGCCGACAACGCACTGATAGGCGCCGGGCAAGAAATATGGATTGAAGGCAACGCAGCAGACAATCGATAGCCCAGCCAGAAGGCCGGTGAGCGCGGCATGCTGAGAGGCATCTTTTACCAGAACGGCCAGGAAGAACAGTCCGAGTATGACACCGGTCGTGATGCTGGCAATGGTCAGCACACTGTCCACAACGGGCGTATTTTGAGTCATTTGCCCGAGAATGCCAACACAAATTTGAAGCATTCCAAAAAGGACTGTCAGAACCCGGCTGATTCGGAGCAGGTGCGATTCGGATGGTTTTTCACGGCACGCGGGGACATAGAAGTCATTGACGGCTGCTGTAGCACTACTATTCAAGGAGCCCGAGAGAGTCGACATGGCGGCCGAAAAAACGGCGGCGAGAGTGATCCCGGTAATACCTACCGGCATATAATCCACAATAAATGCCGCAAAGACCTGGTCGGTTTTCCTGAAAGATTCGCCACCAGGAAATGCCGCATAAAAGGCCGCCAATCCGACACCGACCAGCAGGAACAATGCAAATTGGGCGAAAACCGCCAGGCCGCTTGAAAAGAGTGCCCATCCTGCCTGCCGTTGACTCTTGGCACTCAGGTACCGCTGGACCATCAATTGGTCGGTTCCGTGGGTTGCGAGCGAAACGAAGAATCCGCCAATCAAGCCGGCCCAGAATGTATAATTCAGATGGGCATCCCATCTGAAATCGAAGATCTGGAACTTGCCGTGTTGATTGCCGTATGCGATCATTTGATCCCATCCGCCGGGAAGTTTGTCCGCGATCACGGCCAGCGCAAGTCCACCTCCAAGAACGTAGATGATGAACTGGATCACATCATTCCAGACAACGCTCTTCAGGCCGCCGAGGACGGTATAGACGATAGTTGCGGTCCCCATCACGGCGACGCACCATGTGATGTTCCAGCCGAGGACCTGTTCGAGGACAAGGGCGGTCAAGTAGAGCCGGAGGCCATCGGCCGCCGTGCGGGTGATCAGGAACATCAGGGACGCCGTCTTTTGCGTTCCCTGGCCCAAGCGGCGGTGGAGCACTTCATACGCTGTAAACAGTTTGCCCTCGAAGAAGAGCGGCAGAAAAAAGAAGACAACAGCTAGCCGTCCGAGGATGTATCCGAGCGCAAGTTGCAGGAATGTCATGTTCCCGCCCTTGGCTGCGAATGCCAAGCCAGGCACACTCAAGAATGTCACGGTACTCGTTTCCGTCGCGACGATCGAGATTAAAACGGCCCACCAGGGAAGGTCTCGGCCCCCAAGCAGGTAATCGGTGGTGTCATGCTGTCCCCGTCCAATCCATATCCCAAAAACAACGACGCCCGCGATATAGGCGACGAGAATGGCGGTATCGGTGGTGGAAATGGCAAGGTCCATCGGCGATGCCATAGCATAACCGATCGTGAACGCAATGCCGACCGGTTGCTTGGCTTTTTGGCCGAGCATCTGGACTGGGTGTCACAAAGCGATTCCACTGGATACGATGGCGGTTCTATTTGCTAGACCCAATGGCTCTAAAAACCACGAATTCCACGCCAAACGATCCATGAAGAAGCTGGACCATCTTACGACCGAGGCTCAGAACCCAGTCAGCGAGAAGATTGACACGCTCATGCCGCTCGAAATTGTCCGCGTGATCAATGCCGAGGACGCGAAAATTGCTCCGGCCGTTGCCAAGGAGGAGGCCAATATTGCCCGGGCCATTGAAATCATTACCGAACGGCTCCGCGGTGGTGGGCGGTTAATTTACATTGGAGCCGGGACGTCGGGGCGGCTGGGGGTGCTCGATGCCTCGGAATGCCCGCCGACCTTCAATACCGATCCTGAAATGGTCATCGGCCTGATTGCCGGTGGCGATTCGGCACTCCGACGGGCCGCGGAAGGGGCCGAGGATTTTCCGGAATCGGGAGTTCTCGACCTGAAGAAAATCCATCTTGCCGCCAAGGACGTTGTCGTCGGGATCGCTACAAGTGGGCGAACGCCGTATGTTATCGGTGGATTGACCTACGCTCGCAAGATCGGTGCGGCTGCCATCGGCTTCACCTGCAATCCCGAAGCGGATCTCGACGATGTCTCGGACCTCGTCATCCGACCCGTGGTCGGTCCGGAAATTGTCAGCGGATCCACTCGAATGAAGGCGGGTACGGCAACCAAACTCGTCCTCAACATGCTGACAACCGGTACAATGATTCGGTTAGGCAAGACCTACGGCAATTGGATGGTCGACCTGCGAGCCACGAATAAGAAATTGACCGAACGAACGCGGAGGATCGTCAAAACGCTCACTGGATTGGATGATCTGGCAACGGAAAGACTTCTGGATCGATGCCAAGGTGAACTCAAGACGGCCTTGGTTGCCCACCGCCGCAACGTCTCACCAGACGAAGCCCGCCAGCTCTTAAACGAAGCGGGTGGCCAACTCCGTGGGGCGCTCGGTGAATCCTAGCTAAAAACGACCGGGCCTGGTTCTATAGCTTGTCCGGTCACTATCCACACAAGACGGGAACTCAATGCCTCGAAACAGGTTCAGATGCTGCGGCGCTGGTGTCCGGTGGGATGTCGGATGGGACCAGCACGAGTGATTCGATGAGGACTCGATCCGCGTTGTCCAGACGTTCGAGCAAAGATTGCTCAACAGTGCACGTTACCGCCAGGCGTTGGCCGTCATTGGACGATACCATGTAGCAGCGCCAGAGGATCGGTACCTCATCCACCTTCCCTTCCGCCACGATGCACAGGCAGAGCATGCCGGATGTGCTCTGCCATTGCTCGGACGAAAGAAATTTTCCAAAACGGTCCCCGAGTGCGAAGCGAACATCTTTCTGGAATTGGTCGGGAGAGATCGATTCCCCGCTGGGCGATTTTGACAGCAAGACCAGGTTGCATTGCGCGGTCAATTCGCCGTCAACAACATGCCGTAATATGACACGCTGCCGCTGTTCGCTCGTTACATGCCACGCGCGATCATGGGCAAGTCGGAAACCGGAAGGATTGTGTTCGTAATCCAGTGGCAGGAGCGATTCGGTCGATTCGGGGAGGGCCGCAACTGCTTGATCAGACAGCGTGTCCGGCGTTTCGATTGGTTCCATTGCCAGCCGCACTTTGGCGACCACGCTGACTCCCGGCCCGATTGGCCCCGCATCGTGTTCTTCCTTGATCGCAAGGTGCATCTGGGCGATCCGGCCGGTTTGCGTGTTGAAAAGATAACTCGCTTTCAACTCGATCTGAGTTGCCACTCCATCCGAAGCGCCCTCAACTGTCCCGCGGAGCTGAATCTTTGCATTTTCCTCTTCGAGGCCGATCAGGACACTTTGCACATCACAGACAGCGATTGAATCGAGTCCAATCAACGCTTGAATTGTCTCGGAGTCATGTTTCCATGATTGGCCAATCTGGAGCGTCTTGCCCGGTAGAAGGGCATCTACAACGAGGCTGTTACTGGGGACCGTAATCAGATCAAGGATCTCACGCCCAAGCAAACCATCCGGGCATGTCAAGACGATGTTGCCTCGGTTCCAATCGACCAGCATACGACGCCTGTCCTCCGGGAGGACCGGATGGGCTCCACCCGTATTGATTTTGATGATCGCTTCCGCTTTCTCATAATGGCGGAGCGCCCGCCGTTTCGATTCGGCCTGGGCCGGGAGGAGCCGCTCATCATACGTGAGCTCGGCCACCACACTCATTGGCACCTGCTCGGTCTTGTCGTTTTCTTGAAGCTTCAAATCCCCGCCTACCTCGAAGTCAACGACCACCCGCTGGGCCTGGCCCACTTGCCACCGAGAACTCAGTTGCGTGGACGAATCCGCGAAAACGACACCGAAGAGGAACAGCATGCCAAGAAAGCCGAAAATCGGGCGAATCATGATTGGTTACTCCGGGAAAGAAAAGGCGGCAACTTGGCGATTCGGCCATAGCCAGAAAAGGGCCCCGCACCATTCCATCCAAGGAATCCACTGGTTTGCCCTTCTTCCTCACTCCGCGCAAAATGACCGCTTTCGCCAAGATCGGCCATTTTGTCAGTCGAATTCAACAGAAATATGTTTTGGCAACGAAAAGATGGGGAGAATAGGAAAGAAAAAGGTTCTGGGTATCCAAGTTTTTTGGGATTGGATGGTTCCGGTCAAAATCCCCAGGAGACAATCGTAAGCCCATTATATATAATGGTTTACATTTGTAGGCGGATTGTTATGATCGGGGAACCAGATATCTCTTGACCGAAAAAAGACGCCCATACGTGAACTTTTTCGCAACAATTTTTATCTTAATTGCGTACAGAGGATTGATAGCAGAATCAAGGAAGATCTCAGTCGGTAGTGTCCGCCCATCGTTCGCGCGTTTGAAATCAGTCGCACCCGGCAGGTGCGATGCCGAGTGGTTGGGACACGGCCACATGGGGCTCGCAACCGTTGTCTTATTTCGTGCATAGTCTTCAGTTCGATGCGTAGTCTTTACCGATCGCCGATCTTGAAAAACCTGCGAGATCAGCAGGTGCGTTTCGCTCCGCGCGAAAAGAAACTCGAGCAGATCGATCGGGCGGAACAGCTTATCGGCGAATTGGATTTTGAGAAGGCCTATCCATACGAGTACGTCTGTTACCGGATCACCGACTATCGGCCGGGATCATTTCCTCGCACCAAGCTGCGTGGCGAGGATTTGATGCACGATTTGCGGCTTTTTGTCGAAGAAATGTCCGATTCCGCGGATATCCTGGCTGAGGATGCCAAGGAACGGGTTCTGACCGTTGAAGAACTGGCAAGGAAATACCAGGTATCCACCAAGACGATTTCCCGATGGCGGGAGCGCGGGCTGGTCAGCCGCCGTTTCATGTTCGACGGTCGAAAGCGAATCGGCTTCCTTGAAAGTAGCGTCGACCGATTCGTTGAACAGAATGAGGAACGGGTTCGACGTGGCACCCAATTCAGCCAACTCACCGACCAGCAGCGGAATGAGATCATTGAACGTGCACGGCGATTGGCTCATGCAGGCAGGAGCCCGACCGAGGTCTCCCGTCGCATTGCCGAGAGTTCGGGGCGTAGTGTCGAGACGATTCGCCAGGCGCTGCGTCAATTTGATCGGGAAAATCCAGCGTTGGCAATCTTTCCTGGTCTGACGGGTCCTTTGGGGGAGAAGGCCAAGGAGCAGATTTACATCCTGTATTGTCAGGGAGAGTCGGTTGACAAACTTGTGAAGCAGTTTGGCCGTACGAAAACGACCATCTATCGCATCATTGGCGAGGTCCGCACCAAACGGATCATGGAATTGCCACTTGAGTACATGCCGAATCCACGATTCTCCCAGCGGGGTGCGGCGAAGGCATGCCTTCGAGAAATGCCGGAACCCGATGGACCTGTGCGGAAACCGCGGAGGCCGAGCGGGCTCCCACCCTATCTGGCCGCACTCTATGAGATGCCGCTTTTGACGCGCGAGCAGGAATGTTACCTCTTCCGTAAATATAACTATCTAAAGTACAAAGCAGCCCGGCTCAGGAAACAACTTGATCCGTCCAAGCCCAAGATGGCCCTTTTGGACCAGATCGAACGCTATTATGAATTGGCGGTCCAGACCAAAAATGAGATTATCCGAGCCAACCTGCGACTCGTCGTCTCCATTGCCAAGCGGCATGTCGGGCCGGACCATAACTTTTTTGAATTGGTCAGTGACGGCAACATGTCGCTTCTTCGCGCGGTTGAAAAATTTGATTTCGCTCGGGGGAACAAATTCAGCACTTATGCAACCTGGGCAATCATGAAAAACTTCGCCCGGACCATTCCAAGCGAATACAAGCATCGCGACCGGTATCGGACGAGCCACGATGAGTTTTTTGCCACAACGCAAGAACACCGTGGCAATCCAATGGTTGAAGAATCGATGCAAAACCGCCGGCAAGTCCAGGTGGGTCGGATGCTGCATCGGCTTGATGATCGAGAGCAGCAGATTATCATCCACCGCTTCGGTCTGGATCATTCCCAGGAGCCTCAGACACTTAAGGAAGTTGGTGCTTCGCTTGGGGTCACCAAGGAACGAATCCGGCAGATCGAAGCCCGGGCTTTAAATAAGCTCCGCGCTGCGGCGCGCGAGGAAAAAATCATTTTTGAAATCGACGAATGATACTTAGCTAGCACGTCACTGCCTTCGGCGTGAAGGCAGATCCCTCCCTAGCCCCCGGATTGCAGCCCGGGGGCTTGTTTTTTAACCGACTTCTCTTGCTCGCAATCCCCTCTTTTCGTACAAGTTGCCCTTTCCGGACGGCCCCTTTGCCGGCCGGCCCTATGCCGCCGTACAATCTCCTGTCTCGAGAGGGAACACGAAAGGTCTTGACAATGCAGACACGACGAAGCTGGTTCATCACAGCAAGTGCAAGTCTTCTCGCCATGCTCTGTTTCCATCGCGTTTGGGGAGCCCAGGAAGTTCCTCTTGGCGATCGGCTTCGAAACGGCCTGCAGGCACGGAGTAAAGCCGAATTGGCATTCCTCGATCATGTGGTCGACCTGGTTGAACATGGGCAATTGCCACAGTCGCTCGTCGACCGCGTCTTCTTCTGGGCGAAAAAGAAAGCGGCCACCAAATCGGGTGCGAAAAAGAAACGGCCCATGGTCTATTTTCAACCAGCTCTGATTCAATTGGCCAAGAAAATCGATATCCAGTTCTGATGTCTCAATCGAACGAGACCGTATGGAAATCCGTTCGCGTAACGCAAGGAGCTAGCCCGACAGAGCAAATCCGTGTAAAAAATATCCATGTTCGTAAGCGACGAAGCAATGATGCGCCGCGCGTTGATGGAGGCGGAAGCCGCGTTTGCAGAGCGTGAAGTGCCGGTTGGAGCGGTGATCCTTTGTGGCGATCGGATCGTTGCGGAGGCACATAATCAACGGGAGCAGCTTCGCGATCCGACGGCTCACGCCGAAATCCTGGCAATTACGCAGGCAGCCATCGCTTTGGGGGACTGGCGGCTTGATAATTGTACACTCTTTGTCACGCTGGAGCCTTGCTGCATGTGTGCCGGGGCGATTCTGCAAGCCCGGATTCCTCGAGTGGTCTATGGCGCCGTGGATCCCAAATCCGGCGCGGTTGATTCACTCTTCCGGCTCCTCGACGACAAGAGGCTCAACCATCGGTGTGAAGTCAAGGCCGGCGTCCTTGCGTCGCCCTGTGGGACGATCCTCGCGCGGTTTTTCGAACAACAACGGCAACTGGGCAAGAAGTGATCGAAAGGCAGTTTGTCATGCAGAAAAAAAACGGATTGGCAACGTTCGGCGTCGTGCTCCTTTTCGGAATCTTTCAGATTGCCTCCGCGACGGATCCGCCGTCATCCACCGCAATTCCCCTGGATCGATACCTGCAGCCACTCATCGACGATCACCAAGGAGTCGTTGCCATTGCGGTGAAGCATCTGGAGACGAACGAAACGTTTGCACATCAAGCCGATCGGGTCATGCCAACGGCTAGTATGATCAAGTTTCCAATTATGGTTGAGGCGTATCATCAAGCGGCCGAAGGCCGGCTTGATTTGGATGCGATGATCCAACTTCAGGAAACGGACAAAGTGCCAGGCAGCGGCCTTTTAACTCCCCATTTCTCGCCGGGCATGCAGCTGTCGATTCGCGATGCAATTCGGCTCATGATCGCGTTCTCGGACAATACGGCAACCAACCTGGTAATCGATCGGGTTGGAATCCGTAATATTTGCGATCGGATGAAACAACTTGGACTGACCGAAACCCGCCTCAATAGCAAAACCTTCCGTCGTGATACATCCATGGATGCAAAGCGGAGCGTTTTATATGGCCTTGGAAGCACGACACCCGCCGAAACAGTCCGGCTTTTCGAATTACTTCATACGGGGAAGCTCGGCGACGAAGCAGCAACCCGAGCGATGATCGAACACCTGAAGGCATGCCAAGAGGACAAGAAACTGACCCGGTTTTTACCCCCCGGCACGCAAGCGGCCCACAAAGGTGGATCGGTCGCCGCAGTCCGCTGCGAGGGTGGCATTCTGTATTCTCCGAGTGGTCCCATTGCCCTTTGCGTGATGACGGCGGAGAATCAGGACCAGTCGTGGTCGGCCGAAAATGCGGGGGACCGGTTCTGCGCGGATGCCGGTCTGGCGATCTATCAATACTTCAATTCCAAGGGCACGACGGCCGGGGAGTCCTACGAACCATTCCTTGCCCGCGGCGCATTTGGTGAGGCCGTAGCGACACTGCAGCGGACCCTCAACGCCCGGCTCGATCCATCTCCCAATTTGGGCGTCGATGGGGACTTTGGGCCGGCTACCGAAGAGGCGGTGATTCGTTTCCAGAAGACGAATGCCATGGAACCGGACGGGCGTGTCGGCCCAGCGATGTGGAAGAAGTTGTTGCCGCTTGTCACGCGGGATCCGCCGGTTCCAGATCCGGAAGTGATCAATGGTAGGCTTCTTCCTGCCGAACCGGCCGATGCACTCGACGGCCCCCCTTTTGTCACGTGCAAGGCGTGGGCCATTGGAGATGGGGAAACGGGTGCCCTGCTATGGGGTCAGAATGAAGAGAAACCGTTCGATTTCGCGAGTACGACGAAGATCATGCCATCCTATCTCGTCTGCCGGCTGGCCGAAGAAGATCCGACGGTACTCGACGAAACCGTTGTATTCAGTCAGCGGGCAGACAACACACCGGGGACTACCGCGGGAGTCCGTGCGGGCGAGCGGCTACCGGTACGCGAGTTACTCTATGGGATGATGCTGCCATCGGGCAACGATGCTTCGGTCGCGCTGGCCGAGCACTTTGGGGAGCGATTCGACGCCGAATCCGAGCATTCCAGCCACGCACCTGGGCCGTCCGATCCCTTGGACCGATTTCTAGCCGAAATGAACCGGACTGCGAAGATGCTCGGGATGTCCCACACAACCTTCAATAACACACATGGCCTAACGGAAAAGGGCCATGTTGCGTCATGCCACGATCTTCTTCGGCTCGTGCATGCCGCGATGCAGCTGGAGTGTTTTCGTACCATCGTCCGCACCCGAGAACATGGCACCAGGGTCATCGGTCCCAGTGGGTACCAGCGGGATCTGTACTGGAAGACCACCAATCGGCTCTTGCCAATTCAGGGCTATGATGGCGTGAAAACGGGTACGACCGATGCGGCGGGAGCATGTCTGGTCGCCAGCGGTCGCCGCGGCGACGATCACCTTCTGATCGTTCTCCTCGGCGCAAGTTCCTCGGATGGAAGGTATTCCGACGCGCGGAACCTGTTCCGATGGGCCTGGAAACAGCGTGATTTCTGACCGCCATGGAAGCGCCCTTCTCCTCTTCTGGTACATGAATGCCGATTCTGCTATATTCACTGCTTAGCGATGCAGGATGCTTCCAATCCTCACCTCACCTCGTAAGCGCATCATCCTATCATGGCCCGGAAAATCATCAGTATCAAAGAGAAACGTGCCGAAGCCGAAGCTGCCGAGAGTGCCCAACTCGCCAAGAAAAAACTGGCCACCACCGGTAAGAAACCAAGCAAGCGGGCTCCTCGAAAGAAAAAACTGGACGAAACCCGAATGAAAGCCTACTGGGGCGTCTTCAGCCAATCGTTGAAACGCGTCGCATTATATGAATACGCAGATAGAAAGAAGGCCGAGAAACGGGCCAAGGAACTGTCCGAATCCGGGAATAAATCGCCGCACTTTGTACAGCCCGTTAAGGAAGCCGTTACGGAGGAATAAACTGTCACCGATGGCCCAGGCATCGGCCACATTCTACAAATAAGCCACCCGTAATTCAGGACCGCGCTACGACCCATGGACAATAACAAAGTACCTATCCAAGCTGCCGTGATAGGCTTCTGCCTGTCATTTATCATTTACCAAGTCATTTTCAATCTTTCGGGTGCGGGAGGTTTTTTGGTTTGGTTTCTCGCATTCGTCATCCCGTGCCTCATCGCGGCCGCGGCCTTCTTCTTGGCCAAGAAGATGACTTGATCCCCCTAGAAAAAGAGATCTGCCCGAAACATGACGTTCCGAGCAGATCTCGAGGAAAGGGGGAATCGTAGGTATTTTTTATGAAACCGTTAGCGAACGAGGCTTGTCTGGACCACGTTCCTCTGACGTCCAATATGGGCTGCCGGATCTGCCATCGGGGCTGGCGGAATTGGGGCAGCTTCCGTCGGAGAGTCGGTTGCTTCCACCGGTGCACCCGCTGGTTCGCCACAGCCGCAACCACAGCCGCAACCTACTACCGGATCAGCACAGCAGCATTTCGCGACACGGCAGCGAACACGGCAGCATCGGGTACGGCACTTCGGGGCGCAGCATGTTGTGGGGCAACAGCCGCAGGACGGCTCTGGGCAACCGCAGCAGGGATCAGCGGTCGCCGCACAACCACAATTTGGGGCTGCGTTGCAGCAGGCTTTCCGGCACGGGAAAAGCAGGTCCAACAGATTGAGCCGGCACTTCACCTTGCAACGAACCCCATTTGGTTTGCAGCAAGTCGTGGGGCAACCGCAGGATGGATCCGCAACGCCGCAAGACGGATCCGCAACGCCGCAAGACGGATCCGCAACACCGCAACTGGGATCAGCAACGACGCCACAGCCACAATTCGGGGCCGCATCACAGCATACCGGTTTGCAGCAGAAGAGTGCGTCCAAAAGACGCGGACGGCAGCAACGGAATCGCTTGATCGCACACCGAATCGGCTTGCAGGTGGCACAACCGGCGCATGGATCGGTTGTGGCACATCCACAACAGGGATCACAGGCCGTGGCACAACCGCAGCCAGGATCGACTGCTTGGCCGCACGGCTTTTCACAACAAGACTGTGCTGGAGTCGCACAGCCACACCCAACGCCGAGCATCCGGTCGAGTAGCTCAAAGCTATAGCTTTGGCTGCACAACCCGACGGTGACGACGAGTGCTCCAACCATGTTCCACTTCATCGAACAACGTCTCCTCAAATGCTGGATCCTGCGCTTGGAATCTTACCGCCTGCCGACAACGCGCGTCACCGCCACGCACCGACGAACTCGTCGGGTAACGTTCTCAGGTCCGATATTCATGAAACGGACTCAGGTGGGGAGTCGTCGGCGCTAGGAGGCACTTAAGTGCCGGAAGGTGGGAAGGTGGGTCGTAAGCAACAGGTCCAAGGGATTGCATCAACGCCGGTCGAACCACTCTATGGTTCGAAACAGTTTGGGCCGGTGGTGTTGATGCGATGGTTCATTCGTCGGCGCAGCCTAACGGGACAAACTGCGTGACAAACATCGTATCGGTCCCTCATGAAACGAGCCTTGAGTGATCGGAAGGTTTTTCGCATAAATAGTTTACATCAATCATTGCGCAAGATTTATCGTCCACAGAATCTAGCGAAACCTTGACGATTTTGAGTCCGGATTAAGACCCGATCTTTTGTCTTTTCGTTAAAAATTACCACTGGATCAAGACAATATGGTTGGCCGGACTGCGTTTCGTTTCGATGGTGTCGTCAACCCGTCTTTTATAAAGAAAACCAATGGAAGGCTGGAAACTGCCATTAGACCTTCTCCAAATTCCCTGTTCAGAAGCCTTGGAATGGCAACTTGCGAAGGAGTAATTATGATTGAAGGTCTACCTGATTTCCCAACGCTCGCCGAGGAACGGGCGTTTATCTCGAATTGGGTTCAAGTCTTTTCCGACACCATCGATAACAGATTAGGTGTCCGGCCCATTATCTACAACAGCAAGTATGTGGCCAACACGTACTACACAACCTCCATCGCTTCAACGCACGAATTGTGGCTAGCATGGTGGCGTGGTACCGGCACATCCAATCCGCCGGTTTCTTCGGATACTCCCCTATGGGGTGATTGGCTCTTCTGGCAGTGGACGGATGAATGGAGCGTTCCAGGGATTGCCGGTGCCGTGGATGGCGATGTATTCCAGGGCACGACGGAGGAGTTAATGCAGTTGGCTATCGGGCGGGATCCGAGTAGTCCGAGCGGGATCGTTTCGATCACCGATTTCGAAGTGGACGAAGGTTATTTCAGCTGGTCGCCATTATTTTCTGGCTCCAACCAAGGCATCTTGGATGGTACGACCGCCGAGCGCGTTACTTCGGAAGCCTACCTGAGCGCGGCAAGCCAGGAAATCTCGATTCATGGGGATCCGAATGGATGGTTTCTTCGATGCCTGTCTGGCATTGGATCTCCCCCCTCGGATCCGGCAACCAACTTGGCGATCCCGGCCACGGGCTCGATTGGTTTCTGGCTCAAGACCGAGGATCCCGGAATGACGGTACGCATCGCACTGGACGATCCGAGTACGGCAGACCGTGGAATCGAGAAATCGATCCTCGCTGATGGCCAGTGGCATCTCTATGAATGGTTTTTGAGCGATGACAACGAATGGGAAGGCTGGGTCAACGGTGATGGAATCATCTCGGGATCGACGGTGACGCTCGATTCCATCCAGTTTTTTGGGGCCGGCGATGTCACGCTATATCTGGATGCGATTGCCCATAACCCGATGGGCAGTCTGGTGATCGTTGAAGGCGACTTCGATACCGATGGGGACGTCGATGGGGATGATCTCCAGGCCTGGAGATCGGGTTTCGGCCTGATCACGGGAGCAACCCTGACCGACGGTGATGCCAACGGCGATGGGGATGTGGATGGCGATGACTTTATGATCTGGCAGCTTCATTTCGGTGGCGATTCGGTTTCGTACTCCGTCCATTCCACGATTCCAGAGCCGACCAATGCTGCTATCTTTCTGATCCTGCTCGCTCTTGGCTTACTGACGAAAAGAAGGATCTCCCTCCAATCTAGCCCGCTGAACGGCTGAGTCCAATTCCAATTGCTAGCGGTGACCATCCCATCAAGGACCCAATTGGCGATCATCTGCGCAGAGTGAGCGGGATGCGCAATTCGCATTGGCTTTTCTATCAATTAGGGTTACGCAAACATTGCCAATTGGCCGATACAGTTTGCGTGAGACCCGGACCGTGGCGGTCCGGCCGGTGCTGTTCACAGCCGGCTGTTGCTGTCCACAGCACGTTGACGACATGAAACCATTCATCAAAGTGGGAACCAACCAATGCCAGCAGTTGCCAATAACCCGAGATGGGGTACGTATTGCAAGGCCGCGCTTGTTTTCATGGTATTGTCTGGAGTGAACTCATGGGACCTGCGTTGGCTCGCTGCAGAAGAATTGGTGGTGGCTCCTCTTTCCGCGTTACTACCTGTTTCCCCGGACATGCTTCCACAAGACGCGGGCGCCCCATCGATGTCTGAGGAGGAACCACAACAGGTTTCGAAGGAACCTGCCGTTGTTGCCAGCGATCGCTTGGCCAAGAAGGCGGGGTTATTTGTCACAAATGAGTTGCGTGAGGGTACGGAATTAGTGGAGCAACCGGTTCCAACGAGTCGTGTGACCAGCGAAGAATCTTTGCCAAATACGGATCAATCCCCGCAAACCGTGACATTGGCCAGCCGTGTTGAACTTGATTCAAGCGATTCCGAGCAGGGGAAGTTATGGGTTGTTCAAGCGCACGAATTGGCATCCAAGGCAACCAGGGAGAGTCAACTCACCCAGGTTATCGAATTGTGCCGAAAAGCACTGGCAACCGAACTCGAAGCGGAAGCCAGCGCGTATACCTTGCGATTGTCCGCATGGGCCACCAATCGCCGCGGGGAATTGCGAGTGGAATCGGGCCAAGAAGAGGAATCGCAAGCCGATTTTGAGTTGGCGGTCCAGCAGGATCCAACCTGTTGGAAAGCCATCCATAATCGGGGAGTTAGCTATGCGCAAATTGGCATGTATCGTGAGGCATTCGATGACTTTTGCCGAACCCTCGAACTTCGTCCTAACCATGCCAAGGCGTATTCCAACCGGGGTGCTTTATATGAACAGTCAGGGAATTTGACTTCCGCGATCGACGATTATCGCCGCGCCATTGAACTCGATCCGACTTTGGCGTTTGCCCATGCGGGGTGTGGGCGAGCATCGCACCACCTTCGCCAATATGATGTGGCCTTGGCTGAACTGGATGAAGCCATTCGTCTGGCTCCGGAGAACGCTACTTTCTATAAATCCCGCGCGGATCTGCACGCTGACACGGGCAACTATCGAGCGGCCCTGGAGGACTACGGGAGAGCCGTTGAACGGAATCCTTTGCTAGCCGAAGCCTTTCGCAATGGCGCTTGGCTTTTGGCCACCTGTCCGGATGCGCGATTTCGTAGCGAGGAAAATGCCCTGGAGAGCGCGGAGAAGGCGATGGAATTGACATGTGAAGACCGCCATCTGTATTTGGATACCTTAGCGGCCGCCCAAGCCAACGCCGGCCGTTTCGACGAGGCTGTCCAGACGGCCGAAATGGCGATCGAGGAAGCGCCGGATTCGTATCGATCGTACTATGAAGCCCGGCACGCTATCTATCAACAGGGCAAGCCATTCCGGACGCGCCCCGTCCACTAGCCCGGATATTTCATGAATTTCGTCGCGAGCGGGCGCGAGTGGTTCTCTTACTGTCGAAGACGGGCCCGAGGCACCCAGTTGACGCGTCACTCGTCTTCCTTGTTGAGTCCGAGTCGTGAGAGCCAGCGGCGTTTGGGATAGCTGATTTGTCCTGGTGCCGCGTGCATGGCCTCTTCCAATTCGGCACGCGCCGCGTCCATTTCACGCTGCCGTTGTTCCAAATCGTTCTTTTCGCGAGCGAACTTGGCCCGTTGTATGGAGAACTCCAATTCGGCTTGGCGTAATTTTTCCTCCCATTCCACCTGCAATTCGCGGAGCCGTTCCCGTTCCATGCGAATGGCTTCGTTTTCATCGAAGAGCTCAGCAACCGCACCGGCGCCGACCGCGACCTCGCCAATTTTGCTCGATTGTTCGGCCAAAAGTTGGGTCAATTCAGCAATTTCCTGGTCTTTTTTCGCAACGACCTCGTCAGTAATCTGGATAGCGCCTTCAATGGTGGCGCGTTCTCGGCGATCCTCTTCAATCGACGCGTTGAAATCGTCATCGAGATTCCTTAGAAGACTTCGTTTAATGGACTCCCAGTCGAGCCCGTTGCCAGGATTCCAATTTTCCGCAACTTCATCTGAATCGATCTCTTTGAGACGGTTTTCCAGTTCTGACTTTTCGGTCTTCAGCGTGCGGACTTCCTCTACAGCAATCTCAAACCGTCGTTGCAGGTCGTCATATTGCTCGTCGAGCGTGGCATCTGCATCCCCAGCAACTTTCCGTTCCAGTTCCATGACCTGTTGGATCAAGGCATCTCTCTGGGACCTTAAGTTGAAGACTTCCTGAGATTCCTCTGACTTGGAGTCAGGTCGGGAGGCGAGTTGTTCCGCCAACTCAGCATTCATGGCCCGCAGATCGCGAGCTTCTTCCATGGCAAGTTCGAATTTGCGTTGAAGTTCCGATGTGTCGGGCTGGGCGGCCAATCGTTGAGCTGTTTGCTCGAGATTCTCTTCCGTTTCGGCTAAAACAGATGCCAGCCGATCGCGGGTTTTGACGGCCGATTCGAGTTCCTTCTTGACGAGGTTGATTTCTTGATGGAGGGACTCCTGCTGCCGTACCGCTTCATCAAGTCTCTTTGACATTTCGGCCAGATCTTTCGCCAATCGATCGCGTTCGCTCACGATCGATTCGATCTCCTGCCTCGCCGCAAGGACTTCTTCATGGCGAGCCTCCCATTCGGCACGTTGGTTCATCAGGAGGCATAGTTCTTCATGAAGGCGATCCATCTCGGCTTCGTGGCTTGCGATCGCTGCCTCGCGTTCGGAGAGTGCGGTCTTCAGTTGCACTAATTCCGTTTCGCGCCTTTCCAGTTCGGCTGTCTGACTTTTGGTTTTTTCCTGATCTGTAGAATAGGCTTTCTTCTGGCGGGTGAGTTCCTCCATGATCGTATCCAGGCTCGCTTTCAAGCGAGACTCGATTTCAAGCCAGCGTGCCGCCTCATCGGCGCGCATCTCGTTCGCTCGCTCGCGCAATGTTTCCAGTGCCCGAGACGTTTCTTCGGAAAACGCGCCCTCGTAATGAGGAAATTCCTGATGTTCGTCCATGGTTGAAATGCGTTAGCGTCCAGCGATGTGTTCGTGCGGCAAAACCATCCGAAACGTCGCGCTGTTTGTTCCCCTTGCGAGCCGTGCCGTTGGATGGCTTATGCGCGATGAGTTCTCTCTGTAGCCCCACAGAAGCCCATAAAGCCGTCATGAGAATCTGCCATGGCGGTAGCGAGAGAATCTCAAGAGAATCCCAATAATAGAGAATCTCAACCCTATACTAGGTTACGACCCAACCCAGGTCAAAATGGTGGTTGGGATCATATCAATCATAGGGATAAGTAGGGAATCTGCAGAATATTCGCGAATCCAACCCTGGGTTGATACACCAGGAATCGATCCAAATGCAATTCGCATAAGTTGTTTTTATTGTGGAACTTAATAAATTTTTCCTTGCTTTTGAGATGGGCCTTGACACAATAGTGAGTGCCACTTGATTGATCTGGCTTGTCAGGATGGCTAAGCTGGATAGTCTGGAGGCTTCGTCCATAACAGGGTCACCCGATGCGCATCCCCGTGTCCATCATTTTTCGTTGTGGGCTTGAGTCGAGTACAAAAAACAATCTCCCGTGCCCAATCCGATGGCTTGGATCCCGGCATGGCAATCAAGCGAGGTCTGGATGGTTCCGAGGCATATACGGCGTACCGCTCCCAGCCCGGCATTGGCTCGGATGATTGCAATTGGCTTGGCTGGTTGCTGCGTCATTATGGCGCCCGTACCTGGGTGGGCGCAGCTACTTTCGCGCCCTGTAGCCATCCACAATGCTCGAATTCTTACCATGGATGGAGACGAGATCCACAATGGTATGCTGGTGATTCAGGGTGAAACAATTAGTGCAGTCGGATCGCACATCGTACCACCCTTACTAGCCCAGAAGGTCGATGCCCAGGGTGGAACGGTCACGCCTGGGCTGATCGATGTTGCCAGTCTTCTTGGCTGTTCGAGTCCTCCAGGTTCCTCATCGGGGGGGAGTGGTCAGGCGGTCCAGAGAGCGGAGGACGCCTTTGATCATTATGCCACGCTGGATTTCATCGAAGTTTTTCACCATGGGGTCACGGCGATCTATCTTTCACCAGGTCGCTCGCCAGGCATATGTGGAACGGGGGCGATTCTACGTTTGGCTCCCGATCCCGGTCGTGATCCCTTTCTGGGCATTGTTTTACGAAGTGAGGCGGCGCTTGCAATCAACTTGGCCTCCACCAGCCAGCCAGTGGCGCGCCTGAAGACACTCGCCGCAGTACGCAAGCAGTTCCGCGATGCACTGGAATATCGGAAAGTCATGGAAGATTACCAGGAAGACGTTGCCGAATACCAGAAACAATTGAAAGAATGGCACGCCAGCCAGGAAAAAAAGGGCGTTGGCAAAGACCAAGAAGAGAACCAGGGCAGAACTCAGGAATCAGATACAACAAAAGAAGGTAAAACCACGCCGTCGCGGATGGCAGCCTTGGAAGGTAAGACAGCCGACGAGAAATCCCCTGGGGAAAAAAAGGAACCCGATAAGGGGAAAGACGGAAAACCACAAAAACCGCAGCGTCCTGAAAGAAAACCGGACCTGGATATTGTCCTCAAAACATTGGACCGTAAACTTCCGGTTCGGATCCTAGCCCACCGTAGCGAAGATATCCTGAATGCGATCGATTTGGCGGAAGAATTTTCTTTCGATTGGATTCTGGAAGGTGCCTCGGAATCCCACTTAGTGGCGAAGGAACTTGCCGCTTTGAAGGTGCCGGTGATCTTTGGCAGCTTGGCCCAGAGTAGCATCCGTCGCGACGACATCTTCCGGCGCAGTTCCATGAATTCTCCGCAGCAGCTTTCCGAGGCCGGTGTTCCATGGTTCGTCGGTAGCGGTGCTGAGAATCCAGCGAACACCCGATTTATTGCACTGGACGCACAAATCGCCGCCGCGCGCAGCGGCGGTGGCAATCCGCTCGAGGCGGTCACCGCAAGGGCCGCCGATGCTCTGGGCGTGGGGCAGCAGATCGGTCGCTTAAAACCTGGCTTCTTTGCCGATTTCGTCGTCTGGTCAGGTGATCCACTCGATCCGGCAACCAAGGTGCGGCGGGTCTATGCCGGTGGTAGACAAGTCTATCGACAACCTTCCGATCCATAACCATCGCGTTCCCTCCTGCGTCATGAGATCCAGACTCGAACGAGACAATTCCGAATGGGCATGATGATTCCGTACAACCGATATGGTCTAGATCAAGGGATCCGACCGGATGCGCCAGTCTGTAGAACTTCCTTGTTTCAATGGATCCATTGGCTTGCGATGGCTGGCCTTCTCGTGATCCAGTTCCCGAGCCATGGCATGGAGGCAACCGAATCTGAGAATCCCGGCTCAATCCAGGTGTTGCAGGCGGACTGGATAGTGCAACCGGATGGAACACTCAAACCGGACACCGCGATTGTGATCCAGGGCGGAAAAATTCGAGAAATCCTCGCCGCCGCCGATGTCAAGGAATACGAAGTATGTCCCATGGGGAAAGGGACTGTGCTTTGCCCCGGATTGATTGACCTCTTTGGTACGGTCGGAGCTGTTGGGCAAACGGCGGAGATGGCACATGTAGTCGATCCCGATGCCAGAGCTGTGGATGCCATCGATCCCTATCACAAAGACCTGGTTGCGGCATTACGATCGGGCATTACTTCGGCAGTCGTCAGTCCAGCACCGAACAATCTGGTGAGCGGCACATCCGTCTGCTTCCGGACACTGGCAAAGGAAGGGAAACTTGATATTCTCCGAAAGAACGGGCCGCTGGTATTCTCGATCGGGGAAAGTGTCTGGCAGCGAGAACGGATCCCCACATCGCGCATAGGGTTATTGGACCAGATGCGCACACTGGTCCATCGTGCCCAAGCGGGCGAGGCCCATCCTGGAATCAATGCGGTCTTCGCGGGTCAGGCAGACGCTGTGATCTTTTGCGAGCAAGGTCAGGATGTTGCTGCCGCGCGCGACGTATTGGGAGATCGCATGGGCCAATTCGCGGTAGTTCACAGCCAGGATGCCATGGACTTGGCCACCAAGGCATCCCAGTGGTCTCGGCCGGTTGTCGTCGGACCGTACACATTCTCGTCGAATCGCAGAGAACTCCTTGGCGCTGGACTGTTGTCTAAAAACGGAGTGGATGTGGCCTTTCGGGGCGGATTTCCCAATGCGCCCCCGGAAGGACTCCGTATCACCGCTGCGCTGGCGGTTCGTTTCGGAATGGATCCGGCCGCCGCGCGGCGTGCCATGACCGTGATTCCGGCCAGAGTGGCTGGAGTCGAAGATCGGATCGGTGCGATCGAACCGGGACAGGAGGCGGACCTGGTTCTTTTTTCTGGAGATCCCTTGCGGTTAGATTCAACCATCCGTGCCGTGTTTATCCAGGGAGTCCGCACCTATCCAGCAGCCAATCAGGAATCATCGGCGGGAGGAGAGCAATGAACGGATTTCTCGGCACGCACTATGGCAAAATTCGCAAGCCATGGCGTCAAATGATCCTGTTTGCATTAGCTTGGTTGATCGTTTCACTCCTTCTGACAGTCCCGAGTTGGTCCGAGGAGACATCCAGACCAACCCTGGCAATCAAGGCTGCGAGGGTTCATATCGGGAATGGGCGCACGATCGATCGGCCAGTGATCTTGATCCAAGACGGCCGCATCCAGGCCGTCGGCAGCGATCTGAGTCTCCCGGATCATATTCAAATCATCGAAATCGACGGCGGTTCTGTAACGCCCGGCCTGATTGACGCCAATGCGCGACTCGAATCCGCTGATATGATCCCTGCCAGCCGGAAGGGGCCGGGCCAGCAGGGACCTGGCGGCCGGGCGGCGATTTCTCGTGATGAGCGGCCATGCCACGACAGCCAGGTGCCGCTTCATGTCGGTGATGAGGAAGATCCCACGGGACTTGCCGATTTGGCCGCCGGTGTTCGTGCCGGTGTGGTGGTGAGCGAGCAGGGTTCGGAAGTGGTCCCGCATACGCGGGTTTTGGATAGCGTGAATTTCTGCAGCAGTGACTTCCAACGCCTGGTCCAGGGTGGTGTCACGACAATCTACGCGTCCCCGGACGCTTCGGCCGTGATTGGTCCCCGCGGTGCCATTCTCAAGACGGCTGGGCCCATGGACCAGCGTGTCCTCGTTGCGGAGGCCGCGGTGAAGGCAACCATTGGGACCGAGCCGAACCGGTTGGGAAGTTACAATCAGAGCCCATATCGAAATTCCGTGAGCCTCTATACCCGGCGACCCAATTCTCGCATGGGGCTGACGTGGGTGTTTCGAAAGGCCTTCCACGACGCGATCCGCCGAAAGGATGGCCTGGTGGCTTATGGTGCCGATACGTCCAGCCCCGAAGCCAGCCGGGTGCTCTACGAGGTCCTTGAAGGCAAAATTCCACTTCGTATCCAGGCTAGGATCCAACAAGATATCCACACCGCGATTCGCCTGTGCGATGAATTCAAACTTCGGTTCACCCTCGAAGAAGCCACCGAGGCATACCGCTGTATCGAGTCGATTCAAGCGAGCGCTGCGCCAGTCATTTTCGGGCCAATTTTCGAGCGGCCTAATGGGATTCGCGCTTTTAATAACGAGTCGAATCGATCGCGATACAGTACCTTTCGCGCTTTGCTCGAGGCGGGAGTACCGACATCCCTGTCTGCTCAGGATCTCCGGGAGGAGGACGGGCTGGCTCGGCAGGCCATGCATGCCATGCGGTTTGGAGTCGACTTCGAGGATGCGCTGAAAGCGGTAACTCAAACGCCGGCGAGAATGCTCGGGCTCGACGGGCAAATCGGGACGATTGAATCAGGGAAGCAAGCCGATTTGGTTGTATGGCGTGGGCAGCCCTTCGCCGCTACTTCGATGGTCGTGATGGTTTTTATCGATGGCAACATTGTGGTCGATCGACGTTAAGTCCGGGGCGATATTGTATTCGTTAGGCGTTCTCATGCTGGAGATTATCCTGTGATTCTCAGATGCACCCTATGGATCGTAGTACTATTCACCACCCTTGCCGTGGACAGCCATGCCGCACCTCCGTCCAAGCTAGCTCTCCAGGGCGGACGTATCATCCCCGTGTGCGGCCCAGAAATTCCCAAGGGCACGGTCCTGATCGAGGACGGTACAATCACTGCTATTGGGGAAACAGTAAAAATACCCTATGACGCAACGGTCATTGACGTATCGGAGAAAGTCCTCTTCCCAGGCATGATATCACCCCATGCCTCGCAAGGCTTGGACCGGCCCAATGAAAACCTCCCAGTGACTCCCTATCTGGATGTGTACGATGCCATCGATCCATCGAGTCTTTTCTTCGAAGATGCACTTCGCGATGGCGTGCTCGCCGTGCATGTCATCCAAGGCAATAATTGCGTCCTGGGTGGCTTGAGCCGGCTCGTCCGTCCGATAGGCCGAACACCCGATGAAATGACAATCCGGCCCTCGCTGGCCCTGAAGCTGAGTGCGAGCCCCAAATCGGGATCGGATCGGATGCAGCAGATGGCCGCATTCCGCGAGACCTTCCTGGAGTTGGCTTTCTACCTGGAAAATCTTGCTGAAAAACGCTACGAGGAAGAACTCGCCAAGGAGAAAAAAGAGATCGATGTGGGACCGGAAGAAGCTCGCAAGCGGGGAGCTCCACTCATTCGCAAGGAAGATCTCGACGATCGGCACCGTAACCTGGTGCAATTAACCGAGGGCCAATTGGATGCTTGGATCTACTGCGATGCAGCAACCGATGTTGGTCCAGCAATCAATCTGGCCAAGGAACATGGCTTCTTGGACCGTTCCATCTTTGTTCTCGGGACCGAAGCCTATCGCGCGGTCCAGGAACTCAAAAAAGCCGATCGGCCCGTCGTGCTGCCGCCCGATTTAGTCCACAGGGAACGGGATCCGATCACCGGCGAACTCAGCGAAACATTCATCCCGGAAGTGATTCACGAGGCGGGATTGCTCTTTGCCTTGCAGCCGAACCCCGATTCTTCGTTGGCCGAACGGTATCTGAACTATCAAGCTGCCCGCTGCGTCCGCCACGGGATCCCCCGGCAGAAGGCGCTGGAATCGATCACGTTGAATCCAGCCAGGATGTTGGGCATGGAAGATCGGCTCGGTTCCCTGGAAGTCGGCAAAGCCGGTTATGTGGTCGTTCTCAGCGGTGATCCGTTGGATTTCAATACTTGGGTCGAAAAGGCCTATGTTGACGGCATTCTCGCCTATGACCGCACCAAGGATGTCCGCCTCAAGGAACTTCTGGACCTGGAAGAGAAGAGCGCCGAGAAAGAAAAACAAAAGGAACAAGAAAACGTTGAAAGTGCCACCCAGGAGGAGAAGCAAAAGGAGAGTCCAGCGGAAACAAAGACCGACGAGAAGACTGGCAAAGAGGGGGAACAGGATTCCGAAGAAGGGCAAAAGAACGAAGAAGAAGAACGAGACGACAAATGAAACAAGTACGCTTGACAGCTCGAATCCTCCTCGCGGCCACGGCCATGGTCTGGACGTCGCTCGTTTCAGATCTGTCTGCAGATTCATTTGCTATCCGTGCTCGGCGCATTCTTCCCGTTGCCCCCGATTTGCCAGAGGTCATCGAGCCGGGTGTGCTCGTGGTCCGTGACAACCGGATTGCGATGATTGGTTCCGATATCGAGGTACCACTCGATCTGCCAGTCATTGATTATCCCGATGGTACTCTGATCCCCGGCCTCGTGGCAGCCGTTTCGGATTTGGGAGGAAACCATCCTGGGGACGAATCGATTGCTGCCGGATACCGGGCCGCCGACACGTTCGACCGTTATGGAAATTATGCGAAGTTCCTTGCCGCTGGAGTCACCACGGTCCATATCAATCCAGGTTCGCATCGACTCCTGACTGGCCAGGGTGCCGTGGTCAGGCTTGGTGGCCCAGCAGCCGATCGGATCTTGCGCCCTGCAGCCGATCTTACGATCAATCTCGGGCCGGATGTGTATTATCCTCCCCAGGATGTGACCTATTCATTTCCTGCTTCGGCCGATGTTGAAATTGTCCCGGGGCGGCTCCAGCGACCTTCGTCACGCATGGGGCAAATCCTCGGACTCGAAGAATCCATTCGTGACGCGCTTGCGGGAAAAAATTTCCCAGAGTTCAGTCTGCACCCACCCGCATTGGCACATGCATGGAATGAAAAGTTGCCACTCCGGTTGCGGGCCGATCGAACGGGGGATCTCCTGGCCGCGATCCATTTTCTGCGGGAACATGAGCGCCAAGGGTACCTTGTGGGTGGCGCGGAGGCGGATCAAGTCGCCGATCCACTTCGCCAGGCCAATGTACCGCTGGTCTATCAGCTGCCGGGCCGATTCAGATCACCCGGTTCCAACATCGGCCGTGATCCCGAAGCGTATGGAGAATCCATTCTGGATTTCCGGAAACTTGACGGCGTGGAAATCGCCCTGGCACCTTCCGAAGCAGGTTCGATTGGGGATCTCCGACTGGTTGCAATCCGGGCATGTGGCGCTGGATTGGATCGGGCTCGAGCCCTTGCTGCGATTACCCGTGGCCCGGCGAGAATTCTTGGGATCGCCGATTGCGTGGGAAGCCTCGCTCCGGGAATGGACGCCGATTTCGTCGTCTTATCCGGTGATCCTCTGGATCTATCGGCGCATGTGCAGCGAACCTACATCCGAGGGTGCTCCGTTTTCGAAGCACCTGATCAAGGACCATTGATTGTGAAGGCCGGCACCATTTGGGCTGGACCAGGCATGGAATGGCACGATGCCCAGGTACTCATCGAGGGTGGCAAGATTGTGGATGTGGGACGCAGCGTTCCCCACCCGCCATTTGCCCGTGTGATCGATGCTGGCCCGAACGCCTTTGTGATGCCGGGTTGGATCGATTCCCATAGCCACCTTGGCCTCGATGGAGACAAATCGCAAATCGGCAACGAGATCCGGATCTCCCAACTGATTGGTGTGCCCGATGTGACCGACCTCAGAGTCTGTCGTGCAGGCATCACGACCGTGTTGATGGCGCCGTATTTGGGATCCGGCGCGGGGGAATCGACCAGGACCGCAATGATCGTTGGCGGCCGGATTGTTCTGATGACGCGCCCCGCAAGCCCATCCGGATCCGCCGCGCCGATGGGAGCCCCGGCAGCGGCCGTGAAGACGGCCGGTCCGCGGCGAAAAGATCGCGTGATTCGAGATCCGGCCGCGGTCCTCTTGGATGTCAGCCAGGCCGATCCGTTGAGTGTCCAGGAAATGCTTGCCAAACCAATCGACGCGGGCCAGAAATATCTCGATTCCTGGACCAAGTACGAGAAAGAACTCAAAGAATTTCTGGAGAAGAAAAAGGATTCCAAAGCCGCGACGGAGGATACGAAACCGGTCCAGGAAGAAACCAAGGAGATGGTCCAACCGGATCCAATCACAGGTACTTGGGAAGCGGTGGTCACTGGGGGTCCGCTGCCGGCGCCAGTCACTTTGACATTGGTGATGCAATTGATCGGTACAAACATCGAAGGGCGCATTACCCATTCGAGTATGGGATTCACGGGCCGCCTCCATGGTACCTTGACTGGGAATCATATTTCGGCGGTGTTTGAAATCGATATTCCCGATATCACGACACCTCCGCAACTCGAGGCAGATCTCGTGGCAGAGGACCACTGCAAGGGTACCGTTGCCGTCATGGGATTATCACTTCCCATCGAAGGGCGGCGGGTCGATAAAAAACCCGTTGAATTGAAAGTTACCCAAACCCGCCGCACGCGTACCAAGGATGGCCGGCCCCTCCCGCCGAAGGTGAACGAGGCGCTGGAACCACTCAAGAACCTGCTCGAAAAAAAGATCCCAGCCGTCGTTAAGGTTTCCACGCCGGCCCAGATCCGGGAAGTCCTGGATCTGTTCGTAGATAAACACGATCTTCCCTTGGTCTTGCTAGACGCGGACGGCGCAGCGGTCCATGCCGAACGGTTGGCCGAGAAGAAAGTGACGGTGATCGTCCCTCCGGCTGTCCTGCAGCAGCGCCAGTATCGCGATTACCATTTGGCTGACACGCTGGCCCGGCAACGTGTGCCTATCGCATTCCAGAGTAACGCGGAGGATGCGGCGAGGAATTTACCGGCAATCGTCATGTACGCCGTCGAACGGGGATTGGACGCCGAAGATGCCCTAACGGCCCTGACCGCCGGCGCCGCGAAAGCAATGAAAATTGATGACCGTGTCGGAACATTGGAACCTGGAAAAGATGGCGACCTGGTGATTTTCAGCAGTCATCCCCTCCAAGGCCCTAGCCGAATTCTACGAGTCATCGTTTGTGGAGAGGAGGTGCAACCATGATCGGAATCCGCGGAAGACAAATCCATTCCTTTCACCACGGTAATCGGCAGGCCTTCTGGTTGATCACAAGTCTCTTGGGGCTTCTGCTAACAATGCCCCCGCTGGCGCGTGCGGATGTACCAGAGAAACTGGCCTTTCGTGTTGGCAAGGTTGTCACGATGGATGACGAGGACCGGGTACTCAACAACGCGATTGTCCTGGTCTGCGGGGGGAAGATTGAAAAGATTGGCACGATCAAGGATCTCCCCATTCCCGACGGGTACACGCTGATCGATCGGCCCGATCATTGGCTGGTTCCCGGTCTTGTGGAAGCCCATGATCATGCCGTTGGATCGAGCTCGGATCTCCATGATTATGTCTACCTGACGAACCCCGGGTTGCGAACCACGTCGGCACTGGTGCCTGAGAGTGAAAACCTCAAACGGGCCCGCGCGGGTGGTGTCACCACAGCCTTGATGCTTCCTGGAAGTGGCAACAATCTTAGTGGCTTCGGTACGCTGACAAAACTGGCCGGTGACACGGTGGATAAGATGCTAATCCGTGCACCAGGATGCGTGAAGATAGCCCAGGCCGGGAATCCGGAACGCTATTGGTACGGCGTCAGCCGCTGTTTCATGTATTACAACCTCCGGCAGACACTGCAGAAGGCGTTGGCCTACCATCAAAAGTGGGAACGCTACGAGGCAGGGGAGACGGCTGAAAAGCCAGAATTCGATCTCTTTTGGGACGATTTTCGGGCCGTTTTTCGCCGGGATATCATTGCGCTGGTCCATACCCAGTGGTATCAGGTTGTCATGAGCAGCGTCGATATGCTGGCCAAAAAGCTTCATATGCGGATTGTGCTGGGGCATGCGACATTCGAAGCCTATAAGACGGCTCCCCTCGTGATTGAGCAGCAAGATATCTATACCTGCAATGGCCCACGCCAAATCCACTTTGACCAGCATCAGCGGAAGATCATGGGGAACGCAGCTCGATGGTGGCAGGGAGGTGTGCGGAAACTGGGGATCAATACCGATGCGCCGGTCGTACCCCAGGAAGAACTCCCCTTTCAGGCCGCCATGGCATGCCATTACGGCTGGCATCCCTATCCGGCCTTGCGGGGAATCACCCGTATTGCGGCCGAAACGCTCATGCTCGAGGACCGAGTCGGATCCATCGTCGTGGGCCGGGATGCCGATCTGGGACTCTGGACAGGCGATCCCATCGATCCGAGATCGGCCTGTGAGTTAACCGTCATCAATGGCCAGATTGTCTATGATGCGGCAAAGAAACGAGAATTCTAATCGAGTGCGAGAATTTCATGCGAACCGCCTTTCTATTATCGATCTATATAACACTCGTCGCGATGTTTTGCGCCGCGCCGGCGATCGCGGAACAGGCCGCTCGAGAAGGAGAAGAGTCCTTTGTTGTGATCCAAGCTGGCCGCGTGATCACACTCGCGGGGGAAGAAATCGTCGATGGCCAGATCGTCCTTGCGGATGGAAAGATCCGTCTGGTGGGAAAAGATCTCGAATACCCCAAGTCGGCCAGCGTGATCGAGGCCCGCAACGAGGTGGTGATGCCGGGCTGGATCCATCCGCGGACCCGCTGGCAACTCCCATCCTATGCCCGATCCGGTGTCCATGCGGACCGCAGCCCGGCCCAGGAGGTCTTCCTTTCGGAAATGGATACCGAGCCTCTCCTTGAGGCCGGATTCACAGCCGCCTGTTTTTATCCCGATGGAACGGGCATTCCCGGCCCAGGAGTCGTCTACCGGACGGCCGGTCCAAAAGAAGAGCGGAAATTGGGAACTGCCTACCTTCGTGTCACGATGTCCCAGCCGGGCCGTGATAAAAATACTTTTCGCTCGGCGATCGAACTGGCCCGAAAGGAACTTGAGAAAATCGAAAAGGCACGTAAGGAATGGGAGGAAAAACAGAAAAAGGCACAAGAAGAAGCCGCCAAGAAAAAGGAAACCGATCCAGGTGACAAACCGGGAACCGATCCAAAGGATGAGAAAAAGGATCAACCTGTTGGGGGCAAGGAGCAGGAACCAAAGAAGGAACCAGGGGATCCAAAAGATCATCCCGATACAAAGGACGACACCAAGGACAAGACCGAAGAGAAACCACCCGAGACCTTCACGCCCCCCGAGATCAATCCGGCCGTCAAACCATTCGCCGATTGGATTCGTGACAAGAAGGGGATCCCGCTCCTTTTTGAACTCGCCAGGGCATCGGACCTGCACCACCTCGACGATGCGCTGAAAACAACACCGGAATTGCCCGGCAAGTTGTTCTATCTGGACGATGCGTCGTCATCCGATTATCACCATGTGGTCGACGAACTCGGCAAACATGAAGCCATCGTGTTCATACCCCCATCCATTGGCCAGCTACCGTCGACCGTCGTTCATTACCATCTTCCGGCGGAACTTGCCCTGGCTGGCTGCACAGTGGCCTTTGTCCCAAGATCGGATTCCGCCTCCGAGCTTCGACAGCTCCGTCCACGCTTGGCTGACTTGGTCCGTGCCGGCCTCTTGCGGGAAGATGCCCTGAAAGGAGTCACCCTCCATGTGGCAATGGCCCTGGGGATGGAGGATCGGCTGGGAACCATCGAGAAGGGCAAAGACGCGGATCTTGTTTTCTTCAATGGCGACCCCCTGGCCATCGAAAGCCGGGTCACTCGCGTCATGACCGCTGGCGACATGGTTTGGGAGGCTCCGAAACAACCATGAAAAATCAAACTCCCACCCTTGGATTCACAATCGTTTGTCTCTTATTGATTCCCTGGTTCGAAATCCGTGCCGCCGAAGAAAAGACAAAACCGGCCCCGCCCGCGAACGAAGCCAAGGATTCCGCCGAGGCGGATTCTGGTAAAGAGACACCGGATCCAGGAAAACAGCCAATCGATCGCTACTTCGCGATCACCGGATCCACCGTCCATACGATCACCGGCCCCGTCGTCGATGGTCCGACAGTCCTGTGCAAAAATGGCAAAATCGCCGAGATTGGTCACGATCTTCGTCTGCCCAAGAATACCGAAATCCTGGATGCCAAGGGCTACCATATGTATCCCGGCCTGGTAGCAATCCAGAGCCAAGGAATCCTCGGTAATGAACCGCCCGAAGACAACACGGACCTCTACAACCTGTCGATGACCTTAGGATTGGCCAATGGAATCACGACGGCCGTCACCGGAAACACGGCGGCCAAACTGACCTTTGGCACGGTCGAGGGCCATGTCCTAAGACAGAACCTTTTTCACACGTTGCAATACAGCACCGAGAATCCCGACGGCCGGCGCAAGTTTCGCGAATCCCTTGAACGGGCGCGCCAGTATCTTCGCGATCTGGATGATCATGAAAAAAAGAAAAAACACGATCCGAAGTCGAAGCCCCCCACCGCCCCCAAGAACGAAGATGAGAAGGCCTTAAAACTGCTCAAACACGAACTGGTGGCACTTGCAACGGTCAACACGGCGCAGGCATTGAACGACCTGGCAGGGCTGGCCGAACAGTATGGATTCCAGCTCGTCGTGCAGGGAGCCGCGGAGGGGTGGATTGTCGCGCCCCAGATGGCTCGCGCGGGGGTTCGCGCATGCATCACACCACGAACACGCCGCGATCGAGATGAACGAACCAACCATCCGAACGGATCGTCAATTGAAAATGCCAGGATTCTTCACGAGCACGGCATTTTGTTCGCGATCATTCCAAGCAGTACCGGGATCACGACGATGGGCCTTGCCGGCCGCGACCTGATGCATCTGCCGATGGAAGCCGCATTCGCGGTCCGTGGCGGCCTTCCCGATGAGGTGGCCGTCCGGGCTATCACGATCGATGCGGCCCGGATCCTTGGAATTGATCATCACGTCGGTTCGATCGAAGTCGGTAAAGACGCCGACTTCGCGATTGTCGACGGCGATCTATTGCACTACATGACGCTGGTCCGCTGGGCCATTGTCAATGGCCGCATTGCCTATGATAAGCAGAAAGATTCCCTGCTGGATCATATCCGCCCCGACGGCCAGCGCGACGCCCCACCCCCCTACGACCCCTGGCCCCGCCGCCTCGGTGAAGACTGGTAGCCTGTTTCACCCTAATCGGACCAGCAAGAAACCCGGCTTTTTAAAAAAGCCGGGCTTCTGATTTGCATTCCAGGTTAATGAAACGGATAACAAAGACAACCTCGCCAATCCGTACGCCTTCACCGGCAGACGGTACGATGATGAAACCGGGCTGTACTACTACCGCTGTTTGCGCAATTGCAAGT
>JAFGFZ010000424.1 GCA_016930815.1 Pirellulales bacterium | reverse complement strand
GTTATAACGGCAGAAACAGCGTTCGACGAGAGCAATCTATCCAGGGTTGGTCATCATAACGACTGCTTCCTTTCATCCGAGAATGATATGGGCACATACATCCACCAGCTTCTAGGATGGCCGCTCGAACGGGAGCTCGAATATATCGGGGGTGAAAGCCGGTTCTCGCCTCATGGGGGAGAGACATGCACACTTCATGACCGGAACAAATCAGAAAATGCGATCTCCGAGATGGAAATGCTGCATACCGACTACCTCAACATCGATTGGCACCCCGACGTTATTCAACGTTGGATCGACGAGGGGAGTTACCATGAAATCAGCCGAAGATTGGGTTATCGGTTCGTGCTTCGAACCGCGGAGCTCCCCGGTGAAATACGGCCTGGTGGATTATTGGAGTTACAGTTCGACATCGAAAATGTTGGCTTTGGTGAATTATGCAATCCACGGGATGTCGAAGTGACACTCAAAAACAATGCTACCGGCATACTGGAAACGGCGCCGCTGCAGATCGATCCGCGGTTTTGGGAAGGTGGGGGAAACGAGCATGTTCAAGCCTACCTAAGCATTCCCGAAACGATGACCGAAGGAACGTACACGATCGGGCTCTGGATGCCCGACAAAGAATCGCCACTACGCAACGATGTTCGCTATGCCATCCGATTCGCTAACGATGGTGTCTGGGATGCGATGACTGGGATCAATGAGCTCTTCACCAACTTGCAAATATCGAAAGCGGCTGCAGGATCCATTTACTTCGGCTTGACTGAGTTTGAACAAGTCCTGGATCCGGGATCGCTGCAAAGGATTCTCGATAGCGACTTCGACCGTGATGGCGATGTCGATGGGGAGGATCTTGTTACCTGGCAATGCAATTACGGCTTGTTCAGTCCAGAGGGTGGCGATGCGGATCGCGACGGCGATGTCGATGGCAACGATTTTCTGATTTGGCAGTATCAGACAGGCAACTTGCCGAGTAGTGAACTGGCCAGCCGTGCCGTTCCAGAGCTTTCCTCGTGGCTATTGATATCCGTGATGACTCTTTGGCTCATAATATGCCGGTATCTCCTGTTCATAAAGTCTTTTAAGTGCCTCATAGGTTCTGCAATTGGCTAAGGTGTCATAAAAATCACAATTATGCCCCACGAGGCTGGAAGGAACTTTTGCCTGAATGAGTTGCGTGTCTGGATTTAGAGGCTCTAACAAAAGACCGGAAAGGCCTTGGCCAGGTGCCTGTGGCTCGGCCAGGAGACCGGCCACAACACGGTTTTGTCAGAGCCCCTTGCTATAAGAAGGGAACCCATGGGGCAAAAAATGGAGCCGGCTCCAAGCTGGTTGGTAATCCTGTTTCTCACGTTTTACGTATTACTGTCCCTGCCTGTGTTCCGATGTGTTTGCCATCGTTAATTGTCACCATGCCGTTGACGAATACGAATCGTATTCCTTCAGCAAACTGGTGCGGTTGTGTAAATGTGGCCTTATCAATAACAGTGCGCGGATCGAAAATCGTAATGTCGGCGATATAGCCTTGTTTAATAAAACCACGGTTGGCCAATCCCAATTTCTCCGCGGGCATGGAGGTCATTTTTTTCACGGCGGTTGGCCAATCGAACAGTTTTTCGTCGCGAGCATAGCGCCCCAACACACGTGGGAATGTGCCATAAAAACGCGGATGCGGCGTTCCATCGCCAAGTTTGCCTTTGGGCGAGATGGCGTTGCCATCCGATCCGATCATCACGAGCGGCGACTTCAGCACGTGATGGAGGTTCGTTTCATCCATTGCAAATCCCACCATGCCGACTCGATTGCGCTCTTGCAACAGTAGCTTTCTAATAAACTCAAATGGCTCGGCATTCGTTTCGTGGCAACATTGCTGAATGGTTTTACCTTCCCACCGTTTGTTCGCATCCGTGAAGCACGAGCTGATTTGCACGCGATCCCAACCGCCAATGCGCTGGCCACGGCCTTCGGTGTACGGTTTGATCTTATCGATATCAGCGGGATTTTCGAGACGGCGTAGAATTTCATCGGTGGATCCTTGCCGCGCCCAGAGCGGCAGAAGCGCGCTCAATTCGGTGCCGTACGCGATGTATGGATACCGATCCGCATGCACGGGAATGCCGTTTGCACGCTCCCGCGCCAGCATTTCCAGGAACCGTCTGGTTTTGTGCCAGTTCGCCTGATTACACGATTTCAGATGTGATATTTGCAGCGAGACGCCCGTCTCCCGGCTGATGCGCAACGCCTCTCCGATGGCCTCTTCCACCATGTCGTCTTCGTTGCGCATATGGGTGGCGTACACTTTATTTCGCCGTGCCACGATGTTGCATAATGCAATCAGCTCATCGGTTTTGGCATAGCTTCCCGGCGCGTATTCCAATCCGGTCGATAGCCCAACGCACCCTTCATCCAACGCCTGTTCAAGCATGCGCTGCATGCCGCGCAGCTGCTCGTTGGTCGGCGCGACATCATTTTTCCCGACAACCGTGCTCCGAATTTGGCCGTGCCCCACAAACGTTGCGAAATTCAGCGACGGCTTCGCCTTTTCCAGAACGCTCAGAAATTTCGACGCTGTGCGCCAATCGGCGTCCAGGTCATAGCGCTCGGCCAAATCTTTCTTCATTTCCAAAAAATCGGCTTTGTTCAATGGAAAATGGGACGAGCCGCAATTGCCGCCCACTTCAGTGGTCACGCCCTGATAGATTTTGCTTTCCGCCAAAGGATTGACCAGTAGCTGGACATCCGTGTGCGTGTGAATATCGATGAAGCCCGGAGCGACAACCAGATTCGCCGCGTCGATCACGCGCTTGGCTGATGCTTGTTGAAGATCGCCAAGCGCCGCAATGGTGCCGTCACGAACGCCAATATCCAACGGGCGCATTTCATCTGCCGCGCCATCCGCAACAAGCCCATTGATTATGATGGTATCGAACGCCGGACGAACCGCGCAATTAACCAATGTTCCGGCAGCTGCGAACGTTCCAGTTTTGACAAATTCACGGCGATTTATCGGTTGCGACATGATTCTTCCAATTGAAACAGATCTGTTTAAATGTTCGTTTTCGTGAAACGTTGAATGGGACATGCCATAATATACAACCAATTGCGCCAAAGCGACCACTTTCGCCGATGGCTGAACCTCTTTTTGAATCCGGATTGCCTTGGAGACGCGTCTCGCTCATCAATGATTGTATCCTTCCTCCCAACAGGATGTTCGGAATCCTCGATATGGCTGGAACACGGATGGGCGATTTTTCGGGGCTCGTCGAGGGCGCACTCGTTGGCAAATATGGCCGGAATCTGTTCATCACATATGTAGCCGGCGACGGAAGCGATATGGCCCTCTACACGCTCGTGGCAATCGACGGGAACTTCGATCGAGATGGCGACGTCGACGGGGCCGACTTCCTCATCTGGCAGCGAAGACAGGTTTTGGGTTCTGAGTCTCTGATTACATATGGGTGGGTTTCTCTTCAAGCAACCAAACGCCCTGTTGCACATGTTCCGCAAACTCCTTTAGGGTCATTGGTCTTTTCTTGTCCGCCGCAGGATCGTGAATGTGAATCACGTCGGTAATCTCGATACGTTGGATACGAATCACTTGAGAAGTCGCAGCTAAAAAATAGAATCGGTTATACGCCGGACCGGGCCTGACCACTGGCTTTTTCCCCTCGACCACGTGAAGCTCAAGCTTTTTCTCATGAACAAAATATTTCAAAACTGCGGCTCGTTTTTCCGCAGGATTTTTTCCAGCATTCATAAACTCCCTTAGAAATCCCGCTGGCAATTCTGCTGCACTTTCCTTAGGTTGATCTGATCCTGTTGAATGCTCCTGAGCTCCTTTTTCTAACTTTTGGAGTGCGAGTTTCATATTCATGAAGTGTTCCGTTACAGGCTGAACTCGCGCATTCCCATGTTGCTGTTCACGAGCATCATCCCTTCTCTCCTTTGGATTCTTAGGAGGGTTCTGTCGAAACTGCATCCTCCATTGAGTGACCCTCTGATCAAACTTGGTTGATAAGCTTTGGAAGGCGTCTTGCACTTTCGTAACTTTACCTTCGATAAAGTCTCTTTCAAGCTTGGAAATTTCCGAGAACATGTCGTCAAATTTAAACCTGGCATCCCGAACACCACGATAGGTAAGGTCCATCTGCCGAATCGATTGCTTTAACCCCTCAATCTCTCTACTCACCGCGTGCCTTCGCTCTGAGGGCTCGGCTCCGCTTGCAGGTTCGGCTGGCTTGGGGGGCTGTTTGGGTGATGGCATGCTTGTTCCCTTCCGCGTTGACGCCAACCGCCACGATCACGTGGCATTTGCCGAATTGGAGACCATCGATGTCGATGACCAACAGGTGGACACATTGATGCGAAGATCGAAGGAGAAGGTGGGCGGCATCCTGTTGAGAAAAATCACCCCACCTTCGGCCTCGATCCCTGGGTCGTCGCTCGGGCCGGTCCTCACCGTTGCTCCATCCTCCACCCAGGTCACTTCATGTTGTAGCATATGCGGGTTCCTCAGGCAACCTTTTGCTCAGATTGCCGAATCTGTTGCCGTCGTAGACGTGCTTCTTCGAACTTCCGATCACGATCAGCGAGGATCTCCCTGTCCATTATGGAAATAGACAATTCTAAATTGCGGTTTTCTCGAACGGGCCACATCGAGGCTACAGAAACGTTTAGACCGCCAACAAGTGACGGCAGTAGAGCAGAATCACCTTCCAGTGGATCTGAGCAGACGCATTCGATAAAATAGACTACAAGGAAGACGACTCGCACAGGGGCGCGGAGGCGCAGAGGATGACGGAGAACGAAATCGGGACGTCGGTGATCGAGGCGGAGGAACTTCGGAGAAGAAAAGATAAAGACCGGCATTGCCCGCTGTCTCCATAGGCTGGAAGAATGAATCCTCTGCGCCTACGGGGAAAACAGAACTGCCGTTCCAACCAGCGGCTTCATCGGGCGGAGTAGCGGCGCTGAACCAGGCGTTGTTGGGTGGTTGAGGCATAAAATGAATAATCAACAAAGGATAATTCCCTTGCGTGTTGTTATCCTAATGTTGGTCATTGTTGTTGTCGTACCATTCCTGCCACTGTTGATTTCCCGGCACTGGGGCTGGTGGGAAGCCTGGGTGTATGCGATCATTTATATTGTGGGGTTCGCTATCAGACAACGCCCCTCTTTTTGGACTCGCGATGGGTATTCCTGCCAGCCATATTGATCATGAACCTTTTGGTAATCCGCACCTCTTTGGAAGATAGAGTCTTGCAGGACGAATTAGCAGGCTACAGTGATTATGCCAAGCAGGTACGTTATCGGTTGCTACCGGGAGTATGGTGAGGAGACACCTCGGCAAGATGATCGCATGTACTGGCATGCGGTGATCTACCGCGAGGGTGAAAAGTACACGCTCCATTGAAAGAAGGGCAAGCCGGCTATTAACTTGACCAAGTTCCTTTATCGGATAAGGAAACATGACAATGTCCACTAACGGCGTGGTCCGTACGTCGCTTCGCGCCAGCGGAAATGCTGGATGTTCAGCAAGGAGCCTACCATGACATCCCCGAACAAAAGGAAGGTGGTTGTAGTCGGCGTGGGATCTGTGGGATCAACGTTTGCATACGCCCTTTCGCAAAGCGGGCTCACAGACGAGATTGTGCTGATTGACAAGAACGAAGCCCTCGTCTGCGGGCAGGTGCTGGACCTGGCTCACGGGCAGCCTTTCTTCCCCGCCGTGGAAATTCGTCAGGGCAATGCTGCGGACTACCGGGATGCGCAGGTGATTGTGATTACGGCGGGGGCAGCTCAACAACCTGGCGAAACACGGCTTCAACTTCTTCAGAAGAACGCTGGCATTGTACGGAGCATCGTTGACGAAGTCATCAACGAGAACCATTGCGGCGTGATGCTCATTGTCACCAACTCTGCTTACCACATCATTGGCTACAAGGGGGCTACCTGCTTTGCGGTTTGCTTGGCGCTCGTCCGCATCACAAGAGCGATTCTACGCGGAGAAAACAGCGTGTTGACTGTTTCGACGCGACTTAAAGGCGAGTTCGGATTCCAGAACATTTGCCTCAGCGTACCATGTCTCGTATCGAGACGGGGCGTAGAGAGGATCATCGCCAGCAATCTGGGGCAAGGTGAAATGGCGGCTCTGTCTGCTTCTGCGGCGGTCCTGAAGCAGGTTATTGGACAACTCGAAAGTAATTCTTGAAAAACAAGCGATGCTGAACCACCAGCTGGCGCTTACGCGCCACTGCGCACCGTACAGCCGTGGTGTTAGACCTCTTATAGGGCAAAATATGTTATATTTGAGTCAAGCTATCGTATCAAGTTCTGAAATGATACGCTGACCATTCTAAAAACCAGTTCTGTCGCGAGGCCCATCGTTGGACGAGGAAAACACCACAGATGTGAAGCCCGTCATAGCTGATCCCACGAGTCCAACCATCGTGGCGTCCGTACGCGACGAGATGGAAGCCGCCGAGATTGTCAGCGCACTGGCGGACCACGGCATCCGCGCCGCGATCATCGGTGAATTTTCGTCTGGTTTCAGGGCCGAAGCACCAGGTGATGTCAAGGTGGTTGTCCAACAAGTCGATGTCACTCGCGCAAAAAAGATTCTGGCCGATTTCGTTGAGGATTGTGCCACGATCGACTGGTCAACGGTCGATTTCACGGACGATCCATTATGCCCTGATGAGATAGATCGGCAACAGCCTCGCAGGTGTCAGTTCAGCATTCGGACGCTGATGGCTCTGCAGACCTGCGCCTGTATCGGTTTGGCCATCTGGAAAGGGCTTCCCTCTGCGTTACTCATGGCCCTAGTTTTAGCTGGCGGAACGCTTGCGCTAATAGCCGTCGGAACCGTGGCTGTTGCATCGGATCTGACTCGGGCACGTCAGGCATGGCGGTATGTCGGATCCGCGTTGATTGTGGGGTTTTTCGTGCTCGTTCTGATTTCGCTGATTCGGATTCTATAATGGTTCCATTCGAGGCGACGGCTGCGGTTTCCGTTGCGGCACAGCCGGCGAGACAAATCAAAATGCGAACCGAACATGCCGATCATTGCGACAGAACCAAGCCGTGCACCCGAATACGGCTTGCGTTGTGAATTGACGAACTCTACGGCAGCCGCTTCTCGCGGTGCCCACACCATTCCTCTTGGAAGGGGTCTCTGATAATATGATTGCAGGCTGGTTCGCTATGTCCACAGATCAGATTACCATTGACGGATCGTTTGGCGAGGGCGGTGGGCAGATCGTCCGATCCTCCGTTTCGCTTTCTGTCGTCACCGGTCAGTCACTGAGAATATACAACATTCGAGCCGGGCGAAGGTCACCTGGACTGAAACGGCAGCACATTGCGGCGGTCAAGGCCGCCGCGGAGATTTGTGGAGCAACTGTCCACGGCGCGAGCCTTGGCTCATCCCAACTCGACTTCGAACCGAGTGGAGTCCACGGCGGCGAGTACGACTTCGCCGTGGGGTCCGCTGGTAGCGCGACGTTAGTGCTGCAAACGGTGTTGCCTGCCTTGCTGACGGCGGATACGCCATCGATAATCCGGCTTTCCGGTGGGACACACAATGCATGGGCGCCACCCTTCGATTTTCTAGAACGAGTCTACCTGCCGCTCGTCAACCGGATGGGGCCAAATATCCAGGTTTCACTCGGTCGACCAGGCTTCTATCCCGCTGGGGGCGGACGCTTCACAGTGATCGTTAAGCCGTCCCGGCAACTGAATGGATTCGATCTTGCTGAGCGTGGTCAGATCACCGGCAGAAGCGTGCGGGCCTTGGTCGCAGAGTTGCCGAGACACATCGGTGAGCGAGAGTGTGATACCATTTTGCGAAAGTTTGGCTGGCCCAGATCCTGCGGCACGGTAACCGAAGTGATCGACTCAACCGGCCCCGGGAACTGTGTCATGATCGAAATCCAAAGCGAACGAGGCAC
>JAFGFZ010000423.1 GCA_016930815.1 Pirellulales bacterium | reverse complement strand
GTCAAATCTGAGAATAAACGTCCTCACAATGTCTGTCAACAAAATTGAGTGCACAAGATGCCACGATTCTGAAAAGCCAATGCCCAACCAACCGATAAGTCGGCACAATCCTCATTCTCCACGATGCTTGCCAATGTCCGCGAATTCCGCCCAGTCCACCCAGTTTTTCAGGGTGGCCACCCATCCAACGCCTGAATATTCGCGGATCATCTTCTGAAAAGAACCGCGGCAGATCTTTCGACCTACCCGGCTATCGGTGGGTACGTTGGAGGCGTGGGAAAGTTCACTTGAATCCGGCAAAGCAGTACGTTATCCGGGTACTCTTCTAGAGCTCTCGAAAAACGGTGCAAAGTTCCATGGTGAGTTTACCGATTATTACGAATGTGCCGATCGAAACGGCTGTACCAGCGGTCTTTTTAAACCAAGATGCCGCGGCGATTTGGCACTTCCTCAGTCGCGATTTCCCCATTTCGTTCACGAGCGAGATCCAACCATGACGGCCTGCAAACCATCCAAATCGGCCCTCCTGGTCTGCCTGGCAATTGGGTGCCTTGCTAGCTCAGGCTGCACGGGCTTTTTAACACCCCGTCATCCGATTCCCGAAACATTGCCGGGACCACCTCCGACAGCGGATCCGCCGCGGGAACTCGACATGGTCTCCCTGCCGCCATATCTCATTGAACCGCCGGATATCCTGCTCATTCAGGCGATCAAGGTGGTCCCGAAACCACCGCATAAGATCGAGCCATTCGACGTCCTTCTTGTCCGTGCTACCGGCACACTCCCGGACCAGATGATCCAGGATGCCTATTCGGTTGATCCGGAGGGGAAAATCGATCTGGGGCCCACCTATGGCCGGGTTCAGGTAGTCAATCTTACGGTCGATGAGGCCCAAGCGGAAATCACCAAACATCTCAGCCGCCTGCTCGATTCGCCCGAAGTTTCCGTCTCCTTGGCCGCATCGGCCGGGGCACAGCAGATCACTGGCGAGCACCTCGTTGGGCCGGATGGCCAGGTGAATCTGGGAACCTATGGTTCGGTCTATGTCGCCGGCATGACGGTGGAACAAGCCCGCGAGGCCATCGAAAAGAAACTCTCCGAGAAACTCGAAAAGCCCGAAGTCATTGTTGACATCTTCGCCTACAACAGCAAAACCTATTATGTCATTACCGAGGGGGCGGGATTTGGCGACAATGTCCAGGAATTTCCGATCACCGGGAATGAGCACGTGCTGGATGCGGTTACCAATGTCGGTGGACTTTCCCAATTCTCATCCAAGAAGATATGGATCGCTCGGCCTGCTCCCAACGGAGTGGGATGCGCGCAGATCCTGCCCGTGGATTGGACGGCGATTTCGCGCGATGCCATCACGGCGACCAATTACCAAATCCTGCCACATGATCGCCTTTTCATCGCCGAGGACCGGATGACGGCATTCAATTCATTCGTTGCCAAGGTCACGCAACCATTCGAACGAATGTTCGGATTCACCTCACTCGGCACGTCGACCTTGAGCCGTATCCGTCGATTCGGTCTGGGCTACTACTAATATGACGCATGAATCGCCAGCGCGGGAACCATCAACCGGAATCCTTATTTCCTAGGGGTGTCATGATGCGAAACCGAATGATTAAAACTCGACACGGTTGGGTCCTCTTCCTGATCGTGGCAGTATCCAATCAAACCATGGAGTGGGTATCTGCCCAATGCAGCCTATGCAACCAATGCCCCAATCCATCCGGAGCCTCCTGTGAACCCTATTGTGGTCCGGAATACTACACGCAATGGGGGCAATACGGCACGCAGTATGGAGCTCGGTTCCGGGATCGGGCAAAGCCACGCTGTGTCGCGGATGGGTCATGTATCCCCAATCAAGCGACTTGGGGATACTACACGCAACAGTGGCGGCTATGGCCGGTGACAGCCGGAGTGACCAAGCCGAGTGGCGTTCGCACCCGGCCTAAGTTGCCACCCTATGATACCCCGCCAATGGAGCAAGAGGATCGGAGGACACCAAGTGCGGCAGCACCCATGGTCCTACCCCAAGGGCCCGGGATGATCCCTGAGAGACAAGAATCAGAGGAAGTTCCAGAAATGCCCGATGTGCCTGTTCCGGAGAGCCCTCTCCCACTCAAGCCGCCGACAACGAATGAACAAACATCGACAGGCCCCGAGGGGAATGGACCACCCGCCCTGCCAGCCGGCTTGTTGTCCTTGCGTCGCAGGATGGCACGTCCAGGAACACCAAGCCTGACGACTGGACAGGCTGGGGCGGATCGCGTTTCCGGTATGGCTCGACTCCCGTCACTCCAAGGAGTCTCCCCGGAACAGGTCGCCCACCCGGTCCGGTCGGCATCGGTCGTGATCGCGGCAGACGGCCGGGCGGTGGACGAGGAGAACCGTGTCCAACGTGCGATCCATTTCGAACCGGCCGGACAAAAATAATCCGGAAATAAACCATCCGAAAAAACGGATCAAGCCATTCACAACGCATATTCACCCCGGCAATTCCAGCCGGGGTTTTTTTGTGTATGTTGATCCATCGTCTTCGCTTGACACCCGGGCAAGAGATGCCTACGGTGAGAATAGAAGGGCCGGATTTGCCTCACTTGCAACCTTCCATCCATCTATTCGGTGCATAGGGTTGAACAGCGATCATGAATGCCGTCATTATATCAGCGGAGATCTTTGGGGCCGTCATTCTGGTGATTGCCTTGGTGCTGGGAGTCCTCTTTCGGCGCTATGAAGTTGCCATTGGGGTTGTCTTACTATTCGGAGCCACGTTGTGGCACGCGCGAATCGCCGGCCGGTGGCAGGAATCCAACATCAAAGCCGAGGAATTCGCGGAGCGGTTTCAGAATGTTCCCATCCAGGTCGGCGAGTGGGAGGGGGAGGACTTGGAAGTCTCCGATGAAGTCAAGAAAGGGTCTGGTGCCGTCGGGTACGTCTCGCGGATCTACACGAATAAGGTGACCAAGAAACAAGTTCAATTCTGGCTGATTGTTGGGCATGCTCGGGATATCTGCCAGCACCAACCAACGGCATGCTATCCGGCACATGGGGCCAAAATGCAGTATGAACCAAGACAGGTGCAGATCCCTTACCGTGGATCCGAGCCGGCCGAGTTTTGGATGACCACGTTCGATCTGAACGAGGGTGGCAGGATTCGCGTGGAGGATCACATCCTCTGGGCCTGGGCGAAACCATCCCCGCCGGGCGAACCGGCACCCAATTGGATCGCGCCAAAGGTCCCCCGAATGGTATTCCGGGATACGAAGGCACTCTATAAGATGTACTTCACGTCGCACGTCATCAAGGCTTCCAGCGAACTCCAGCGGGAAACCATCTCAGCCATCGAGTTTGCATCCATCTTCATTCCCGAGGTCAATCAAGCACTCTTCACCGATCTGGCGACCTTAGAGGGCGAGGGCACAAGTGACGCGATCCCGCCAAGCCAGAAAGATGCCGCCGCCGACCAGGGTAAAGAAGCGGGTTAGAACCGGTTCCTAAACCCGAATTCGGCGATTCAATATGATGAAAAATTAGCCCAGGGTGGAGTGGCATGAGCTCTGCGAATGCCACGTAACCCTGGGTCGCCATTCCATTCCCATTTAAAAACCCCAAAG
>JAFGFZ010000422.1 GCA_016930815.1 Pirellulales bacterium | reverse complement strand
TGATAGACGCATTCAACGCCTTGGGTTGCTTGACGGAGCGAATCAAGGGACCGGATATCGCCTATCGCAACGCGAGCGCCGATTGCTTCGAAGTGCTTTGCATAGTGACTGTGATGGGCAAGACAAACAACATCATCGCCCCTTTCACGAAGTTGACGAACCAGCACAGTACCAATAAATCCACCGGCACCGGTAACAAGAACAGAGGCCATAAGCATAGCGTGGCATCTATGATATCGAACGGTCAAGAGCCATTGCCCAGACGACCATGATGTGAATTAATGATTCATCTTTCGTTCGGTTTCACCCTCCGGATGAACCGAAGAAACTCTTCCATGCTTTGAAATCGGTCGCCTGGATCGGCGGCAATGCATTGCATGATAGCCGCCCCGAGATATGGATCAATATCCGGGCAGTATTGTTCGATGGGTGGAGGATCCGTCACTCCGTGAGCCATCGCGGCCAGTCCGTCGGATCCTCGCGCCCAAGGCAGTTCGAGCGAATAGAGTTCGTATATCGATACGCCGTAGGCGAAAATATCGAGCCGGGTATCGGTCGGGCGGCGCCGGACGACCTCCGGGGCCATGTAGTTTGGCGTTCCGGTCCGGTTCCCAGGCTGCATGAATTCCTTGGTTGCCGGAACTGTCAGCCCGAAATCGATCAGTTTCAGCGATGTTGCATCTTGGGAACAGACGAAATTCCGTGGGCAGACATCGCGATGGATGTAGCCCGCCTTGTGGACTGCATCCAGTGCCTCGGCCGCTTGTTGCAGTAGTGTGAAACGGTTACCGTCAAGCCGCGGATCCCGGCCAATGATGAGTGAATTCAGCCCGGGCCCATCGAGGAACTCCATGACAATGAACTGCTCGCCCTTCGTGGTTATTCCGTGGAGATATGTTTTCACGATTCGCGGATGGTCCAAAGAGGACGCAATCTGGCCCTCGGTTGGCTTGTTGAGGCCCCGGAATCGCTGCTCGAAGAGATCGGTTTTCTGCTTGTCGAGGACCTTTAATCCGACAATCTCGTTGGTCTGGCGGTCGCGGGCCATATTGAAGTTCGACATGGTCCCGGAAACCGCTTCGCGCAAAATTTCATACCGGGCAGCAATATCGACTCGGCCTGCATCTAAAAGCGACTTGAAAAACGAACCGATGCGCATCAAGGAGGACTACTTTCCACAATAGTCGATTGTCCGGGCAATCTCGCTTTTCAGGTCAGGGCGCCGGACAATGCGGTCGATGTAGCCATGTTCGAGGAGGAACTCGCTTGTCTGGAATCCTTCCGGCAATTCAATTCGGATCGTTGCCTCGATGGTTCGCGGACCGGCAAATCCAATGAGGGCCTTGGGTTCCGCATAGACAAGATCGCCGAGCGAGGCGAAACTGGCTGCGACGCCACCCATGGTGGGATTGGTCAGAACCGAGATAAACAATCCTCCCATTTCACTAAAACGAGCCAGGGCGGCCGAAATTTTGGCCATTTGCATCAGCGATAGAATACCCTCATGCATCCGCGCGCCACCACCAGAACCGCTGATAATGACCAGCGGCAAGTCTTGTTCGGTCGCCCTTTCAACGAGCCGTGTCAGCCGTTCGCCAACCACCGATCCCATACTCCCCATGATAAAGGCTGAATCGGTGACCCCAAAGGCGACGCGCCGGGCCCGGATCATGCCACAGCCGGTCAGCGCGGCATCCCGCATTCCAGTCCGCGCCTGTTCCGAAGCAAGACGATCGATGTACCTCTTTTTGTCGATGAAACCAAGTGGATCCGCCGGTAAAAGTTCGGCATCCCACTCTTCGAATGTCCCATCGTCCAGCACGTGGCGAATGCGGTCCCGGGCGCTGACGTACATGTGATAATCACATTCGGGGCAGCAGTTCATACACCGCTCAGTCTCCTTCGCAAAGACCGTCGCCGAACAGCCGGGGCAGGCCAACCACAAGCCTTCCGGAACCCCGCGTTTCGGCCGTGCGCCATTGGGGGATCGCGCTGGTGTTTCGGATTGTCCAATTGCCATTATGGTATGCAAACGTACTATGATACTGAGTTGATGATCAACCGAAATCTTTCAATTCGCCGGGAGGCATGGCGATCCGTTCACAGTGCGGCTCGCCATTGCTCCTCCAAAGGTTGCTCAATTCGTCTTTTCGTAACACATGACGGACCACCCGGGCGAGCGGTTCCGGGACGACGAGTCCAACGGTTCCCGACTTATGCCGTTTTTGGAGCTTCAAGAGCGCTTTGGCGATCCGTGTACGGGCTTTCGCGATTGTTTCGCCCTGTGGCGGGCATACATTTTCCGGCTGCTCTTGCCACTGCCGGTAAACCTTGGGATGTTTCGCCTTGACATCCTCAATTAACAAGCCCTGCCATAGGCCATGGTCGAGGTTATGGAGTCTATCGGCTAAACGAAGCTTGATATCAAGTGCCTTCGCAATGGCCTCGCCCGTTTCTTGGGACGCTTGATTTGGACTGGCATACAGTGCATCCAGCGTCGTCCCTTGGAGGTCTTCGACGATCTTGTGAACTTCCTGCCGGCCAGCTTCGGAGAGTGGTACATCGAGTGTCCCTTGAACCCGGCCCTGCCGATCGTATTCGGTCGAACCTGTCGGGATCAGGACGATTTCCAAAAGTGCATCATTGATGTCATTCACCATGGTGGCTCCTATTAAGCCAAGGATTGCAACGCGAGTTGCGAGAGCTTCTCAAGCCGCCGCCCGTAATCTTTGTGTGAAAAAAAGGCCGAGCCAACGACCAGGATATCAGCCCCGGCCGCAGTGCAGTTGCCAATCGTCTCGTCGTTCACGCCGCCATCGACTTGAAGGAGGATATCTTCACGATCGGCCTGCCTGGCCTGTTCGCGCAAGGATCGTAATTTCGCGAGTGCCACTGGTTCAAATACCTGGCCTCCAAAGCCGGGCATCACACTCATGACAAGAACCATATCGCTAAGATCAAGATACGGTTGGATCACGTCGACCGGTGTTGGTGGATTCAATGAAATACCCGACGCAACCCCCAGCTTGCGGATCTTGGTAAGAATGGGTGCCGGATCATCGACCGGTTCGACGTGGATCGTGATGGAATCAACACCCGCATCCACAAACGGCTCCACAAGCTCGACAGGATTCGTGACCATCAGGTGGGCGTCGATGGGTAGATCGGTTAGGCGGCGGAGTGCTGCCGCGATCGGCATTCCAAATGTCAGATTCGGTACAAAATGCCCATCCATGACATCCAGATGCAAGGCTTCTGCCCCAGCCGCCTCGAGCCGTTCCACTTCTCGCTCGAGGTTTCCAAAGTCACAGGCCAAAAGGGACGGCATGACCAACGGCACGCTATTGCCGAGTTGGCGAAACCGCGCGCGACGTGATAAACATTTCATACTTCCTAGGACGCCACGCGCCATGGCAGAAACCGGGTCAAAAGGAGATTTGCACGCTAGCGATAGCTATCGAAGCAAAGGCAATGCGAGGTGAAGCTCGCCCAACGAGGAATAAGCGGGCCGCCTGAGGGAACTGCGGCATTCAATGATAGATCCTCTGTATTTCTCTCTATAATTGTAATCCCATCCCTGCGATACGTCAGCCTCCAGGCTACAAAGGCGAGATTGTATCACCTGCGCCTCCCGCCGTCTGCGCAGTTTCTAGGATAATCGGCAAGACTCCTCTGTGTATCCTCCATCCGCCAGTCTCCACCCTCCTGATCGGGGCTGCCATAATGGCACCTATCCTTCCAGGCCATTTAAAGATAATCCGAACAAGTGGCTGCCGTAACGGCAGACAGGGCTCCTGGGTTCCCTTATTGCACGTATCTTGTGTACGTGACACAAGTCTTTATCTGAAAACCATTTCAGATAGTTCATGCGTGAGATGGCGATTATTGGCACGCCTGTTGCTAATTCGTGAATCGTTCTGAGTGGCTAGCCCCAGGTATCTCGGAACAAGATAGGCCATACACTATCTAGACCATCGAACGCGCGATTTTAGAGCGCAGGAGGAGAAAAAATGTTTTTCACACGTTGGAGTCCTTGGAATGATCTGCAATCGGAAATGAGCCGTTTGCAAAGCGAAGTCAACCGGCTGTTCGGCAGATATGGGTCCGCTGACGGTAAATCGGGAATCCCCGGTTATCCCCCGATCAACATCTGGGAAGATGAAGACCAGCTTTTCGTGGAGGCAGAACTCCCCGGGATGGAACTGGATGACCTTGAGATCTACGTCAATGGCGGCAATCAACTTTCCTTGAAAGGGGAACGGAAACAGCCGGGTGACAACGATGGTACTTGGCACCGAAGGGAACGTGGTTATGGAAAATTTGCTCGGATCGTTGAACTCCCACACCTTGTGGATGCGGATCAAGTCAACGCGAACTTCAAACATGGCGTACTTACGATCATGCTGCCAAAGCAGGCGGCAAGTAAGCCGCGCAAGATTGAAGTCAAGGCCGAGTAATCCCTCGTCGATCGAGCTCGGACCATGCTATTGGAGTTAGCGGAACTCAATTGATACCCAAACTGGAAAGGAGCAATAGAATGTCTGATATAATAAAGCAAGAAACAGGTGCCAACATCACACCTGCAGAACGAACTCGTGATAATCCCACGTTCACTCCTCGGTTCGATATCTTCGAGAAAGACGACGAGTTGATTCTCTGGGGCGATCTCCCGGGTGTGAGCGCGGAAAACCTGAACATTGATTTCGAGAAAAAAGAACTCACCATTCATGGGCGCGTTATGCCGCGGAGTAGCGGTACCCAATGCCTGATGGCCGAATATGGAGTGGGTGATTTCTATCGCACATTCGCCATTGGTGAGTCCATTGATACGGAAAAGATATCAGCAGAATTGAAGAATGGTGTCCTGACACTGCACTTACCTAAAACGGAAGCCGTCAAGCCGCGGAAAATTGCCGTGACTGCCGACTAGGTCGCAGTCGCAGCCAACTAATTGGACATTTAATTAATCCATTCCAGACCGCCTACCTTGCATCAGCAGATGTGGATGGATACCACATCTGTTTGTCTTGAAACACAGATGCATATCCTGCGTTTTTGGCCCATGATGTTGCTTCAAATATAATAGAATAGGCTCTCTTCACCGGTCGCGTTGGCCCGGTCATCTGGCTGGAGTTGATAGCTCGCCAGAATGATCTCATTGGAAGTGCCGCGATGGATTTGGAAGCCATGTTTTTCGAAGAGAGAAATCATCGGGAGATTCTGGATCTCGGTTTCGGCGTAAAGCCGTTTCAACTCCCAGTTCCGAGCGATTTCAAGACAAAATTTTGTCAGCAAATCGGCCAGGCCGTTCGAGCGCGAATCGTCCGCGACGAGGATCGCATATTCGGCGGCTTCGCGATCCACATCGCTGAATAAATTGACCACGCCCATCATGGTTGGATGATCGGTGTCATATTTTTCGGCCACAATGGTCATATCCCGATCGTAGTCGACGAAGCAATATCGCGTGGCGACTTCATGGGAGGTGCGTTTGAACAGAGCACGGAATCGCAATCGGATCGATTCGTCGGAACATCGGGCTAGCATGTTTTGCCAGAGCGGTTCATCTTCCGGCTTAATGGGCCGGAGCAAGACGGATGTTCCGTCTCGTAGTACGTCCCTGCGAACGTACTCTTCTGGATAAGGCAGAATCGTGAGATGGGAGTAAGGCCTTGACGGATGCCCAACTTGTTCCCGATCGATTCGAATACAAGCATCCAGCGCGATC
>JAFGFZ010000421.1 GCA_016930815.1 Pirellulales bacterium | reverse complement strand
GAAGGGGGGGGGGGGGCAGCGCCGTTATCTGGGTATTATTCTGAATCGGAAGCTTGAATCGGCGCCCGGCATCCGTGAAAAAATCACCAGCCGCGGCATTATCAACGGCGATTTCACCGTGGCCCAAACCCAAGCGCTGGCTGCGATTCTCAATGCCGGAAGTCTCCCAGCCGCCCTGAATGTGGAACCAATCAGCGAAGAATCGATCAGCCCGACACTCGGCGCCGAAACAGTCCAGCAAGGGAAGGTCGCCATGGTGCTTTCCGTCTCACTGGTCTTGCTTTTCATGCTCCTATACTATCGTTTTTCGGGATTTGTGGCTTGCCTGGCCTTGATGACCAACTTGGTCCTGACTCTAGGGCTCATGGTCCTAATTCAAGCGCATCTGACTCTCCCCGGTCTGGCGGGCCTGGTTTTGACAGTCGGCATGTCCGTCGATGCAAATGTCCTCATTTTTGAGCGGATGCGGGAAGAACAGGCCCGCGGGGCAGCATTGCGCATGGTGATACGCAATGGATTTGGGCGAGCCACATCGGCAATTGTGGACTCCAACATAACAACAATCATCACGGGGATCATTCTCTTTTGGATCGGAACGGATCAAATCAAGGGTTTCGCCGTGACCTTGATCCTCGGAATCCTGTCCTGCATGTACACGGCCATTTTCTGTTCGAGAATCATATTCGATATCGCCGAGCGTCATCGCTGGCTCACGTCGGTCAAGATGTTCCAATTTGTGGGCAAGACGCAAATCGACTTCGTCGGAAAAGCCATAATTGCAAGTACATTCTCGTGCCTGATAATTGTCGTCGGTTTGATCGCCATCTTCACGCGCGGCACCGGGCTGATGAATATCGACTTCACCGGCGGTGTTTCCGTCACGATGGTTCTCAATGAAGAGACATCTCAGAAAGAAATCTACGAGCGGCTTGCGAAAACGGACCTTCGCAACCGCAATCTGCTTGTTGTCGAACAGGGAACCGATCAGAGGAATTATACAATCAACGCCCGATATGAAGAGGCTGAAGATGATACTGGAAGTAGCACGGGCCAGCAATCTTCTGTTAAGAAGGTCGAAGAGATCCTTCAAGATGTCTTTGGAAAGGAACTATCGACATATCATTTGGAAATCACACCGCTTGAAGAAATCGCCGCCGATGCAACTCAAAAAAACAACACCGAATCGTCCGCGGCGGATACCGGCCAGAAACAAACCGTGCAAAATCGCGAGAATATTTTCGCGGGTGGCACAAGAACCAAACTGATATTTGGCGACAAAAACAATGACCAGGATGAAGGAGTCGCTTTCGACACCGTCAGCCATTGGATTGAGGGATTACTGGCCTCAAGGAAGGACGATCAGATAGCCTTCAAACTCTCTTTTCCCGGTTATATTCGTGGCAGTGCGGAACGGTCCGAGGAATGGGAACTGCAAATTGCCTTGCCGCCGGTTCAGGTTCAAAGTCTGATGGACCAACTCCAACAGGACATCAATTTGATTCCGAGATTCCCATTGTCAAACCGCATTGGAGGTCACGTGGCAGTTCAATTGCAACAACTCGCCATTATGGCGATTTTGCTCAGCCTTATCTGTATCGTCGGCTATATGTGGATCCGTTTTGAACGCGTTTTCTATGGTCTTGCCGCGGCAGTTGCGTTGGTTCACGACGTACTCACCACGGTCGGTATGATTGCCATCAGTGCTTATATTGTTCAGTACGCTAGCCCGCTTGCTGACCTCCTGCAAATTGAACCCTTTCAGATCAGTCTGACAATCCTCGCTGCGCTCTTGACGATTATCGGATATTCTCTGAATGATACGATCGTGATATTCGACCGAATTCGTGAGATCCGTGGAAAGAGCCCGTATGTCACCGCGGATATTATCAACACGAGTCTCAATCAAACGCTGAGCCGAACATTGCTTACAGCAGGAACATCTCTCATTTCCGTGATGGTCCTTTATTTCGCGGGTGGCGCTGGTATTCACGGCTTTGCATTCGCGCTCGTAATCGGGGTTATCACTGGAACATGGAGCACAGTCTTCATTGGTGCTCCTTTATTGCTTATATGGGCGGGCGGACCGCGTGGAAAAACCAATGGTGTCTAAATCCGCATTGCTCTCAAACGCCTGTTGAAGTTTGACCAATCCATTTGACTGTGACACGATTGGGCGGGGCCGTTGTTCCGACACGGATCCAAGTTAAGTAACTTCTCTTGGGAAGGCGAATAAACAATAGATAGACATCTTTAGGGAAGAACTGCGCGCTATCGACCATCGTAGAGAGATTATGTCGGTATCATAGATATCGCATGGTATCAAATGGTGGCAGTCAACCATGGGACGATTGAGGCATCATGTGACACCTTCAAGAAGAATCATTATCGGCATGCTTGTCTTATGCTGTGGATTCGGAACAGCCCTCTTTTTCCGCAAAGATACCCCACCCATGCGGGAAACAGCACAGCTGAAAGACAATACCAGGCCAACGTCTGGAGATTCTGCACCCAGTGGCGGGCATTTGGTCCTTCGTCATCCATCGGCCGACACACCCTGTTATGCGATCGAGGGATGGCCAACTCCCAGGAGCCATTTTGCGGCTTCCCGAGATACCCAACATGAGTCCGCCGAATCGGATTTGCCACCGACACTTCGAAACAGAAGCCGGTTGTTCGATCAAGCCCCAATGGAATACTCGAAATCACTGGAATCCATCATCCCGCCGTCTCTTCCAAGCCGTTTCCCCCGTGGGGCGCCGGTCCAATACGGCCCGCGGCCAGTCTTTGGATCGATTTTTTTCCAGCAGGATCCGGATTCATCTGCAGCCACCAACTCCAAAGCATCTCCCACCGTCCATCGAGTCCGGGATGGAGACACGCTAAGCAAACTTGCCGAACGCTACCTCGGCGACGCCGATCGGGCGGACGAAATCTACGAATGGAACCGGGACCGGATTGAAAACCCCGAATTACTCCCGATCGGTATCGATTTACGCCTGCCGAACCTGAATCCAGTGCCGGAATAGCTGAAAACTGCGGGCTGGTACTCTGTCAAGTTTCATATTTGGAGTAACTATGCTCGTCCGAGGGCGATAACGGCACGGTCTATCT
>JAFGFZ010000420.1 GCA_016930815.1 Pirellulales bacterium | reverse complement strand
TGTTTCGAGTCGAGCCGCATCACCCGCCGTCAACGGCGGGTCGAATACCGCCTGCGGCGGAGAAGGGCCGTAAACGGCCCTGATGTTACATGACCAACAACATGACAAAATGTGGGTAAAGACTTGACTTTGCTTCAATTCTATCTCTGTGCTCTCTGCGGCCTCTGTGGTTTTTGCGCAACTTTTATATCATCAACGCGTTATGGTTATTCCTATATCTAAGACAGTCGAACTAGAAAATCGTTCATGGCGTTGCCCAAGGGGGGGCGACGTCAGACAAGCCCAGGGTGGAGAGACGGGGGGGGTACCGACCGTCTAGCAACCCTGGGGAGGTATCTTCCTGACAGCGGCGCAAAGAAGGCAGATCATGGCGGCGAAGGCCAGTCCGAGGGATCCCGGTTCCGGAATAGCGGTCGCATTGCATCCACTCCCGCTACCTAAGTTGGCCTGCCATCCCAGGAAATCGGCGCCATCGACGTCCCCGTCGTTATCGAAATCGCCGTTTCCTTTCTGGGCTCCCGCTTGTGTCCCAAAACCACCCCGCCATGCGAGCAAGTCGTTGCCGTCCACATCACCATCGCGATCGAAATCCGCTTCGTTGAAATCAGCCAGATCCGGATCTTGGACGTTGGCCGGCAGTAGCCCGTACTGAACCACGCCATCCATGACCGTGGTGGTGCCGGCGACGAGGTACTGGAATGTCAGATCCTGAGTTCCTCCGGTTTTAAAAAGCCCATCAAGAAAATAGCCCTCGTTCTGATCGAACGTGGTCACCCCCTGACGCATCACCTCGGAAACACGATGCGTGGTCGGATTCGCCTCCAACCACGCCCCTCCAGTAACTCCCTGATCACTCAGACTATCCCAACTGGCCAAGAGCGCGCCGGACTCGGAGAAAATCGTGTAGGAATCGAACTGGACCGAGATTTCCGATTCGTTTTGCATCACCGCGTCTCCGGTCGTCGGATTGATCGTGAGCACAATGTTATTTTCTTGCTTGTCGCCACTGAAGATGACGACTCCTTGTTCCGAAGGGCCACCCTGCCTATGGTACGAAAAGACGTAATCTTCGTGGTCCTGGCCGAATGCAACAAAGTCAAAATTTGGCGAGTAGATGGTGCCAATCGCACGGGATTGGTTCGGCGCGAGCGTCCATGCCGTTGTTGGATTCAGTTCGGCGACGGAGTACATGCTCCCACCCGTCCCCGTTTCATACCAGGCACCGGCCTCGAATCCTTGATCGTCGAGACTGTTCCATGGCGTCGGATTGAGCGAACCGGCGGCCGAATCGATCGCATAGCCATCGTTGGTGAAGCTGATGGTTGATGATGTGGGATTTAAGATTGAAAAGATTCCTGTCTCACGATCAACGCTGAGGACGAGCCGTTGTTCAATTGCGAGCCGCAATGTCGATCCCACCTGCTGAATTCCGGCCACCTGGCCGGTAGGTAACGCTGCCCCGGTGAATGTAACGGTGCTGAATCCACCGGAAAAACTGTCGGCGGTAATGATGTTCCATGCGGATCCATGAGAAGTTGGAGCTCCATTGAAATCGGCAATAAAAGATCCGCCCAGCGTCGCATTTCCGGAGACATTGACTGCTCCGTGCGAAGCGGAAGTCAGCTCGGCGATCATGGTCCCGGTCTGAGTCATGTCTCCGGTGATGCTCAATGCCGACGAAGCGCCAACTGTCCGGAGTGTGCCGCTGCTTTGCAGGCCTAGGCAGGATAACTTGCCAGCGACGGTCAATGCCCCGTTGTTACCAACGGTGATCCCCCCGGTTGCACTGGCAGCGGCCTCAACGACAAGATTGCCAGTAGGGCTAATATCAACAGCTCCATTGGTGATGGCAATCCCACCGACGGGGGGCGGTGTGTCGGTTACCTGCGCCGTCCCGCCCGTGTTGATCCGACCCACTTCGTCATAGACGGACTCCGGAACGAAGTTACCATAAGCTCCCCGCCAGTTGGCGTTGACGTTCCAATTGCCCAGACCGGTGGGCAGCCATTCGACGATGGCTTGTGCAAACGAAGCTGATTGTGAACCAAGCCCGACAAATAATCCGAGTAGCAATCCTGCATACTTGAGATTTCTCATAGATGACGCCCTTGTATTGTGAAATTCATTGATTTGATTTAATGACGTAGAGGAATGACAAGTTGCAAATTTATTTATAGTGGCGCCGAAAGCCGAGAATCACCAACGCTCCTAGAAATACCAGGCCCAAAGATGCCGGTTCCGGTACGAAGAGTGGCACGGCGCCGATGGAACTGTTTTCTTTCCAGATCCGGTAATCGAGGAAATCCACAATTCCGTCCTGGTTCGCATCACCGTCCGATAAACTCGTGACTTTTTCAAAATAGTGCGTCCGAATGATGGTCAGATCAAGTAGATCGACTTCACCGTCATCATTCACATCCCCTGGAATTAGGCCTGGGATGAACTTCCCTGCACGGTACGCGAAGAAATCGACGTCGAGTGCCCCAAGTTGCGGTGTGGCTCCGACACCGAGGGCAAGATAGCTTGTATCGAAGTCTTCACCGGAACCTGCAGTGACGTCAAAGTAAGATCCCGCAGCATTCCCATCAGTCCACACACTCACCTGGTGCGTGCCAGTGCCACCGCCTTGGATGACAATCCAAAACTCGTGCCATTGGGTTACATCGATCGGCAGCAGGTTGAGTTGGCCTCCATCGCTATCCTGCTGATCGACGTTCGATGTGCTGGCCGTTCCATTCAGATCGTTCATCACCAATCCAGCCGCTGAAAGACCGTAAAGGCTAACATCTGGATTCCCGGCGAGCGAGAAGGAGATAACGCCGCCATCTGCCTGATGGATTCCAAAATTCCCTTTCCCACCATCATGGATCACATACCCATCGCCTGACGTTAGCCAAGATCCAATACCACCCCCGCCATCTGGATGCTGTTCATTGAAAGGCGGCTGTGTCGTTGGCACGCGGGCACGGAATGAAATCGTGACACCGTCGTTCAGGATGGTCGCCGAAGCTCCCTCGGCCGCGATATCGTGGCCTAGATAGACCTTGCGGTTGCTGGGATCGTCGCCCCCAGTGGCACCGCTGGCCGCCCCGTAGTCTCGGGGATCGCCGGTATCTTGAAGACGCACGTAGGTAATCGTCCCCTCGGTCAGGGCGTTCACGCCACCCGGAATTCCGGTACCGATCGCCGTACCATCCCAGGCATCGGAACCGTTATCGTGGCACCAAGTCCCGTCGAGGGCATCGATCGCCCCAGCGCCACCAGTGCCCGGAGCGGCATTATCCCCTTCAAAAATGTAGGTCCATCCGCCCATTGGGGGATCGAAGGCCTGGCCTGGCGACTGTTCGGCAATGAAACAGACCAGGAGGATCATCGCACATCCTGCGAATGCAATGTACCGTTTCTTAACCATTTTTGTGCCTTTCGAAGTGGTCTGGTTGCTCGAACGGCCGACGAACCGCAAACGAAGGCATTGAGCAAAACCATACGATTCCGTTGCAATAAGTTCGAGTGATGGATCAATTCATCTGTTCTATTAAAAACTTCGCCAACACCGACGCAGCCAGCAGATCGCTACAAGCATCGCGAACAGGATCCCAGCGGCCGGTTCGGGCACGCCGCTCCAGTTGATATCCGCCAAGTTCCCGCCACCGGCCAAGAACGCGATTTTGAACTGCTCGAAATCATCAAAATCAACAACGCCGTCATACGTCAGATCACCCTCTTCGCGGGTGAGTACCTGCTGGGCGAAATTCAGGCGAATCGGCTCGAAGTCGTTTGCCAGATCCACAACCCCGTCCCCGTTCACATCGCCGGCCAACGCACCTCCCGGAATATGGATTCCCGGCTTGATGCTGACGAAGTCAAGGTCAAAAGCACCACTATCGCCAGTGGCGGACCGGCCCATGCTGAGGTAAGTTGCGAAGGGACCTTCGCTGGTGTTGCCGGCAGTCAGATCAAAGATGGACTTGTTGTCTTCATCGCCGTCCATCCAGAGCCGGACTCGGTGGGTTCCAGCACCTTGGACCGCTGATAGAACAATCCAGAACTCATGGAATGCCGTCGGGTCGGCGAGTGCTTCATAATTGGGCGTGCCGCCTTCGCCGTTATCAACATTGCCACTGATGGAACGGCCATTGAGCTGGTTCATGACCAGACCGCCGTTGGGACCGGTTTCCGTGGTATCCGATGGCAGGGCCAGATCGAAGGAGATCATACCGCCATTCCCTTGACGGATGCCGACCATCCCCTTCCCATCATTGGTGATTGTCCCGCCATCCCCGCCCGCCGGCCAAGGTGCGTTGGGACCACCCGCGGGATAGGTCTGGTCGAGCGTGCCGCTCGTTGAAATACGAGCCCGAAATGAAAGCGTGACACCGTCGTCCAGAAGAGAGCTCGTGGCGATGCCCGACAAGTCATGGGTCAAATAGATTTTTCGGTTGCTCGGATCCGCGATGCCGTAGGCGCCATCGTTCAGATTGCCAGTGTCTTGGATCCGCAAGTAGGTAGCCCCGGAATCCGTGAACACACCCGCACCGCCAGGATTTCCTGTTCCAGGACCGGTGCCATCCCATTCATCGGATCCATTGTGATGATTCCAGGTGCCATCGAGGGCTGCATCCGCAGGATTGGCGGCCGTATCTCCCGCGTACGTGTAAGCCCACCCCCCATTAGGTGGCGTGAACGATTGGCCGCGTGTATCGCTTGGGAAAGAACAAATCGAAATCAAGCCGACCATGACTGAGCAGAAGACTACTCGGCCCATGTTGGTGTGCAGAGAAAAAGATAGTGGGTTCATGAATTCTCTTCCTTTTGGCATTCGGTCAACCAAGACTCGGGCCGACGTATTCATAACGGGTCGAACGTCCGAGGGAACTTGATACTAGTGCTTTGTCAAATGAATGATTTGACCAGATCCTTCTTCTTTTGATGGCGGCGTGGTCAATCTGCCCGCGTGCTTATTGGAAGCCTTGGACGAGCCGGTAATGAATCAATTCGAGGCACATGGACTATGTTGCCGTCCGCAAATCCCCTCCGCCAGAATTGGCGGAGGGGATATCCATTCCTGCATTTTTTTCGTTGGCCGATCAACGCCGCCGTCGGAATACGGCTAGGCTAACCAGAGCGAGCCATGCCAGCACGACCGTGCCCGGTTCTGGAACGATCTTCACCGCGAAGAAGTCGACATCAATCGCTCCGTACTGGCCCGTACTGCCCAATCCCAAGGCGATGTAGCCGAAATCTTCCGCACCGCCACTGTCGTTGCCGTTTCCAGCGGTCACATCAAATACGCCCACCGGGCCCGATGTATCGCCGTCGAGATAAATGCTCACTTGATGCGTGCCGGTACCACCAGGGGTGATCTCAATCCAGTACTCATGCCATGCAGTTTTAGGGGTTGCAAGCAAAAAGCCCCAGAGCATCACATTTTTTGCTTGCGCTACGTCAAGCGGCGGAGCCGCAACCAATAATCGCAGGCGGGTCTCTTCGAGACCCGCGTCCCGGTCTCGGAGAGACCGGGCTACACTTTCTGGAAAGACAGACTCAAGCGCGGCAAAACCGCCATCAAGACAGGAGCCCAAGGATCCATCCCTCTCACAAAACGACCTGCAAACAAGGGCTCCCAGCGCGGTAATCTGACACGGCAAGACTGTCATTCGGCCCACGAGCCGACATTCATTCATTTCGCCGTGAGCTTGAAGTCCGCATCCGTGCGTCCGCCCGCGGGCACTTCGAGGGTCAGGGAACCGTTCGTGTACCGTTCCGGCCAGCCGCGATCGTCGCCTCGGTAGGCATCACCCGACCACGCATCCCCCGTGCTCTTTGTTGCTGAAGAACGGCTGATGGTCACTCGATGCGTTCCGACGATGGCACCTTGCCGTGCCGGTGAGACGAGTTCCAACGTATAATGGCCATCCGCATCCGTCTTGCCAAACGAACCGGGACCGGGATCCTGGCTGCCTTCCTTGGTCATCGGCTGCGTTGTTATCGTGGCCCCAGGAAGTGGTCGGCCTTCATAAGTGATCGTGCCCGAAACCGGGGCGATTTCCAGGCTTGGCTGGCACCCGCAACAGATCAGGATCCCAAAGAGCGCGGCGCCGACGAGTACTCGGTAGGGGCCTTGAAATAAGCTGTGGTTCATGGCGAGAAGGTAAAAGAAATACAGGAATCGTGACATGCAAAAAGACGAGATCAAGGGACAATGACCGGACAATCGGTATCAAGGGAAGTCGATGATTTCCGAACCGCCCATGGTTGCCAAGTCGCCGAAGATAAAGATGTCAATATTGGCCGTGATCCACTGGACGGAACCATCGCACATGACGAAGGAGAGCCCACCCGGATGCAAACTTCCCCAGGACCGTTTGCACGGATTGTCTCCGAATTCACCACCAATGGCCAAGCATCGGTCGTAGTCGTTGATAATGGAACGGGTCTGTTCAAAGGTGCAGGATCGGTTATATGAAGTGTAGCTATAGGCCCACAATGTCTGCCGCCGTTGACCTTCCTCACTCGTCCAATAATGGGCCTTCTCGCCTACAAGGAGCGTGTAGGTCTGACCGTCGGTGATTTTATCCAACGTGACCGTCTCTTCCATCCCTTCGTAGGGTCCAATGCCATGCAGCGGACCGCGTTCTTCCAGATATCTCGCGTCGCCCTCGGAGGAACTATCCCAGAAACCATGCTCGCAAAGGCCGGCGTTGCC
>JAFGFZ010000419.1 GCA_016930815.1 Pirellulales bacterium | reverse complement strand
GAGGTCAATTATTTCGCTATTGTTCCTCCATTACCAAAAAAACTGTACTGTCTCTTGAGCACGGGTGAACGGATTCAAAATGCAGCCTGTCGTATTTTACCCCCCGCCCCCTACACGCCGCCGGCGGCGGCGTGTAGGGGGCGGGGGGTTTGTTTTGAGTAGAGTCGCATAACCCGCCGTAAACGGCGGGCCGAATACCGCCTACGTCGCCAAAGGGCCGTAAACGACCCTTACGTATCGCCGTCCCGCATACTTGACTCGACGCCTATGATGATCCTATCTTACTGGGACATCTTAGAACAACATTCCATGGGAAGGAGTCTTTGTCTGAAAGAACGAGTTCAAACGAGAAAGAATTATAGCAAGGATAAATCATAAACATCCTGAACCATCCGGAGAAAACCATGCATGAAAAAAGTATCGAGTTGTTGAATAACGCAGTTGGAGACGAGCTGACGGCCATCCACCAATATATGTATTTCCATTTTCACTGCGATGACCAGGGATACGATCTGCTGGCAACGCTTTTCAGGCAAACTGCCATCGAGGAGATGCTCCACGCCGAGCGTCTTGCGGAACGGATTCTATTTCTCAAAGGAGAAGTGGAAATGCAGGCCTCGAACGAGGTCGAGAAGATCCATGACGTTGCCCAGATGCTCACGAAGGCCCGGGCATTGGAAGAATCGACAGTGATGGATTACAATCGGTGGGCCAATGAATGCGCCACGCATGCCGATTCCGTATCGAAAAAACTTTTCGAAGATCTGGTGGCGGACGAGGAACGCCACTTCGATCAATACGATATTGAACTGGAAAACATGGATAAGTTTGGGGAACGCTACTTGGCACTGCAATCGATCGAGCGAAGCAAGAATCGGGCATTGGGCCAACCTGCAGGATAATGATCCCCGTCCAGGTTCGATTCCATTGGAACGATTTTCCGGACTTCCCCGATTCCACATCGTGGTCAGCCTGTTATGGGAGATGAAATACGATGCCGAGATTTTCTTCGATGGCCATTCCATTCTTTTGGACGTTGGTAATCCTATCCATCTGTGTTTCGGCGGAGGGGGCTGTGGATAATCCTTTGCTCGTTGAATTCGACACTCCGTTTGCCGCGCCGCCATTTGATAAAATAGAAACTGCCCACTTCGAGCCGGCATTCATGAAGGGGATAGATGCCCAGCTTGCCGAAGTGCACGCAATTGCAGCCAACACCGATCCCCCCACATTCCAGAATACAATCGAAGCACTGGATCGTTCCGGCCAGATGCTGGCCCGGGTGAAAGGCGTGTTCTTCAATCTCCTGTCAGCCCATACGAATGACGAACTCCAGGCCCTTGCCAAACGGATCAATCCGCGGTTAGCCAAACATCGAGATGATATCTATTTGAATCCAGATTTGTTCGCGCGTGTTCAGGCCGTTCACGACCAACGAGACCAGCTCCATTTGAATTCCGAAGGGGTCCGGCTGCTTGATGAGATGTACCGAGATTTCGTGCGGGGCGGTGCCAATTTGGCGGGCGGCGTGAAAACCCGCTTTCGCGAAATCAACGAGGAGCTCTCGTTGCTGGCGACCCAGTTCGACGAGAACTTGCTCAAGGAGATGAACGGTATCGCCTTGCTTTTGGAGAACGAAGAGGATCTGGCCGGTTTGCCTGCGCCCGTCCGCGATTTCGCCGCGGCCACCGCTGCCGCCGGTGGGCATGAAGGGAAATGGGGCTTCACGCTGCAACGGACCAGTTGGACACCGCTGATGCAATATGCCGAGCGCCGTGATTTGCGGGAAAAGCTCTATACGGCCTACATGAACCTGTGCAACCACGACAACGAATCGGACAACAAGAAAATCGCCGCCCGAATGGCGGCCTTGCGAGCCGAGCGGGCGAAATTGCTTGGGTATCCAACCCATGCCCATTATGTCCTCGAAAAGAACATGGCCGGAACGCCCGAGCGGGTCTATGAATTGCTCGACAAGCTCTGGGTGCCGGCCTTGGCTTGTGCCAAGGACGACCGGGATCGGCTGCAGGCCATTGCCGACAAGGAAGGTGCCGATTTTCAGATTGCCGCCTGGGATTGGTGGTTTTATGCCGAAAAGCTCCGAAAAGCGCAATACGATTTTGACGAACAGGCCGTCAAACCCTACCTCGAATTGACCCGTGTCCAAAAGGCCGCTTTCGACGTGGCCGGGAAACTCTGGGGCATCTCACTCCACCCGAAAGACGATGTGCCAGTCTACCATCCGGATGTGCAGGCCTACGAAGTCAAGGACCACGATGGCACGCATCTGGCACTCTTTTACACCGATTATTACACCCGCGGCAGCAAACAGGGTGGGGCATGGATGAATAACTACCGCGAACAATGGAAACAAGATGGGCGCGACATCCGGCCAATCGTTGCCAACGTCTGCAATTTCGCCAAGCCCGCGGCCGGGAAACCAGCTCTGCTCAGCCTGGATGAAACCAGAACCCTCTTCCACGAATTCGGACATGCCCTGCATGGCATCCTGGCCAATGGGACCTATGCCAGTCTCTCGGGAACCAATGTCCCGAGGGACTTCGTCGAATTTCCATCGCAGATGCTCGAAAACTGGGCCTTCGCCCCGGAAGTCCTGCAAACCTACGCACGGCATCACCAGACCGGGGAAATCATACCGCCTGATTTGGTGGAAAAACTTCAGAAATCCAAGAAGTTCAATCAGGGTTTTGCAACGGTCGAATACCTGGCGGCCTCGCTCCTGGACATGGATTGGCATTCCCATGCGGACCAGCAACCCAAGGATCCTCTGGCGTACGAATCCAGTGTGGTGAATCGGATCGGTCTGATTCCGGAGATCGTTTTCCGTTACCGAACTCCGTATTTTGCGCACATTTTCGCCGGGGACTATTCCGCGGGCTATTATAGCTATGTCTGGTCCGAAGTCCTTGACGCCGACGCCTTCGAAGCATTCAAAGAAAAGGGGCTTTTCGACCAAGGTCTCGCCAGCTCGTATCGAGAGAATATCCTTGAAGCCGGCAACTCGGCACCGCCGATGGAGCTCTACAAGCGTTTCCGCGGCGCGGAACCTACCATCAAGGCGCTCCTCGAACGCAGGGGATTGGCCAATTAGGAGCCTATTCGGTCGCCACCCGCACAGCGTCAGGAGCGGGCGTGGCTGGGCTGATAAAAACTTCAACCAAATGTCTTCTTGGAAGCACTACAGTTGTTGCCCATGCAGTGATGGTTGGCGGTTTGCTCCCTCGCCCAACGCCGTTAAGTATTTTAAGCCTGACAGGTTCGTGTT
>JAFGFZ010000418.1 GCA_016930815.1 Pirellulales bacterium | reverse complement strand
GTTCCTGCCACCATGTTTGTCGCAAACGACACAAATTTCGGCACAGGTTTGGGCACGGGACATGCATGGTTCCAGCCCGTCCAGAAGATCATCAAGCAGGCCAAGCGACATTCCCGTGAGGACGGTCGCCTTATTGCCATGCAGTTCGATCTGGGCATTGAACTCTTCGGCAAAAATGGCCCTGGCACGCAGCGCAACGATCGATACACTCGGCTCTGGGCCAGTGATTCGTTGCGTGATGCTCGGACCGTCGACCGGGATCGGGAAATCCCGGCCTTGATACCAGGGCAGTCGATCCATGGCGCCCTGGGGATCCGCGGCCAACCAACCCACCATTTGCCGCCAGGTATTCGGGTGTCGGTCGATCGAGTTGAAAGCAGCCAGAACCCCCCGTTCCAGGGATTCGAGACGCCCACCTCCCTTATAGAGTTTTTTTGAATCCCCGATGGCCACGCGGCCATCGGGAGAGGGCCGGCAAGTCACCCGCGGCGCCAGCAAATTGTAGAGCCAGGCCGGATCGTCCCACGATTCGCCAGGATGCTGCCGTGGGCGAATCAGCAAGGGATCGATCCGCCACGCGGTCGCGGCAATCACAAGGGGTCCGAGGTTCGGCCCGTAACCCGCTTCATCCATGCCAATCAATAGGGCCATGGACACGAGTGTACCATGCGATACCGGGAGAACAAGCGTCGGCCGGCTCGGAACCATACGCCCAACCGGACCCAGACTTCAATATGCGATGATGCCAGTTCCGGAGCAAGGATTATATCGGTTGGCGCGGATGGATCGTTTCAGCCACTCGGCTGGCCATGAGCTATGATTATTTTGCAGATAAGATGTTCCCTGGAAAGTAGGAGCGATGGCCAACGATTATGGATGTACTAGAGTCACTCGTTCACCGAGCCAAGGATTTATATACATTGCCGTCCGTTGCGGTCGAGGTGCTGGAGCTTACCAGCCAGTCCAATATCGATTCCCGCGCGTTGAAAGAATGCATTGAGTGCGATCCGGCGATTTCAGCCAAGATTCTTCGGGTTGTCAACAGTTCACTCTTTGGCTTGAGCACCGAAATTATCGATCTGAATCAGGCCTTGACCTTGTTGGGAACCAAGCCACTCAAATTACTGGTTCTAGGCTTCAATCTCCCAGACACCCTCTTCACCGGTGTCACGAGCGAACAACTTGTACGCTACTGGACCGTGGCACTCATTCGCGCAGTCGCCGCGCGCGAAGTTGCACAGAACTTATGGAAGTGTGAAGGCGACGAAGCATTTATCGCGGGTTTGCTCGAGGATCTTGGAATCCTCGTCTTGTTAAAGGAACTCGGTGAACCCTACGCCCGGATGATGGACAGCGTCTGGCATGAGCATGCGGATTTATCGGTGGTCGAGCGGATGTCACTGGGCTTTGACCACCGGCTGTTGACAACTGCCCTCCTGGCCCATTGGGGAATTCCGACATTGCTGGTCGATGCGATCGCCGCGCCGAGAAGCCTGGCCAAACTCAAGGCCTTGGACAAGCCACATGCTCAAGTTGCCCGCATTCTGCATCTGGCGTCCCTCATCACCGATCTGGTCGGACGGCATCAGTTGAACGTGCTACCTGAATTGCTTGAATGTGGTGGTGTCTATGTTCAGCTGACTCGGGCACAACTGGATGGAATCATTGATCGGCTTGAACCGATGGTCCGGGATTTGGCCGATGTATTCTCATTCCAATTGCTGAACGAACTCCATTTCAATGACATCGTCCTGCAAGCACATCAACAAATGAGCTCCCTCGCGGAGGAAGTCAGTGGCTGCTTGGCTCAAATGGAACGGACTGAACAGCAGCTAAGCGAGATTATTCTGGCGAATGCACGGCAGCTCACGCAGGAATCGGCTGATTTTCTGGCTGGATGCCAGAAGAAAAATCCAGCGGCGCATGCCAGGCAACCGATCCGCCGGTACCATGCAGCCTCTCTCCGGCCACCCGTCCATGAAGACATGGACCGGGCGGCATTGCTTTCCAAGGTCGAATTGGCTGTTGCAACAGCACGGGCTCGCCGCGAGGAATTGAGCCTGCTGCTATTGAAAAAGGTCGACGTGGCAAAAGAAAAAGAGGACGCCATCGCATCGGGAATCGACACCCTGGAAATACTCACGAGGCTGCGGAAAGTTCTCAAAGAAGAAAAGGGCATATCGATCATCTCCTCGAATCGTTGTTATGCCGCCATTCTTCCTGGCCGAGATCGAGCCGCCGCGATTGCTTATGCTCGCGATCTGCTCCACCGGATGTCCCGGATCTTTGCAAATGATGCGATCCCCTACTACGAAGTTCCACTCTGTATCGGCATCGCCTCGGTGGCAGTGGTTTCAAAGAACTTCGCTGCCGAAAAAATGGTGGATGCAGCGCAGCGATGCCTCTATGCCGCCGGGCAGAGCAGTGCTGGAAGTATTAAGAGCATTGAACTCTATTGAGGTGTCTTGGAACGTACTCTATGATATGATTCGTTCATGAGCAGCCCCATCCCATCGCCGGAGAATCAGCCAATTCCTTCGCTTCCAGAAGTCTCTTCGGATCCATTCCCCGCCCGGAACGTCGAGCAGGATCCATACGATGCCTTTGACGATCCGGAATTCGCGCATCTTCCCGAACTGCGTGTTTCCGATCTGCACTTCCGCCCCCAGCGCCGCAAGGCGTTGCCATTCATCCTTTTTTTCGCAACGTGTCTGTCGACATTTTGGGTTGGTGCGGCGTCGTGGAATCCCGCCGAATCGCTGGGCAATCTACACGCCATGTGGCATGCAATCCAAACGCATTGGCTGCAAGGACTGGAGTACATGGGAGCCGTGCTGGGGATCCTGTTAGCGCACGAGATGGGGCATTTTTTGCAAACTGTCCGCCACCGTATCCCGGCCAGTTACCCGCTGTGCATCCCGTTGCCAATCAATGCATTTGGCACGATGGGGGCTGTGATCGGTATGGATGGGCTGCGGGCGAACCGAAGGGAAATCTTCGATATCGGCATCGCCGGCCCCCTCGCTGGACTCGTCGTCGCGATACCTGTCATGTGGTATGGTGTCAAGCATCTTACGTTGGAAGCCGCGGAACCCGAAATACCGGGTGAACTCTATCTCAACAGCCCTCTCATCGTCCAATGGATGATGCAATGGATTCACTCCGACTGGAATCTCAACACAGAATGGATACGCGTCTCGAAAGTCAATGCCCAATTCATGGCGGGATGGGTTGGAATGCTGATCACGGGATTGAACATGATGCCGATCAGCCAATTGGATGGTGGCCATACGATCTATGCCCTGTTCGGGAAAGATGCACACGCCATCGCCCGGTCGTTTATTATCTTCTGCATCCTCTTCGTGGTAATCTACCTCGATCAGGCCATCGTTTGGGCGCCAATGTTGATCCTCGTGATTTTGATTGGCATCCATCACCCGCCAACGGCCGACGATACGGTCGAAATCGGCCCGGTTCGAAAAACGATCGGATACGCATCGCTCATCATCCCGGTAATCTGTTTTCCGCTCCTGGGATTCAAGGCATGATCACGAGATAATCACATACAATAATCCCAGGATACAGAGCACCCAGAGCAATGCAGCCAGGAATAGCTGCCTGGGTTGTTTGCGCGGTGGATTCGCGATTGTGAGATAGGGGCTGGCCCCGCTTTTCCCATCAGCAACGGCCTGCAATCCCTGCCCCTGTTTCCGGCGTCGGCCTTGGGGAACCTGGCGAGTCACTATCGATGCTCCTCGCTCCGGCGTGGCGGTTTGATCCGATAACTTCGCCGCAAGCCCTCCTCAAAATCATAGACGCACTCAAAGTCTTCCCGGCAATCGTGTTCCGTTTTGCGCATCTGACCGATATCGATCAAATTGAAGACGATCTCTCCGAAATCGCTCGTTGAATAGATCCCCCAATGGTTCAATACGGATTGGGCCATCAGACCGAATTGATCCATCGCATAATGGCGAATCGCCTCACATAGCTCCTGGCCCGTCAGATGCTGATCCTCGCCCGGTTCGTCCGAAAGGTGGTCGGTGCCCACGGACGGTTGTTTGGTTCCCATTCCGAGCTTTTCGTGGGCATAGCGAAGCGCTTCAAATACAAAAATGTAGGCTTCGAATGGATAACGCCGATCGCGCCGGAGAAGTTTCGCAAGTGGGTGAGTTGAGTCTAGCATGGCATGGATTCTTCGTCGTTTGAACTGGATGCCGTCTTGGAATTCTTTTTGTTGTCCGCTATGTCCGCAATGCCGTTCTTGGGGATACTTCGTTGAAGTACAGAAATGACCTCCGCAGCATCAATGGTAATTCGCCGCATATCTTCCATTTCGATGAGGATTTGTCCGGTGAGGATTTCCTGGGAAAGAACTTTCGCTCGTCCATGACCCGTGATAATCTCCGCCCCCACTGGAGGCAAGTCCCTCCTCATTTCTCGATACGAATCATACTCATAGCGTAAACAACACTTGAGCCGGCCGCAACGACCGGAAATCTTGGTTGGATCGAGGGTGGCTTTTTGGAGTTTGGCCATTTTCATCGAGACGGGAGGCATTTCCGTCAGATGGGTATTGCAACAAACGGGCTTCCCGCAGTCGCCATAGTCGGCCAGGAGCTTCGACTCGTCCCGAACGCCGATTTGCCGCATTTCAATTCGCGTCTGGAACTCCTTTGCTAGCAACCGGACCAGCCCGCGAAAATCGATGCGTTGTTCCGCGAGGTAATAAATAATCACCCGTTCCCCGCCGAAGAGGTGCTCCAAATCGACGAGTTGCATGTTCAGATCCAACTCCCGAATTCGCTCATCAACGATTCGATACTCGTTGCGCCCCTGTTCAAAGAGTTTGCGGAGTTCGATGACATCGTCATGTGTTTGAGCCCGGAGTATTTGGCCGTTTTTGGGATCTTTCAACGCCGCCAACATGTTTTCGTCGGCCTCGCAGAGAACTTCACCGGCTTCCAGACCGCGGCCAGTTCGAGCTATCACCGGTGTGTTGCGACTATACGTTTCTCCCCGATTGCAGGAAAAAACGCCTAGAAGACGCATCGCACCATGACGAACAAGATATTTAGGCATATTCGGGAAACGGCTGCGATTCGAAGCGGCTGAAAACCCGGATCATCGCAACACGAATGGATATCTAAATGGAATCGATTGGATTTGCTTCTAGTATACTCCGTTCCGCCAGAAGAGCCTAGCAGCCTCTCGAGTGCTGCACCGATGGCCTGGACTCCCCTCAATCAATCGACTTCGGAATGGTTTCCTCCTCTCCGGGATGGTATGCGAGGACCGTGGCGGCCTGGACTTCCGCTAGCGTGAACGGGATGGGCTTCATCCGGCATGCGGCGAGGAGTTCCGCCTGATCAAAATAGTGGGTCGATCGGGGGTCCCCACTGGTGCCAAACGGGACAACACTCCGTCCCATCCCACCATCCGGACCGAATTCATAGATGGCCATATAGGTGGTCCCGACGACTCCATACCTTTTCTTCTGGGACGTGATGAGCGGTATATGAATACTGGGTGTGTAGTATTGCGTCAAAATCGCGCCCATCGGGCCGTACACGCCGAGATACGGCAGGCTGGTTCCCCGGTCATCGAAGCGGAGCGCGAACAGATCCGCGATATCCGGACGACGCTGAAGCCGGTGCAGACGGCCATACGGTACTTTCCAAGTTCGATGCAGCCTTTCAAGTTTGGCCGCGGCTAGATTCAAGGCCTCCAAACGCCGGATTGGATCCTTTGCATACCGTTCCTTCAGGTTCTCGCCCGGATAATCGGATTCGTAGATCGCTTCATACCAGGCTTCACAGAGCGTCGCGGCCGTGGAATCGGCCGTCACCCGGCAGTCCCAGGCCTTCAAATGCTCAACCAGCGGTTCCAACTCGGCCGCGAACTCCGGTGCATCGACTTGCACCTTTTCAAATTCGTCGAGGAACTGCGGCATCACATGGCGAGCCCAATAGACCTCGGTATCGAATGCGGCCCGCTCCAGATCGTCCAGGGAGATATTTTCCATCTGCCGGAGCATTTCAAGGGACCGGAGTGCCCGCCGCTTGTGCTCATTCGCATCCTCAACCAGGTAGGGTGGGACTTCGCCCGGCGATGGATTCCCCATATCGGTCGTGATATACGGAGACGAATTGCAGTTTTGCACAAAACCGCTTCTTGGATTGACGACTTGGGGCAGGTCGTCCAAACCATGGACACCAAGCCATTCCGCCCTTGGATCACTCCCATCCACCGGCTTCGACCAATCAAACCGGGGATCGCGGCGCGGCGCACGGGCGCCATATAAATAGTAGATATTTCCTGCGATGTCCGCATAAACAATGTTCATGAACGACAACTGCAATAGCGATAACGCATCCCGGAACTCCTGCAAAGAACGGGCTTTCATCATCGGGAGCGATTGCCGCATCGGAACAACCTCATAGAGGCCACTGATCCGGGCGACAAGCCGTGTCGTCTCATCGACTTTCCCGACGACCGGCCCATGATGCGTTTTTCTCAGGATATAGAACTCTTCGCGAATGTGCTGGCCACTTTTGATCCGAATGGTCTCGCGCCATTCGGTCGCTCGGCGCCAGGCACCATCATATTCATAGGCCAGTGGATCGTTGGTATCGGAGAACCGAACCTCCCAGACATCGGCAATATCCGGTTCGTTCGTCGTCATGGTCCAGCCGAGATACCGGTTCCGACCGATCGTCAGAAGCGGGCTGCCAGGAAACGTCGCGCCGGTAAAATTCCACGGCTTGCCATCACGGCCCTCGGTGCCACTCAACTGGGCTTCGTAGAGCTGCCCGAACCCAAAAAGGGGCTGATGCGGATTCACAAAGAGCATCGTGCCACCGCTCTGCGTCCGGGACCCGGCAATCGCCCAGCCATTCGAACCAACCTGTGCCCAAATGCGACTGTTGTTGCGTGGAAGATAGCTATCGGATAGGTGCGTGTATCGATAACTCATTTCAAGTTGGATCTGGCGCCAGAAGGCCAACACGTGCCACGGCTCAAAATGATCGATGAGCCGCGGTCGAACGGACGGGTGCTTCGCCAAGAAATAGTTCAGACCATCGGTAAAGGCGATACAAAGCGACCGGGCCTTGGCGTCGAGTTTTGGAAAATCCTCGCGGCTCCGCGGAACCACTTCGAACGCCCGATTCAACAGATCTGAATTCAAACCCCGGGGGCCATGCACTTCGCTATACCGGCCCAGCGCCAGGATATAGCTGTCTTCGACCTGCCAGAAGATATCCTCGGCCTGGGCGTAAGCAAATCCAAAAACCACACTCTCGTCCGAACCACCCCAGATATGGGGCACGCCATAACCATCCCGATAGATCGTCACCTCCGCGACCAAGGCCGCTGCTCGTTCCATTGAACCGTTCGATCCGGCATTGGAATCGATTCCCGATTCGGTTCCGGCATCCTGATCGGCAGTCCCTCCCCATGCGCAGGACCACGGGACCAGCGCGACAAAGAGGAAACCAAGGATCGCAGTAGATCGCAGAAACATCATGTAAGAATAATATAACCGGAGATTCAAACCCATTCCAGAATCCGTATTACAATACGAATCCTCGAATGATCTTCAAACCATTCTACCTCATTTTGGTAATCAAACTATCGGATGGTGAGGAAGATGGCAAGATAAAATTAGAATGACCCTTTATGCTCCGTGAAATCCGTGAAAGTGATTTCACCCACACGACGATCCATATACTCAAGATCAGTCTGTGCAGCTTGACCTTCCAAACAAGACATGACGCTATCGATGGCATGGCAACGCTTGGATGGTCGAGATGCATCACGCGATTGGAAATGGGGCATATCGAGACAAGAAACTGGATCGCCAATCGACTTGGCCAACGGCTGTGGCAGCGACCAGCCGGTATCATCAAAGGCGTCGAATGGCATGTCTTGACGAGACGGCGGGAGGAAAAAAAGATCTTGACCATTCCCAAGGCTCCTTCGAACTAGACCGACTAGACCGCCCATCGTGTTGTTTGAAGGATCCGATGTTGCATTGGCTATGCCGAAGAACATGCTCTTGCCATGATCGTTTGCCCCCGATCCAGTGGAACTTTTAGCCGCTGATCCCGATGGTGAAGTGCTGCCGAAATTCCGCTGCCAGGCAAGGAAGTCGTTGCCGTCCGAGTCGCCGTCGCCGTCCGAATCCGATTCGCCATTTACCCCAAAATCGCCATCCCATTGCGCGAGGTCTTGCCCATCGACGTTGCCGTCTCGATTGAAGTCGCCTGCCGCATGCTGCATGGTGGCAAAGGCGCCCATGTCGGCGCGGGTGCCATCGTCGTCGGGTGTGGACGACGGGTCGCCACTGTCCACGGCCGGTGAATTCGCCTGCAATCGGAAATCTTTTCCAGCAAGGTCGACAAACATCGGCGAATTCGATTCGATGTTCCCGATACCACTCCCGGCAAATTCCCACGACTCGTCGAATAGCGAGTAGTTGATGTGGAAACGATCGTTGCCGTCCGGGGCGACCTCGTTCAGGAGTGGGTCGCCCAGTGGATTGACGTGGATGATCGTGTTGACCACGTCATAAACAACGCTGGAGCTCAGCTCTCGCATCACGATCCCCACATGAACGCCTGAGATCGTCGTGCGGTCGACCCTCGTTTGCGGTGCAAACGTCGAGTCTCCTTTCGTCTGGATCCCGACACCGGTGTCGACAATGAGGCTCCGTTCGATCAGGATCGTGCCGCCATTGATGCTGAAGCCCTTGTCAAAGGCATCTCGGACAATCATCTCGCGGGCGACCACCTCGCTGTTTAACGTGTCAACACAGTCGTCGCCGACCATCGCGACCACACTCCGCTCGAGCGATAGCGTTTGGCCCGTCGATTGTGTATGCAGGTAGATTCCGTCGTTATCATTGTCGACGTTATTGTAATGCCACGAACGGTTCATATCGACAATCCAATTATCACGGAATAACAACGACGTCGCGCTGATTTCCGGTCCCATCACCGCACGGGTCAGGAGCGAATCGTTGATGATCACGTCGCCACCCGTCGCCTGCATAATCTTGCCGTGGATATTCGCGACGCTGCCGTTGGTAAATTGCAAGTTCGCGTCGTTATGCAGGCGGAATGCCGGCCCCGTTTCGGTATGTCCGCCGCGTGGGGAATTGCCCGCGCGGGTGACGACCGTGTAGTCGAATATCGCCGTACCGCCGTCGATATCGATTTCACCCCACGGATTTGCCGGATCGACTGCGGTGAACGTAATTGGTTGATCAGCGGTTCCTCGTGAATCGAGTGTGCCGGCAACCACGATCTGGGTGCTGCCCGTCGCGCCGACCGGGTCGCCGTCAAGGATGACAAGCGTCCCCGGTTCAAGCGTGAGTGTCTGGCCGGCAGGAACGGTTACGTCTCCTATGACATGAACAACTCCGCTCCAGACACCACTCTGATAGCCCGAGACTTCCGTCTGCGGTCCTCCGTCCAGGCTGGTCAGCTCGCGGCTACCCACATTACCGGCAATGGTCGCGAACAGCGTGAAGTCGGATCCACCACGGAAGGTCACCAGCGCGCTTCCGAGTCCGTTGACCAATGCGACTTCGTCGGTCGACAGGGAAACCGACGGATCGTCCGTTGTGAGTGTCACCGTGGCGTTCCACAGATCGCGGGCGATGTTGCCCTGCGGATCGTACACGGCCACCCGGACGAGCACGGCGGAGTCGGAAAGGTAGCTATCGCGTACCGAAAGTTTCACTTGGATCGGCACGGGAATGATCTGGTGCTCCACGGCGGGATTACTCAGCCCACTTTCAACCCCCTGCCCGTTGATCGCCAAGACGGCGTACGAGTAAATCGTGTTCGTGTCACGATCAACGTCCAGAAACGAAGTCGTCGTTGTGGTGCCGATTTCGACGTTATCGCGGAACACCCTATAGCCGGCAATGCCCGACTCCAAATCGGTCGACGCCTCCCAGGAAAGCGCGATGCTCGAGATACCATCGTCGGTCGCGGTCAAGCCGGTTGGGATCGACGGCGGCGTGTCGTCCACCCCGCGGAACGACAGCGTCAGCCGGGGTCGGTAGGAGAGTGTCGCGCTTTCACTCGAATCGAACTCCATTCCATCAGTATTATTCTCGTCCGAAATGATCAATCCATAGTTCGTCGACGGATCGTCAATCCACTGCTGCACCAGCGCGATTCCAGCCGCGTTCAGTGCGTAGGTATACGAGCCAACCGCGGTGGGCGCCATCACGCCCAGGATTTCACTGCCGCGATCCAGCTGGCCCCGAGCGCCGGGCGTCTGCCACGGCACGCCCGTACACGCCACATTCCAGGTGGCTTGATCGTCGATCCACTCTCGATTCGCGGAGTAGAATTCGTACGCTTGGCCGTTGCTTGAATCGTTCACGTAAACGGTGATCGCCGCGCCGTCGATTACACTGCCGGCCGGGATGTCTGAGACATCCCAACGAATCAGCGCCAG
>JAFGFZ010000056.1 GCA_016930815.1 Pirellulales bacterium | reverse complement strand
TGTGATGGATAACCCAGCCCCATTCGCATGCTTTGAAAAGTTCGGCGAGAGCACTTTGGATATCGTTCTTCGCTGCTATCTTGAATCGCTCGATGAACGTTTGCAGACGATCAACGATTTGCATACGTCCATTGACCGGGAATTCAAAAAGGCTGGGATCGAAATAGCATTTCCCCAGCGCGATATTCATCTGCGAACAACGGCCCAGCCGGTTCCAAGCGAGGGACCAGCCAACTGAATCAATGCCGCGATCTTGATAATCGAAAAGCAATGAGTGTCAGGTCGTCTGGCTTGGATGGTTGGCCCTCCGTATGATGATTCATTCGATCGGTTGACGCTTTCGCGAGAGCCATGATCGATTGACTTAGCCGGCCCTTACGAATGATGTGAATGATGCTATCCCAGTCGAGGTTGTCGCATAGCCCATCACTTGCCAGAAGCACCGAATCCCGCGGGGATAGGGCGATCGGAGGCCCGACCGCGATATGCATTTCAGGTGAGCCGATCACGTTGGATACGATGTGCCGCTCTTCGTGGTGCATTGCTTCAGCTTCGTCCAGCAATCCGGCTTCAACACCATAACCGACCGGCGAATGGGAAACCGTCTGCTGCTTGATCTTGCCAAGCCCTCCGACGACCAGCACGGTCGAATCTCCCACATGGTAGGAACGGACCACGCCATCAACCACCTCGACCACTGCCAGCGTTGTTGCAGCGCCGACACCCAGGTCCTGGACTGCCTGGTTTGCCAATTCGAAACCGCTGATGATCGCCGTGCGAAGCAGTGTTTCCGTGCCACGGGCATCATCGATGGCCAGTTTTAATGACTCGATTGCCTTCCGGGATGCATGCTCGCCCGCCGCTCCCCCACCAAGCCCATCGGCAACAACAAGCACGGCCGAACGGCCATCGACAGGAATCAGGGCTGCGGCGTCTTCGTTCGGTGTCTCCTTATCCGGGCATCGCGATGTCAAGAGGCACGAGATTCCACCTGCGATTGGGATGAGGGCTGGTTCCGACATGTCCTCATCAAAATAGAGTCTTGCCTGATCCGCTGATTCGCAATCGATCATCTATATCTCTCCGAGAGCCTTGCCGCACCAGGGACAATAACTCCAGAACTCTCGAACCACACCCCAGCCGCAGGACGAGCAGATGTCGGACGATCCCTCGATCAACCACTTGCGTTTGACTTTACGATGGCACCAGGGACAGTATCTCATGAATGGCATCAGTTGTTTTCGCGAACAGGCCGGGTTGGAACAGCGCCCTGTGTAACGGGTATCCGAATAGTGTCGTGTATTTGGTACTTCAAAGCCTTCACCATAGCACCAGGGACAGTAAATCCAATCGAGTTTGAGACCTCGACGGCAACGCGGGCACTGGATCGGGAATCGAGTTGAATCCCGGTGGACCAGCCGGTCATCACCGCACCAGGGGCAGGTTGTCATGCTCTCCGCTACGGGACTATCGCATCGAGGGCATGTCAAGTGCGTGTCTAATATCTTACCATATTGCCTCCGGAACTGTTTCCGGCGTACTGTTCGCCAATCACGCATGGCCTGGTTACTCGACTTCACGGAACGTTCCTGATCCCGGTACTGGAGCGCCCGGCGTTTAATCCGCTGGAGGGCAGCAAGCATGGCACCGGCATCCGAGAATCGTTTCCGTGGCTCGTTTTCAATCGCGCGCCGTATGAGTTGGAGTAGATCGGGATGAATTCTTTTCCGGACCCGGTCATAACGGTGCGGGGGCCATTGAAATGGCCATTCAGGCAAGTAGCCACTAACCATGCGATATAAAATAAGACCCAGGGCAAAAACATCCGATCGGAACGATGGCTGCCCCATCGCCTGTTCGGGCGCGCAGTATCCAATGGTTCCTGATCCGGATGCGCGAACTGTCCGTAATGCGACTTTGGCGATTCCGAAATCCGTCAGCATCAGTTCTCCGCCGGAAAACAGGATCATGTTATCTGGTTTGATGTCACAATGGATAACACGGTGTTCGTGGGCAAAGGCCACAGCAGCTAGCATTTGTTCGGCATAATGGATCGCCATGGTTAGCGAGATGCGTGAACGCAGGCGATCGGCTAATGTCCGATCACCCAAAGGATGAACGATGACAAAACGTCCATCGACAAAGTCCGCATTTTTCAGGGGCAGAATATTGGGGTGTTTAAGGCGGGCTACCAGGCGGACTTCGCTGCGAAAATCGGCAATCACTTCATCGGTAACTAGATGGTCATGCGGAATTTTTAATGCAACCGGCATGCCCTCCATCGTATCCATCGCCTTGTAAACAATAGCAAAACTACCCTCGCCCAGTTTGGAAAGAATCCGGTACTTCCCAAGTCGTTGACGTGCTCTTAAACCCTTGTGTTTCATGGATGGATCATCGGCTGATGGACAAGACCGTGCCAGAGAAGATCATTGCTATCTATTGTATCATGAATTACTTGCCTATGAATGGCTTGGGATGGCCCGCTCAAGTCGTAAAACAATCTGGCCATGGCGAAAGACCGTGACTGTCCCGGTCGACTGGCTGAGGGCAATGGCTAGTGCCTGGGTGTGCGCGGTGATGGCGGCGGCGGCCTGGTGGCGGGTCCCCAGGCCGGGAGGCAGTTTAACAGAGGAACTTTTGGGGATTAGATAGGTTCCCGCCGTGAGTACGATTCCGTCCGCTCGAACAACAAACGCTCCATCCACTTGAGCGAATTCCTTAATGGTCTCACCCAGGCTGGGATCGAGAAGATTCCGGAGAGTTCGCGAATATCCATGAAAGGGATTTAAAATCAGCTGTTGAGCGTGCCGCAGTACCTGGCGTGCATCTCCGATCACAAACATGGTACCTACCGGCTGGCCCTCCCTCCCTTCCGCGGCCAGTTCAATGGCCAGCGTTAAAGCTCGCAAGACAACCGCCGGTAAAATTGCCGTGGAACGCTTCGTTACTTTACTACCAAAGACGGCATCGCGGTACATATCCAGCGCAACGACCGAGATACTATCAAGCAGGCGGCCTCCAGGACCAGTGACACATACCACGAGACCGTTATTGGCAAGTAATTTATCTGAAGCGGCCAGCATGAGCCCCAGATTCGCTCGATCCATACGCGCTAGCGTCGCATGCGGGATGTCATAAAAGTGTGAATCGGGACGCTTGGTGATACAATCGTCACTCGGTTGCGTCGTGATTACCAGCAGGCGGCCGCTCCATTCCTCAAGAAGAGTCCAGGGCGCGTAATCCAATTTATCAACAGTAATAAGCAACGCCTGCGCGGAAATCGTATCAGCCAAATGGATCGACTGCCGGACCAGAATCGTATTGATTCGCGGAACGCTGGGCAACCGCTTTGGCTTATCCGCTGGCATCGGTCGGCCGGCCTTTGCCAACAGGAGCCGTTCGATGGCACGGGTATCGGGAGCCTGTACGATCTCTTGACGGAATTCGTCTGATTCCATCAATTCGGCTAGCGCCGCGAGCAACTCCAGATGGAAATTTTTCTGGCGTTGCTGCCCAACGATGAACAAGGCAATGAGATATACTCGGGCACTGTCGAGGATTCCAAAATCAACACCAGACCGACTGCGCCCCAGAACAATACGATAATCGCCATCCCAATCAATAATCGCGTGCGGCATGGCGAAACCCTCGTCGACAATCGTCTGAGCCGTGGCCTCCCGCTCCTCGACAGCTTTCACAAGTTGTTTAAATGGGATGCCTTCTTGACTAAGATCGATCGACTTTGCCAACGCGCGAATCGCTGCCGGTCGCGTTTTAGCTGTTAGCTCAACAACGCGTATGGTATTTACCAGCTCTGCGATATCCACATCAGATCCTTCTCAGCAAGGGACACGGGCCATGTGCCGGATGAAATTCCAATGAATGATGGGGGTGAATAATATTCCCGCAGGAGGAATTGGATGTCAAGATAGATTCCATGTGACTCGTTCCAAGATCGGCGATATTGCATACAGGCTGCCCCATCCACAGGCGGCCAAGGCGAACGGCCTCCCCGCTCGGGAGGCCAAAAAAATACTGGTCGAGACGGGATTCCAGGCGATCATGGCGGAAGATCGGAGTCCCAAGCGGGATTGCCGAGGTATCCGGGAAGAATCCGGAAGATGTTCCTGGTACAATCGGAGCACGTGCCGAGCAATGCGACCTTGTTTCCGGGAACCTAGGAACCGTCGCATGGCCAGTGTACCAGAGCGCTCATCGGAAGCCCGGCACGAAAGGGTAGAATAATTCCCTCAGGTGCCAGGGACTATGCCACCACCCATGCAATGCGAGGTATCGATATGTGCTATGAATCAATTCACATGAGACTTATCATTCTCCTTGCGATCTGGACCACCTCTGCAATGTCGGGCCAGTTTCTCAATACGGGTGCTGCGGCAGAGCTCCCGTCGCGTGCCGACGACGATCTAGAAACACCCGCCCAGATATGGCACCGGTCCCAAAAAACACTGCTGCCTCTGAACTATGAAATCCAGCGGGACGAAATCGTGCAATCCGACACGTGTCCCGCGACGAAACTGCGCCGGATGGAAGTGAAATTCTATAGTCAGGAACTGGAAGGCCAGATGTGGGGGCATCCATGCGTGGTCTACATGCCGGCCGATCCGTCAATCACGCATTCGCCCGAACGAATTGGCAAATGCGTGATCGTGGGGCAGCGCGGCTGGGACGGTTTGGCAACTGGGCCATGGCGGGATTCATTCTTGGGAAATTATGGTGAACCGATCGCAGCCGAAACTGGATATCCCACAATGATCTGCCCGCATCCGGGTGAGTATGACGAGAAACCCGGTCGGGAATTATCGATAGGCCATCTGGGAAATCATTGGGCCAAAACCCATGATCCCGCGGACCACCCCCATTTCCGGTTGGCGATCATATACCTTCGCGCGATGGATGTCATGGCGGAAATACTCAAGGTTGAAAAGGATCAGATTCGCGCGATTGTAGGCGGGCACAGCAAACGGGCAACCTGCGCCCACACGGCAGCCACGGCAGATCCGCGGATTGTTGGCATCGTTTACATGGGAAATGAATCCACATGGACCCAACGCCATCGAACCGCCCCCGAACGGATGATGTTTCCACCATTCGCCGATCAATATACCGATGCAAAGGTCCTTTATATCGGGGGCACCAATGAAGATGGCTACACCATGTACAATATCAACCGGATTGTTGGTTTGACGGATCTGGATTGGACAATCGCCATGGTTCCCAACTACCGGCATGCTTCGATGTCAGAAAAACACTTCATGAATTGGAAGATGTGGACCGCGCACTGTTTCGAAGGCAGACCCGTGCCCCGAATCCGGGATTTATCCTGCGAGATCAAAAACGAGGATTTTGAATGGGGAGGGCGTCTCTACGGTGCCGGAGGCGGCACGCTTTTCCGTTGCAGGATCGATTCGCCGAATAAAATCATCCAAGCCAAGGTCTGGTATGTTTACTGCGATGATGAACCCTATTGGCGCGATCTAGTATGGTATCCGGAATTCATGGTGCCGCAGCCGGATGGCTCTTGGGCCGGCTACGTCAAGGGCCGGCTCCCCGATGCTTGGCTTGTCGAGGTAAAAGATATCGGTCATGGGCGTCCCGGCTATGTGACCAGCCTGCCTCAAGATATCACGGCCAAACAGACAATGCGGCGCACATCCCAAGGCTCCCGTTCCCGGAACTGGACACCGAGAACAACAAATCCATGATCCATACACCATTCCTAGAATTGGTAGAACCGGTTTCATAACTCGAATCCAGTGATTGATAGCGTTGGAATCAATGGGGAATGTATCGTTGTTTCATTCACTATCAAAGTTTTAAAAACCGGTTCTAATCATTCGCACCGGAGGATGGATCCGATGATCGCGTCTTGTACATGGTATTTCCAACCTCGCGCACGGCCCTTATTGTTTCGATATAAGGATGATCGCAAACATCAACTAGCCCAATCTGGTAATTCTCTCCATGAGGTTTTGAATTATTGAGTGCTGCTTTGGACATGGAATAAAAAGCGTTCAAATACCCATCGACTTCCAGAATCCCAACGATGAGAATATAGAAGGATTTTTCTTTTAGGGAGGCTTCGTTTCTGACACGAGTCTACGGAGTACATGTTGAAAAAAAGCACATTCCTTAATTTCCTTGCGGGAATCCTGGTTGGTGTTTTGTTGGCGGCATTTGGCTTTTCGCTCTTCGTCCGTCATCGGAACCTCTCGCGCCAATTCGACAGTGGCCGGCGCGTTCTAAAACTCGGCCATTGCCTCGACCAGAACCACCCAGTCCATCTGGCGATGGTCCGCATGGGCGAGTTGCTGGCTGAAAAGTCTGGCGGCTCTCTGCAGCTCGAAATCTTTCCGAATGGCCAGCTGGGTTCCGAAACGGAACTGGTCGAACAGGTGCAACATGGCGCCGTGGCGATCACCAAAACCTCGACAGCGCCCCTGGAAGGATTCATACCCGAGATGGCTCTATTCGGGATCCCCTACGCATTCCGGGACGACGCGCATTTTTGGCAGGTTTTAAGGAACGACATTGGCAAGCAACTCCTGGCCGCTGGAGCGGCGGTGGGACTTCACGGCCTGTGCTATTACGATGCCGGTTCACGCAGCTTCTACACCATCGACAAGCGGGTCATGACACCCGATGATCTGGCCGGTTTGAAGATTCGCGTGCAAAATAGCAAGACCGCCATGGACATGGTCGATGCACTCGGCGCCTCACCAACCCCCATTCCCTATGGCGAACTCTATACGGCGCTGCAGAACCGCATGGTCGATGGCGCGGAAAACAATCCTCCTAGCTTTCATACCAGTCGGCATTTCGAGGTCTGCAAATTCTACTTGTTGGACGAGCACTCCCGCGTGCCCGATATCCTGCTGATGAGCGAAAGCGTGTGGCAGTCGCTCACGACTCAGCAACAGCAGTGGATCCAAGAGGCCGCCGATGAATCGGCTGAATACCAACGCGGGCTATGGCGTCACGCAAGTGATGCAGCCATTGAAGCAGTCAAGAAAGAAGGTGTCGAGATTCATTATCCCGACAAGAAACTTTTTGCCGCAAAAGTAGTCAAGATGCATCAGTCATACGCAGGCACTGTTCTCGGGAATTTACTGCAACGCGTGAATGAGCTGTGATTGTAGGATGAATGAGAGGTGATTGACGATGTGGAAACACATTCTCAAATTGCGCGCGATACTCGTACGGCTCCTGGAAATGGTTGTCATTATTGCGATGGCTTTCTTGGTGCTCGATGTGCTGTGGGGTGTGTTTACTCGGTTCTTGCTTCGATCACCGAGCCGTTGGACCGAGGAAGTGGCGACGATCCTCCTTGTCTGGGTTTCTCTACTCGGCGCCGCAGTGGCATTTGGCAGGCGGGAACACTTGGGGATGGATTACCTGGTGAAACAACTCAGCCTGGACGGCCAGCAGCTGACAGAGCTGGCAGTCCAACTGATCGTCATCTGCTTTTCCGCGGCGGCGCTCGTTTGGGGTGGTTTCGAACTGGTATCCAGAACTCTGGCTTCAGGCCAGCTCACTCCCGCATTGGGTCTGAAAATGGGTTATGTCTATCTGGCAGTACCCGTCAGTGGCGCATTTATTGTTCTATTTTCCATGGAACAGATTGGTGAAATTTTCTCTGGCCGATCCGCGGATCATGTTGATTCCGAATCGCGCGAGGTCAACTAGCTCATGGAAGTTCAGCTTGCGATTCTGATTGTCAGCTTTATTGCCATGCTGTTATTGAAGGTGCCCATTGCCATCGCGATTGGCGCCGCCGCGCTCTTGGCTGTGGTTTCACTGGGAGATGTTCCGGCCAATTACATTGTCGCGCAGCGCATGAGCAAGGGGATTGCCAGTTTTTCGCTGCTTGCCATTCCCTTCTTCGTCCTGGCCGGTCTCCTGATGGGCGAGGGCGGGATGGCCCGGCGTCTAATCAATTTTGCCTCGGCGCTCGTCGGCCAGTTTCGTGGCGGGTTGAGCTACGTCAGTACAATTACATGCATGATGTTTGGCACGATCTCCGGCTCAGCCACCGCGGCGGTGTCGAGCGTGGGCGGCATGATGATTCCAGAGATGGTTCATAAAGGATACAGCCGCGAGTACAGCGTTGCTGTCACGACGACAGCCGCCACGACGGGGCTGGTCATCCCACCTAGCAATATCATGATTGTCTTTGCTGTCGTGGCTGGTGACATCTCGGTGGCATCGATGTTCATGGCTGGAATCATCCCCGGTATTATCATCGGCCTGGCCATCATGGCCGTATGCTGGCTAATGAGAAAGCGGCATGGTTTTGAATCGGGCGGCAGAATCGCTTGGAAAAAAATGGTGGAAGCCACCACCGGTTCGTTTCTGAGTCTGGGACTCGTTGTTGTCGTGCTTCAGGGAATCCTTTCCGGATGGTTCTCACCCACCGAAGCCGCCGCGATCGCGGTACTCTACGCGTTTATTGTGACCGTGTTCATCTATCGGGAAATCAAGTTTTCCGACCTGCCGCGAATATTATTAAAGACAAGCATCACCACAGCGGTAGTATTTTTGTTGATCGGTACGAGCCAGGCGATGAGTTGGGTGATGGCATATTTAAACCTCCCGCAATCGGCAAGTGCCGTTCTCTTGTCCGTGTCGGAAAATCCTCTGGCGATATTGGCGATGATGAACTTGATGTTACTCTGCGTTGGGACGTTCATGGATATGACTCCCGCCGTCTTGATCTTCACACCGATTTTCCTGCCCGTGGCACAAGACTTAGGAATGCATCCGGTCCATTTTGGCATCATGATGATTGTCAACTTATGTATCGGTCTCTGCACGCCCCCTGTCGGAACCTGCCTTTTTTTGGGATGCGGGGTTGGCAAGACTTCCATCGCCGCAGTTACCCGCCCCATGATCCCGTTTTTTTTCGCGATGTTCGTTGCGCTCGTGCTGATTACCTACATTCCAGCATTGTCCATGTGGTTGCCCCAGCAACTTGGATTGGAGTAAATGGCCATCTTATTCGACTTGAGAGACCGCAAATGGTATGCTGGTTCGAGGGCGGTTAAACCTCTGGCGTATCAAGTAACCTGTCAATCCTGGTTCTCCGTTGGAAAGGAAAGAAGCATGAAAGATTTCACAGTCCAGTTAACGCATCGTCCTGGGGAGTTGTCAGATGTCACAAATGCGCTTTCTTTGAAAGGTGTCAACATCAAATCAGTCGCCGCATTGAGCTTAGGTAATCAGGCCTTGATGCGATTTATTCCCGACGATGATGACGCCGCGCGCAACGCGCTTCGCGACAAGAACATCCGGTTCGATGAAAACGAGGTGATCTCCGTCCTGTTAGAAAACCAGGCGGGCGAGCTAACGGGAGTTGCATCCAAGCTTACAGAAGCCAGCGTGAATCTCGAAGCGATTTACCTCGTGGGTGTCGCGGGAGATCTCATCGAATTGGCTATCGCTGCGGATGACATTAAAAAGGCAAAAAAAGTTTTAGCTGATTTGATCACTTGATCCAGCTTGAATCATATTCGCTATTGATTTCTCGAGGCAAGGTAGAGTTTCCCGGATATCGCTTGGCATCCGTGAACACTATAATATCGAGATTCGATCTGGTTAATTCAATGGCCGAAACTGCACGATCACGATCAGTATGTGGAAATTACCGTGAATTCATGCATGTCGCAATTCCTTAGGATATATGGATTTAGCATATTATCAGCCACGAACATCGCTGAACTTTTCTTAGGGAAATGATTGACATCGCATGGACGCTAGTGTAAATTATCTCCTAGGTTTTTTACCGTCGTTCAGCTCCGCTGCTGCGTTGTGTGGCAGGGATGTGCTTGAGAAGAGGTAGTAAGTATCTATTGACTCATCCCTTTTTACGATGAGTGTTCTATCGATTGGGTCATCACACTAGGATTACGAGCCGGCTAGTGACTTTCTTTTTCGTGGAAATTCCTGAAAACGGCTGCTTTTGAAAGGATCTGCGCCTTTCAAGCAAGAGATGACGGCAAGGGGGGGCCACAGCCATTCGTCATCGTGTCCCATCACTTGCACATTTTTCTCCGGCGTATTGGCGCAGCGCCTGTTCATCTATCGATTGTTCAGCGCCTGGCGTTTCTCGATCCGACAGATCACGGGGGTATCCGATTGACCTCGATCTTGAAATTTATATTAGTACATCCATTTCTCTTGTTGGAGGCTTCTTTATGAAACCAGCCACCCACAATTACCATTTCTTGTTTGGCAAACAGATCTGGATCCGTTTGTCCTTTTTGCTTCTACTTGGATTAACTGTTCCAACATCGACTTCCATTTTCGCGGGTATCCCATCCTCCACCTTGAATGAACTATTGACTCCGGGCACGAGCATCGAATCCGTGGATGGGAGTGTCGTATTTAATGATTTTTTCCTTGCCATCGGACAATACGGGATGAGCGCGCCTAATCCTACAGAAATCATGGCAGAAGTCATCACACCGGCCGGCTCCGACGATATTATTCTGCAATTTCGAATCCATGGGGCATCCCAGATTATGCAATGGGACAACGCCTATGAATTGGAGATTGGATTCCAGGCTCATGCGCGAACGGGCAATATGGTTTTCTCAAACGTTTCACTCGATATCAACGGTGCCACCCTCGGTACTACCGGAACGGGTTTCGTGCAAATTCATACCGACATAACATCAATCGAAGTGCCAAAGTTTTCAGATATAATCACGAATGTCATTCCAGCAAACATCGCGATCCTGGATGTTCAGGATGATGGTGATGGTGAACAATTGTTTTTCGATAGTGCTTCAATTGTTCCTGGACTGCAAAGCTTGCAAGTGAGCACGACAGTGGGTGTGTATGGAGGGAATGATTCGCATTCCGGTGCGGTGTTGACTGATTTCCAATATGGATTCATTCGCACGGAAGCCATTCCAGAACCGATTAGTCTGCTTCTGGCGGGGCTGATTCTTGCCGTATGGACATTCTTTCCCTTGTCAAGGAAAGGGTGGTGCCCACAGACATAATTTGACGTATATGGGAATGATTCATACTCGATCGTGCGCAATGGAGCATGCCATAGTTCTTTCATGAGCAAACTGATGGACGCTGACACTTCTGTACCAAGCCCAACTCCTCGGCCACCAATGGAATCGACCTGTTCTCGGATGTTTACCGGCTGGCTTGAGCACCATCATCTGTGTCTGGCCTTTACAACCTATCAGGGGAAGCCTCGATACGCGACCGCGTGCGGAATATCCGACGTGGTAGAGGGTTGGCGTCATCAACGGGCAGGGGGTGGATGTGTCATCGACGTGCAAGATGATCAGAGTTGTATGGCTCGAGTCGGATGGCCATATCCAACGATTCGTGGCTACTGGGGAACCATCATGAATTATTGACCACCTGAAAATCGACCCCACGACATGAAGAAGACGATATCATTGCATCCGCCAGCTTGAGAGCCATGATGGGATAGAATAAACTGCAAGCATTCGACACGAACACATAGGGGGATAACTTGATGGCTTCTAGAAGACACCGTACGCGATCGTCGATGGTAGATCGACGCCGGAGAAACAGATCTGGGCGGATTGCATGGAAATCGTCCCATGACACCCGTCTGCTCAAGATCGAACTTCTTGAAGCACGGCGTGTACTGGCGGGGATGTTTCCTGGTATTGGGGGAACCGGTCTATTTGTTGATACCGGTCCAATGAGCGCCTCGTCGGAATTCGAAGACGTGGTACTCGGCGACCTCGATGGCGATGGTGACATCGATGCCGTGGCTGAAAGAACGGGCAATTCAGTTTCTTCAGGAGGGGCCACGATCTGGCGCAACGATGGAGCGGGCCAATTCCAGGCGATTTGGAATGGCAACTTCGCCGGCGGCACGCAGTCCAGCACCTTGAAAATGGAATTGGGCGATCTCGACGGCGATGGCGATCTCGATCTGTTCTCCATTGGCCGGTCCGGCAGCCGTGTTTGGACAAACGACGGCTCGGGAATTATGTCCAATACCGGCCAATCCTTAGGGAGCGGCCAAACGAGCGATTTGGCATTGGGCGATTTCGATAACGATGGCGACCTCGACGCGATCGTTGTGTCATCCTCGGGAAGTAATGCCGGCTTGTATATCAATGATGGGCAGGCCCACTTCACACTGTCCACGACCACCGACTTCGTCGCCCTATCGAATTCGTTGGTTGAAGTGGCTGACATCGATGGCGACGATGATGTTGACATCCTTGTGGGTACCAGCGAAGAAGGCACGCTGTGGCGTAATAATGGTCTCTCGGGACTGGAATTCGCGCAAACTCTCGACTGGTCCTATGTTAATGGTTTTACCTTTGGTGATCTGGACAACGATGGCGACGTTGACGGCATGCTCACCACATGGAGAGATTCGACAACCTATTGGATCAATGATGGTTCCGGTCAGTTTGCCGAGTCGGAAGTGGAACTCAGCATCATCGGTGATCAGGTCTTGCTAGCCGATTTTGATGGTGACGCCGATCTTGATGCGCTCACGGCTTCGGAACTTCTATTAAACGATAGCATGGGAAATTTTACTGTGTCGCCGTACACGCTGCCGTACACGATCAACCGGCAGGCGATTGCCGACCTGGATGGCGATGGCGACCTGGATATCTTCGTTGCGGGGCTGGAAAGCGGCGGCATATGGTTGAATGCCGACACGGATGTGGAAGTGACTATCAAGGGAATTCCCGGCAGTGTGTGGATCGCTCCGGGCGATGCACTCACGTATCAGGTCACACTGCAAAACCATGGCCCCTGGCAGGTCGACCAACTTGCCCTAAACGGTTTGCTCTCTGGGCCCGTCGGGGAATTGACACTCACGAACATCGCTGTGAGCGAGGCGGTGGTCCATTCGTTGGCAACAGGCCCGGTGCCCGACGATTGGACCGACTTGCTCATGCTGCCCGGCTACGCGACAGTCGTCTATCAGTTCACCACGTCGGTACTTGAGGCAGGGGATCCTGAGCTAGTAATCGGCGATTCGGTCCGCTACAGCGTGCTCGCCACGAGTTCAACTGATCAAACCATTGGCTTGCCAGCGCGTCATGAAGACGTCGATGAGCGGATCGTTCTCGACGATACCCCGATAACCGGTGACCTCCTTGTTGATACGGGGCAGGACCTGGCCAGCGGCTTCACCCGCGACATCGCCGTGGGTGACTTGGATAACGACGGCGATCTGGATGCGTTCGTCGCCCAAGGCAGCCGTAACAATCAGGTATGGCTAAACGACGGAACCGGTGTCTTCAGTGACTCGGGTCAGCGGCTGAGCACTGAACCGTACTCGCAATATGGCGATGGCACGAATGGCCAGGTGGCACTTGGAGATTTGGACGGCGATGGCGACCTCGATGCGGTTGTATCGATTCGTTATCGGATGCGCATATGGGTGAATGATGGGACTGGCACTTTTTCGGAGTCCTCGGTCAGTTTTGTTGTCAATGGTAACGAAATGGATCAAGGTGGCCAGGTCGTTTTACTGGGCGATGTGAATGGTGATAACCATCTCGACATCGTATCCTTGGATAACTCCCGACAAAGTCGAGTATGGTTCAACAACGGCGGCGGTAGATTCAATGAATATCGAGATATCAACCATGGTAATCCTACATCGGCGGAGATGGCAGATATCGATGGCGATGGCGATCTCGATATCGTGAGCAACTCAGTTGTGCTGGTGAATGATGGCACGGGAACCTTTTCCGTGCTCTCTCAATATCCCCTGGACAACGTCATCGCGCTCGGCGATTTGGACGGCGACGGTGACGTCGACGTGTTGCACAGCAATCTGTCCGAACTAACGTACGTGCACCTCAATGATGGAACGGGCATGTTCTCCGAGTATGCCGGAGCCCTTCACAGCGGCACCGAAGACCTCCGATCCATGGAAGTTGCTGATTTTGATAGTGACGGCGACCTCGACTGCTTTCAAATTTATTCCAACGCCGCCAACCGGCTCTGGCTCAACGACGGCTCCGCCACGTTTACTGACAGTGGTCAGTACTTCACACCAATCCCCAGCGTGAAAGGCACCGCGGCCGATCTCGATAACGACGGTGATATCGACCTTTTGTTAAGCAATTCATACGGACACGACCGCATGCTCGTCAATGCCTCGTTGCCTGAGTTGGTCGATATTTCAGTGACCAAAACACCCGCCAACCAGAGCCTCATACAGGGTGAATTAATCGCCTATACGATTACGGTTGAAAACCAGACGCGAAGTCACGTCTCCGGTGCAAGCTTCTCGGAATCACTTACGGCGAATTTAATGGAGGCTACGCTTGTTTCGGTGGCAACCTTGGGCGGTGCGATCGCCCATGCAGTGCCGGGCGCATTTGCCGGCAGTTTTTCCGATACGCTCGACCTGCCGGCCCTCTCGTCGGTGACTTACGAAGTCTCCGCGCGCGTGACAGTCGCGGGAACGCTATCTATGCCGGCCCAACAGACCGCGGTTAACACGTCCCGTCTGCTCCTGCCGCACGGTCTGTACGATCCCGATCTGACGAACAATGTTGCCGCACGATCATTCATAATCGACTTCGCCACACGTGGCGGAACTGCCAGCTTTTCGAACGTGTTTTCAACATCGAACGAACTGATCCGAGATGTCGATGCAGTGGCATTGGGCGACTTGAATGGCGATGGATTTCTCGACGCAGTGATCGCGATGTTTTCCGATCATAACCGTGTATGGCTTGGGAATGGCGATGGAACATTCCAGGTCGATGCCCAAGTCCTACCTCCGACTGATACGACACGGGACGTCGCATTGGGGGATGTCGACCGAGATGGCGATCTCGACGTCGTGTTTGCCAATCGTGACGATCCTGGCCGGCTTTGGCTCAACGATGGGACCGGAAACCTCATCGATTCCGGCCAGCCACTCGAAGCACTGGGGAGCAGCGGAATTTATGGCACAGAACCTGCAGGTGTTGTACTAGGTGACCTGGATGGCGACGGTGACCTCGACCTTCTGTTCACCGGCAGCTCCGAGTCGACGACGACGTGGTGGAACGACGGGACCGGACAATTTATTGATTCGGGGTTGCGGCTGACCACGGGTTATTCGAAAGCCGAACTGGGCGACGCTGACGGGGATGGCGACCTCGACGTCCTCATCCCCGGCTGGCTCTTGATCAACGATGGCCAGGGCATCTTCGAACGACTTTGGCTTGGTTTCGGCGATTACGACGGCGGTCATTCTTTTCTCCGCGATCTGGACGGTGATGGAGATCTGGATATATCGATTCTCAACAGCCATGATATCGAGGTCTGGCTTAACGATGGCGGCGGCGGATTTACTCAAACCGAGCAGGTATTTGAAAATTTCAATATCCGTGATGCCGGGATCGCTGACTTTGACAACGACGGCGATCTCGATTTCATTGCCGCCGTGGAGGACATCGACGAACCGATGAACCGTGTCTGGTTGAACGATGGCGCGGCATATTTCGAACTGCTTGACATCGGTTTTGGTGACGACGCCACGCGCCTGATCGCGGTTGGCGATTTGAACAACGACGGTGCGGTCGATTATTTTGAGTTGAATTCGGGGTGGAAGCAGTATCACCGTGTTTGGCTCAACGCCGGCACGGACCTGGCGATCGATATCGCCGAAGATCCGGCCCGCTCTGCGGTGATCGAAGGGAGTACGGTTCACTATACAGTCACCGTTGAAAATCTGGGCCTGTCGCCTGCCGAGGGCGCGGAAGCTCGTATTCTCTTCGATCCGGGGATCACGCAGATCGAACTGGTCGGAATGACTACATCTGTTGGCGCAACGAGTGGTATTGCGTTGGGATCGCAAGAACGGTCCATCGTCGACACGATCAATTTACCCGCTGGCGGTAGCGTCGTGTACGAGTTCGGAGCGGTCGTCGGCGGGCCACTACAAACCGATGCCGCCCCCAAGGCGACTGTCGGACTGGTCGCTCGTATCGTGAGTCCAGCAGGTTTACTCGATGGGAATGCCCTCAACGATTTTGATAGTGAGCGAAACATCCTGGAACTGGCGTCGGTCGGGGGTATGGGATTCTTCGAAGTGTCACCGCAATCGTTCCCCATCACAACATCCTACTCTCTCGCGTTGGGTGACCTTGATGGCGACAGCGACCTGGACGCTTATATTGGCTATTATCGTGAACACCCCAATGCCGTGATGATTAACGACGGCAACGGTACGTTTACGGCCCTGGAACAGAATTTTGAAATTGCGTGCACTCCGGATGTTGCCCTAGCCGACTTTGATGGCGATGGTGACCTTGACGCATTCGAAGTAAGGCTCGTCGACCATCAATTAATGCTCAATGACGGCAGCGGCCACTTCACACCCAAGCTTGGCGCATTTCCGGAGGGGCAGATCGAAATGGATCGCGTCACACTCGCCGATATCGATGGGGATGGAGATATCGACGTGGTTCCGGGTGGCGATCGCGAAAATATCTTGATCAATGATGGTACGGGTCAATTCAATCGTGGCGAAGAGATTGGTGATTATGGGAACTTCTGTGATGTGGGTGATATTGATAACGATGGCGATCTCGATATAGTGTTCGGAAATAGGTTGTACTTCAATCGTGGCGATGGTTGGTTTACGATCGAGTCACTCTCTACCGGCCAATATACGCGCGTCGTCCTCGGCGACATCGATCGCGACGACGACCTCGATCTGATCGCTTCCTACGAGAGCACGAATCATGTGCTAACGAACGACGGCTCCGGCAAATTCATTGACACGGGGCAATCGTTCGGCGGTCACGCGGCCGAAAATGCAGCGTTGGCCGATTTCGACAGCGATGGCGATCTCGATATCCTGTTCGATGGCAGTGAACTTTGGCTGAATGATGGCACAGGTCTCTATATCAATTCCGGCCAGAGTCTCCGTACCACCGATACGCGTGATATCGGGATCGGCGATTTGGATGGGGACGGCGATGTGGATGCCTTTTTCGTGGGTGGTGCCTATTCTCCCGGTGGTGTTGCTGACGAGGTGTGGTTCAATTTATCAGGTGATGATTTCGCTGACCTCTCGGTGACCAACATCTCGGACGGAACGGTCGTCGAGCAAGGAGATATGACATCGTACACGGTGGTGGTAACTAACAGGGGTCCTGCGGATGTGATGGGTGCATCGGTTTTGGATTTCTTCTCGGCGAACCTCGAGGAGGTGACGCTGGTATCGGTTGCCGCCACCGGTGGTGCTTCCGGCTTGATACCGATCGGCAGTGTGGCGGGCAATCACTTCGAGGCCACGGTCAACCTGCCGGCCGATAGTAGCTTGACATTCGAGTTCACGGCCCGGGTCGCTCCGGCCGGGCGTGACAACACGGCCGCCGAAACGACTGTGTTCACCACCGCAATGGTTTCGTTACCTGCGGAACTCCGGGAACTGACTCCGAGCGACAATCGCGATGCCGATAGTGATACGATCGAACTAAGTGCAACCTGCGGGAATGCTTCCTTCGGCCTATTGGCACAAATACCTGGGAACGGATCGTATTTTGTCGATGTTGCCTTAGGCGATTTGGATGGCGATGGCGACCTGGATGCGTTTGTCGGCAACGATGCTAAAACACCAGATACGGTTTGGCTAAATCAAGGCCTGGGTGAGATGTTCGATACGGGCCAGCGGCTGGGTGCCGAGGATACCATGGCAATTGCCCTCGCGGACCTCGATGGCGATGGCGACTTGGACGCGGTCACCAATGCAGGAACGTGGCGCAACGATGGGAGCGCTGGATTCGAATTCTGGCAGGGGGAACTGTTCAACCGCGGCAGGCTCGCCATGGGTGATTTGAATGGTGACAGTTGGATCGATGTTATTGCAAACGAATATATCTGGTTCAACGACGGCTCCGGGAATTTGGTGCAGGATTCGCAGAAACTTTCTAGCGAACTTTATGAGCTCACCACCGGCGATGTCGACAACGACGGCGACCTCGACATCGTGGGCCGTGATTCCGCTCAGGAATTGTTATTGAATGACGGTTGGGGAGTCTTTACCCACGCATATTACTTCATCCTAGACCACGATTACTTCAGTGGCACGCCTACTTTGGCGGATCTTGATCATGATGGCGACCTCGATGCCTTCTTCGGTGGATACAGGCGGCCCGTTTGGCTCAACAACGGCAACGGCGAGTTCTCGCCCACCGAACAGGAGATTTCGGTACCCGGTTTGGTCGACACTCAGTTTGCGGATATCGACAATGATGGCGATCTTGATGCCCTGCTGGCCGTTGACGGCAATTATCCCAATCGGATCTTGCTCAACGATGGCGCCGCCCATTTCACCGAAAGCAGTGAAACAGTGGGAGATGGTTATTCCGTCGCCTTAGCGACCGGCGATCTGGATGGTGACGGTGATCTGGACGCCATTGTCGCCAATACGCTCAAACAGGGCCTAGGAATATGGCTCAACCTCGATTCACCGGCACCGTTCGATTTGACGGTTGCAACATCGTCCGACCGAACTTGTGTTGAACCAGGTGAATCGGCCATCTACACCGTGGTCGTCCGCAACGATGGGCCGCGCGAGGTAATCGGGGCCCATGTCGAGGATACCACGTTTGGCCCCGTGGCTGCCGCACAGGTTACCAGCGTGGTCATCACTGGTGGTGCAACGTCAGCGATCAATCCCGGTTCAATTGATGGCGGTTTTTTCGACGTGGTGGACCTGCCAATTGGCGCCTCAATCACGTACTATATGGAATTGTCTGTCGCGCCCCGATTGGCGGACGATACGGCTCCCGAAGCGACGATCGGTAATGGAGTTTCTGTTTCTGATCGAATGGGCGCGAATAACGATTTGAATCCCGCCGATAATCGGGCTGTCGACGGAGATTTGATGGAAATCTCCGCGAATATGGGCACTGGCCTATTCGCCGAAGGAGATGCCAATCTCGGCACCGAGGATACTCGTGACGTCCTGTTGGGCGATCTGAATGGTGATGGTGTACTCGACGCGGTCGTCATCAACACGGCCAATCCGTCACGGGTATGGCTAGGCAGTGACGGCGTTCTGCGAGACACAGGTCAATCGCTGGACACCGGTGTTAACTTTGGTGGCATCCTGGGCGATCTGGATGATGACGGCGACCTCGATATGTTCGTCTATGTCTCTGATCATTCGTCCCAAGACGATACGAGTGTCATTTGGCTTAACGACGGGACGGGAACATTTTCACCAAATGGTCCAGAATATCAATCGCTCCGATGGGATCCAGTGACTTTGGGCGACTTGAATGGCGACGGTCTCTTGGATGCTGTTTCCATATCGGGTGTTTGGCGCAATCAAGGCGCGGCCAATTTTGTACAACTCCCATACCAAATGCCTGATGCGTCCGACACTGGTACAATAAGGCTAGGCGATCTTGATGCCGATGGCGACCTCGATGCCTTGGTTACCGGTAACCCCATGATGGTGTGGTTTAACGACGGAACTGGTCGGTTCATCGACTCGGAGCAGTATGGCCTCGATGGGGGAAAATGCGGAAGCTTGGGTGACATCGACAGGGATGGCGACCTCGATGCCTTGGTGGGTAATATCGTTATGCTCAACGACGGGCATGGCATGTTTGCTCAGGATATCATGCTCCTACCGGACGGGATCTCTTCCAGCATCGTCGAGGATTCGTCGTTCGGAGATCTTGACGGTGATGGCGACCTCGATGTGCTGATTGCCGACCAGAATGGGAGTCGGGTGTGGATCAACGACGGCAATGGTCTCTTTTCCAACACATTGCAGGTTCTACCGACTCCGGAAGTCGTCGCGGTATCCCTTGGTGACCTGGATGGGGATGGCGATCTCGATATGGTAACGGCCTCATTTCGCCAACCGACTCAAGTGTGGCGCCATTTGGATGCCCGCGAGGTGGTCGACTTCTCCATCCGTAAGACGGCCGATCCCGATGTGTTTCGTGGCGAGACCATCAACTATCAGATCGAAATACGCAACGATGGGCCGGGCGATTCGGTGGCTCTGTTTACTGATACCTACGATCCGCGTTTGTCGAACATCGAATTGGTGAGTGTGGAGTCGATCAATAGTGCCTTCACGACACTCGTACCCGGGCCAATGGGTCACCAGGTCGACGATTTGCTCTTTTTACCTGCCGGATCCGTACTGAAAATGGAAGTCTCCGCCGCGTCGCCGCTGTCCGGAAGTGAAAACCTGGCGGCCACCACGAATTATACCAGCTCGGCATCGATTGAGACTCCCAGTCGTATTGTCGACTCCAAGCCAACGAACAATTCCGCGATTGCATTAACACTCGATCAGCAGAGTGGCCCCGGTGCTGGTATCTTGGTTGACTCGGGCCAGCGGTTTGGGACTGGTTATGTGGGCAAAGTCGCGCTGGGCGATTTGGATGGCGATGGTGATCTGGACGCTTTCGTTGTCACCCGCGGTCCCGACCAGGTGTTGCTCAACAATGGGGCGGGAGAGTTCATGCATTCGGACCAGGTATTCGCCGACAGCAATACAACAGATGTGGCACTTGGCGACTTCGACGGCGACGGCGACCTGGATGCTTTCCTCACCACGCAACATCAGGGGCAACAGCTATGGATGAATGATGGCAACGCCCATTTTGAAAACGCCAACCTCAATCTTGGGAGTGTCTACGGTCTGGAAGTCATCGCGATCGACATCGACGGAGACGGGGACTTGGATGCGGCGGTCAATCCGTGGTCCGGCGATTCCTGGCGGGTGTGGCTCAATAATGGGAGCGGCGATCTGTCGAGTGACTCATATGTCTTAGCAAACCGGTCCCGGGGCGCCGCACTGGGTGACCTCGACGGCGACGGCGATGCCGACGCGTTTGTGGCCGGCTCTGAGGAATATCGCGCTGTGTACTTTGGTAATCAGCCAGGCCAGCCGCTATTGGGTCCCGTGGAATATGATGATCCGGACGACAATCAGGCCCATGCGTCCAAGCCAGTTGCGCTCGGTGACATCGATAACGACGGCGACCTGGATGTCTTGTCCGCGACTGACGGGATAGATCGGTGGTGGATGAATGATGGCTCAGGGACCTTAACCATTGGCGCATCGTATGACAGAATCGATAGCAATGATGTTGCGTTGGGGGATCTCAATGGCGATGGGCAATTAGACGTTGTGGTCGCCGATCGAGATGGTATCAGCAGGTTGTACGTCGACGGGGCGCCCACCCAATTGCTTGAAACTGGCCAAACCTGGGGCGTAGCGATCGGAGATCTGGATGGTGACAGTGATATGGACGCCTTTTTCGTAGCGACCGATGGCGTCCAAGTATGGTTCAACGCCAATCCGACTGATCTTTCCATCGAGCTTGACGGCGCGACCTCGGCTATGGTTGGAGAAATCGCCACCTACCTGCTTACGGTCCGTAATGACGGAACCGAGGCAGCGTATGATGCCCTAGTGAAAAGTAATCTTGCCGATGTGATCCAAGACTATCAACTGACTCGAGTCGATACCACGGGGGGGGCAGTGGTCCAAGCAACGCCGGGCATGGATCTCACGAGCGTCTTGGATACCATATATCTGCCAGCAGGCGCGACTGTAACCTACACGTTTACTGGTAAACCCGGTAGTTCTCCACTATTGGCAGGTGCTTCGGACGCGTCACTCACCTGGTCTGCCAGCGTGAATCCAATAGCGGAAAGTTTAGAACATAACTTCAGCAATAATATCGCATTGCTCAGCCAGTTATTCGTTACCCCAGCTACCGGAGGTGGCGGTGATAACTTCATCGCAAGCAACGAAGAACTCCACTCCGGCGTGAACACAGATGTGCAATTAGGAGACGTTGACGCCGATGGTGATTTAGACATTCTCTTCACACATCGATCGCATGGTACTTATGTGTATTTGAACAATGGATCCGGTGTGTTCGGCGATCCAGCGCATACGATTGATGACCAAGATACATTCGCTGCCGCGACTGGTGATGCGGATGGTGATGGCGACCTCGACCTGCTGCTCGGTAATCGCTTGCAACCTTTGACTTGGTTAAGAAACAACGGTACGGGACAATTCACTCCACTTAATCCTACGGAAGGCGATTTACGCACACGCGACATACTTCTTGGTGATTTGAACGGCGATGGTTACCTCGATGCCATAGAAATCAACCAAGGAGATGCCAGCAGAATTTTATTAGGCGGTGGTTACGGTACATTCGCTGACATCACGATGATCGAACTCAGTGGATCAAGTGTCCGAGCAGCCCTTGGAGATCTGGATAGCGATGGCGACCTCGACCTATTCGTCGCCAACGATGCATTGCAGCCGGATCAGATATGGATGAACGATGGTACGGGTCGTTTCGCCGATTCCGGCCAGTATCTTGGAAATGGCGACTCAACCAGTGTTGCTTTGGGAGATATCGACGGCGACGGCGACCTCGATGCCGTGGTGGCGGGCCGTGACACGCCGAATGTTACCTGGCGAAACAACGGCCAAGGCTCTTTTACTAGCGCATCGCAGTCTACTCGATCGGGTGACAGCGGAGCGGCCGCCTTGGCCGATATCGATGGCGATGGTGATCTGGATGCGGTCTTTGGTTCCAGTGGCGCTACCCCATCGAAAGTCGCATTCAATGAGGGAGGTTCGTTTGCGACGTTCATCGAATTACCAGGCGGCTATCATAGTAATGCGGTTGCTATCGGCGATCTGGATGGTGACGGCACGCTGGACATTGTCTTCGCGAGTCATTTTCAATCGAGTGGCCGGATTTGGTTCAACCGCAATATCGCGATCCGCGGTGATTTCAACCACGATGGCAGTACCGACGCCGCCGATCTCCAGCAATGGGAAGGGGATTTTGGAATCAATGGCCATTCCGACTCCGATGGGGATGGCGATTCCGATGGGACTGATTTCCTTTGCTGGCAGATAAACTTTGGACAGGACTATGGCCAAGTTGCCGTGATTGCCGCCGCGCCGCAATTTGTTCCAGTTCAGAAGGCTGAAAGTTCGACACGGCACAGTGAATTCCAAACTGCTTTCCCAATGGCACAACCTTCACTACCAGAAGGTCCCTTATCAAAAGCTCACGGGAAAACTCGTTTGCACAATAGCCCACCATCGGTACGATTCGAATTAGACGATTTGATCGATAACTTATTCTCAGAAATTCATGATTGGATTCACCAACTTAGTCCCGTTCCCAGACAACCGCCCAGATGACAGTGGAGGTTGGTTGAGAGCCACACGATTGATGTTTGCGCTCTGAATGGACCAGGTCAACTTGCAGGAGCCCGATGATCTCAGAATAAAATTGTTGATTCCAAGTTCTTTCATTACTCAACCGTCATTTAAAAATCCATTTCTTCATTCAACAGGAATTTCCCATGAGCACTAGCAAGAAGAGCGTTACACCTCGTCGCGAATTCATGAAGAACACGGGGCGGCTCGCCGCGGGCTTCGCCCTGGCCGGAGTATCCATTCCGCAAGTCCATGCCGGCGAAGAAAACACCATCCAGCTTGCATTAATCGGCTGTGGCGGGCGTGGCAACGGCGCGGTGGCCAACGCCATGTCGGCTGGCGGGCTCGTACTCGAGGACGATTCCGGAACTCCAAGGGCGCCGGGCTCGGCAGCCGGTGGGCCGATCCGGCTCGTGGCCATGGCCGACCTGCGCCAAGACCGCCTCGACCTGTCCCACAAAGCGTTGAGCCGCTTGCTAGGCGAAAGGATTGATGTGCCTCAAGAACGGCGTTTTCTGGGATTTGATGGATTCCGCCACGCCATGGATTGCCTGCGTCCCAACGATATCGCGATCCTGGCAACGCATGCCGCGTTTCGCGGACCGCACCTAGAATACGCCGTGGAAAAGGGTATTAACGTTTTCATGGAGAAGGACTTTGCAGCCGATCCGGGAGGTGTCCAACGGATTCTTCGCGCTGGTGAAGCAGCCGACAAGAAGAATGTGAAAATCGCCGCCGGGCTCATGTGCCGCCATTCCTCCTCACGGCAGGCCCTGATCCAGAAGATCCGAGAAGGTGCCCTGGGCGATGTCCAGCTGATCCGCGCCTACCGCATGGATCCTGGATATCACATGGGTCCGTTTCCAGGAAACGAAAACGAACTCCTCTGGCAACTCAGTCCCGGCCATCCCTACCAGTTCTTGTGGGCATCCGGCGGGATCTTGATCGAGCTAATGATCCACCAAATCGACGAATGTTTCTGGATCAAGGATGCCTGGCCTCTTTCGGCGCACGGTGTCGGCGGGCGGTTCGTTGGAAGCACGGATTGCAGCCAAAATCTAGATAGCTACTCGATCGAGTATACCTTTCCCGACAACACGAAGGCGCTGGTCACCGGCCGTTACATCCCGGCTTGCCACAATGATTTCGCCACGTTTGTCCACGGAACCAAGTGTGCCGCCCAGTTCTCCGGCCCCATCCACAGCCCGACATGCTTGATCTACAAGGACCAGCAGATGAACTCATCGAACATCGCCTGGAAACCGGAGAAAGAACGCGTAAATCCATGGCAGGCCGAATGGGATGTGCTATTGAGTGCCGTCCGTCAAGATCGGCCGCACAACGAAGCTCGCCGCGCGGCGCTATCCAACCTTGGGGCGATTATGGGCCGTGCCGCGGTTCACATGGGGCGTGTCGTGACGTGGGAAGAGGCCATGGCATCCGACTTCCAGTTCTATGCCGATGTGGACAGCCTGACAACCACGAGCCCAGCACCGGTACAAGCCAACGCACAAGGTTGCTACCCGGCACCGGTACCGGGCCAATGGATCGAAATCTGAACTCGCGTCGATGAAAGCATCTTGGCCATGTGGTTATTAGTATTAAGCGTTCTTGCTGCGCTATTCATATCAGCGATTTGCTCGATCATGGAGGCCGTTTTGCTCAGCCTGCGGCCGAGTCAAATTGCCATGTTGTCGGTTCGGCGACCGCGGATTGGAGCCATCTGGCAAAATTTCAAGTCCGACATTGACCGTCCGATCGCAGCCATCCTCATCCTGAACACGGCGGCGCATACCATTGGCGCTTCGGTTGCGGGCGCCGAGTTCAATCAACTGTTTGGAGATCAGCAGATCTGGGTATTTTCAATTGTCTTCACTTTCCTGATGCTGCAGTTTACCGAGATTTTGCCGAAGACTGCCGGGGTGCGCTACAACCGTAGCCTTGCCATTTGGATAGTGCCACCGTTGACATTTCTCGTACAAATGATGCGCCCGATTGTGACGCTCGTGTATGGCGTGAACCGGCTATTCGGCTGGGAGCGACCTTCCACGAAGCCGCCCGCGACCCTGGAGGAGATTGCCGCTTTGGCTGGCCTGGCCAGGCTTGGGAAGGAGATCAGCACGGATCAGGAACGGATCATCAAACACGGGACGCGCCTGTCGTGCATCAGTGTCCGCCAGATCATGCGGCCGCGCGTGGAAATTGACGCTCTCGACGCCCAGACACCTCCGAATGAAATCGTGGGAGCGATTGCGATGTCTGGATTCGCGCGCGTGCCCGTTTATGAAGGCGACTTGGACCATATCATCGGATTCATCTATAACAAGGACGTCTTGCGGCACCTGCACATGGGCTGGACAATTGATGTGCAGAAAATACTGCACCCAGTGCTGTTTGTTCCTGAGATGCTTGAACTGGATCATTTGCTGGAACTCTTCCAAGAAAAACGAACTCAAATGGCAATCGTTCTCGATGAATACGGTGGCACGGAAGGGCTAGTGACCATAGAAAATGTCTTGGAGGAACTTGTCGGCGCAATCCATGACGAACACAGGGATCAGCAACAAGAAATTATCCAGCAGGACGAGACGAGTTGGTTTGTGCATGGTAGGATGCACCTTCGTGACTTGTCGGAAGTTGTCGGCCAACCGGAACTTTGGTCGGCTGCTCCGCGAGAAGTCAGTACCGTTGGAGGATTGGTCCAGGCATCGCTTGACCGCCTTCCTGTCCCAGGCGACTGCATCGAATGGAAGGGCTGCCTGTCGCTGAAGGTTGTGGAGATGGATGGGCTGCGGATCAGTCGCGTGCTAGTGACCAGGAAATAAAAAAATCACTAATGTGGAGGTATCCATGAAGAACGTACGCGCAAAGACATTGCTCGTCGCCCTCGCTGCTATCTGCTTCACAACGGGATTTGCAATAGCATGCCCTGCTGAGGAGAACGGACCTCTTCGTATTGAAGATATTAAGCCAACGGTATTCTTTGTTAGCGAACAAGGCCAATTATTCCAGGTGGCCGAGGTTACCGTCGAAAATTCTTCAAGCACGGCCATGGAGGCCATTCTCAAAGCAACATGCCAATCAGAACCACCACGTTTGGTCTCCTGCAAGCTGCCTGCAGGAAAGACAACCGTGCAAGTCACTGTCCCGGATCATCGCAAGCCGGCCTCGATTCAGTTCGAACTGGCAGCTCATGGCCAGGTTCAGGACGGCCGTAGCGTTGATTGGATTCCACAAAGGCATTGGCAAATCTTTTTCATCCCAATCACGCATCACGATCTGGGGTACACGGATACCATCGAGAATGTCATGAACCAATACGCGGATTTTTATGACGACGTCCTCCGTTTCTGCCGGGAGACGGACGACTGGCCCGAAGAGGCCCGTTATCGCTACACAGTCGAAGGCTGCTGGTCTCTGCAGCATTTTGTCGAGAACAGGCCACAAGAAGTGGTTGCCGAGTTGGCTAAGTACGTCCGAGAAGGCCGCATTGAGATAGGCGCCTTGTTTGGCAACGAAATCAGCGCGTTATGCAGCCATGAAGAACTCATCCGTCTGATGTATCCTTCGTTTCGGTTCGGCCGCCAGTTCCAAGGAGCGATTCGAACCGGATCGATTACCGATGTCCCTGGCCTCGCCTGGGGCTTACCGACAGTGATGGCCGATGCTGGCGTCCAATACTTCTTCGCCGGCCTTCCCACCTATTTCGAGTGGGGGCGGGACGACATCCACACCTTCTGGGACGAATCGGCAATTTTGCGCCATGGTCGCCCCGATGCGTTCCGTTGGATTGGCCCGGATGGCCAGTCGGTGTTGGTCTATTACCAGGGGAGCTATGGCTTTTTCGGTGACGTCACCGGTCCCCATTCCATGGCGGATGTCATGGACAGGCTACCTCGGGAGTTGGAGAAGATGCAGCAGGACGGCACACCATTTGACGTGATGCGATATATTCACAACGGCGTCGATAATTATCCGCCGAAAAGCTCGATAAGCCAGATCGTCCGTGAATGGAATAGCCGATGGGCCTATCCCAAACTAGTGGTCGGGACGAACTCGATGTTCTTCGAAGCGATCGAGAAACAATGCGACCAGATTCGTTCCTTCCGAGGCGAGTTACCACATACCGATTATGTTGTCGGTGCCATATCCACGGCCAAGGAAACCGCCATCAACCGCCTTGCGCACAACCGGTGGCATGCGGCAGAGAAACTCTCTACGATCGCCTCGATAACCTGCGGCATGCCCTATCCGGCTGAAAAGATTCGCCAAGCCTACAACGATATGATCCTTTACGATGAACATACTTGGGGAAAAGACTATCCGGCGGGAGAGCTGCAAGACTGGGCCTGGAATGAAAAAAGCCATTTTGCCTACCGCACCGCGGGCCAAGCGGAGATGGTGATGGATCAGAGCATCCGCGCGATTGTTGACCAAATCGGGCGAGATGATCCAAGCCGCCGTATCGTTGTCTTCAATCCGCTCTCTTTCGATCGTACGGACGTGGTACGGATCTTGCGCTTTGAGGAAACGGAACCGTTTGACCTGATCGATGAGGAGACAGGCCACGCAATCCCATTTCAGATTCTTACACTCGAAGGTCCTCAAGCTCCAGTTCCCTATGCCGCCTATCGCCATGCCCGAGGTTCATTCGAACCGCACGAACTCAAAGATATGATCTTTATCGCCGAAAATGTACCGGCCATGGGTTATAGAACCTATCGGATCAGGCCGTCAACGGGCATCGGCCCAGCAACGGGCTCCATTCATGTTAAATCCGGTACGTTGGAAAACCGTTTTTTCCGAATCGAGGTGGATCCGAAAACGGGAGGGATCCGCAGCCTGTTCGACAAAGAACTCAATCGCGAGTTTGTTGATTCCAGCGCGCCGCACACGGTCAACCAGTTTGTCATGCGTTGGATTCAAACCGGCGAAAACCAAGGTCCAGCCGACGTGGAGATCAGCGAAGGACAAAGCGGTGGGGTCTGCGCAAGCGTCCTCATTAAGGCCCATGGTCCTGGCTGCCCGCAAATTACACACGAGATCACGGTCTATGATCGGATCAAGCGAATTGATTTCGCGAATCGTATCCTGAAAGATTCGACACCATTGCAGGAAACCTATTTCGCCTTCCCTTTCAAAATCGACAATCCCGACTTCCGATTCGAAGGTTCCAACTCGGTGATCAAGCCATTTCGAGATCAGTTCCCCGGTTCGAATACCAACTACTACACAGTTCAGCACTGGGCGGACGTTTCCGACTCAAAGGTTGGTCTAACCCTGTCTCCTGTTGAATCGCACCTCCTTGAATTCGGGGGTCTTTGGCCTTGCTACGTTTCCCAGGCCCATCATGGCATCGACCCGGCCGGTTATGGTGCACCCTTTGTCAATCCCGACCAGATCTCGAAGGGACATATGTATGCCTTTGTCATGAATAGTAATTTCCGCACCAATTTCCAGCCTGTACAACAGAGCGATATCCTCTTCCGTTATTCCATCTTTCCGCATGCCGGCGATTGGAAGGCCGGGCAATGCCCACGATTCGGCTGGTCTGTTGGAAATCCCCTGTTCGCAACAACCATCCAGGGCCGGCAGGATGGTCCGCTACCGACCGGTGGCGCGAGTTTCTGCCAGATCGATCACCCGAATGTCTTTTTGACAGCCCTCAAGCAGGCTGAAGAAGGTGACGGAATCATTTTCCGCCTGACGGAGACCATGGGCCAAGAGACCATGGCAACAATCACGTTACCCCATGTTACAGTCAAGGGGGCCATACGCACCAACATTGTCGAAGAACGCCGCGGAGAACTGCCTTTCACCGAACACGATATCCGAATCCAACTGAAACCGTTTGGCATTGCGACTTTGCGCGCAGAAATTCTTCCCCAGTGATCCGATATCGAAGGATCGGGCTATTGACATTCCAAAACGGGCGGACATAACATGGGCCAGCCTATTGACAATGGTCCCAAACAACTCGTAGCTACTCGGAGGCTCAAACATGTTTTACTTGATTCGTTCCCTTGTGATTTCATTACTCTTGGTTATCAGCCCTGCCCTGTTAGGACAAGTCGTCACGGAGGAGAGTCCCACCACCAAGGAAACCTTGAAACTCCGCAAGCCGGACGTCATCTTCGTTCCCACACCCCAAGATGTTGTCGAGAAGATGCTCCAGGTGGCAAACGTGAAGAAGACCGACGTTCTTTACGACCTGGGGTGCGGTGACGGCCGTATTGTCATAACGGCAGCCAAGAAGCATGGGTGCAAGGCGATCGGATACGATATTGATCCGCAACGCATCAAGGAATCGGTGGAGAATGTCAAGAAGAACAAAGTCGAAGATTTAGTGGAGATTAAGCAGGAAGACATCTTCACACTCGACCTGAGCAAGGCAGATGTGATCACACTCTACTTGCTCCCAAGCCTGAACGTGAAGCTGATCCCGCAGCTGGAAAAACTCAAACCGGGATCGCGCATCGTATCACATAGTTTCGACATGAAAGGAGTGGAACCGGACAAGGTGATTCGGATGGAATCGAAAGATAATGGCAATGGCAGGCATACAATCTATTTCTGGACAACGCCTCTGAAAAAGAAGCCGAATGAGTCCAACGATCGACCTAATCCAGATTTCAATTAAGCTGCATTTTTCTTATCACGTGTGTTGCCATACTTGCCGGCAATCTGTTTAAGAATCGCATTGCGGTAGGGATACCAGATACAATGGGGAATGATTTCGATCTGGCCGGTTGATACATTTTCATATGGGAAGCCGGCCCGGCAGGTTTTCAGACGCTCGGAATCGATCGAATGCTGTTCTTCGAACGGGAGCACGGCTACTCGGAGATAGGTGGCTGGGGAAGGGCGCCCGGTACGGCGTTTCGTGCGGTGGCGCTGCCAAAGATTCCATCCGGATCGGATTGGACCGCAGATCATGTCGCGTCCAAAGACGCGGCGCAGGTTCATTGTCCGCAATGCCCAAGGCAAAATCGCCTGGAGGCAGATCAGCTTCCCTCGTAATCTTTGCAGGCGTTTCGAGGGATCGAGCCGAGCCAGTTTTGGCTCAATTCCCCGAACGATATCCCCAAGTTCCCTCGCCGCCTCGGTGAGGCTTTTATTCATGTAGTGATTGAGGCCATGATAGGATTCGGTGCCGGGAATGAGAAATGTGAGCGATTCACAGTTTGGGTGGACACCGGCAAATAGCAAAAGACCCAATCCTGGCCGTTTGGTGAAAAAGGGACGCATGACTGCAAGCCAATGTGTCATGCCCGCGGGAACGAAATCGACACCACCGCCAGGAACGGAATCGTGTACCATTTTCTCGACATCTTCCATGGTCGTGTGCATCGGAGCATCGAACTCTCCCGGTTTCCAATTTTCGTACAGTGGAATGATTCCGACATCGGAGATGAGTCCGCGATTCTCGTGGCAGAACTGAATCAAGTCCGCAAAGTAGTGATCATTGATTCCCATGGCTGCACAAACAATGATCGTATGTTTGCGCCGGCTGTACTTCCTGAGGTTTTCAAAGGCCTGCATTTTCTTATCGTAGGCCTTCCCATTATTGCGAAGGCGCTGGTAAATATCGCGGCTGCGTCCGTCAAAGGCGAGGCGCAAACCGATATTCGCCGCGCAGACTTTCCGGCAGTACTCTTCGTCGGCCAGGCGCAATCCATTGGTGGTTATCTGGGTATCTATGCCATACTTGCGGCCAATATTGATAATTTCGAACATGTCATCTCGTACTGTTGGCTCGCCACCGAAGAGATTCACTACCGGACGGGGGTGCATTAGGGAAACCGCTTGAAATACTTTTTCGAAATATTCGAGCGGAGGATTGAATTCAAATCCCATCCGGCGAAGAGAAAAACCGCACATCGGGCAGTCCATGTTGCAGCGATTTGTAACATCCAGGAACAGCATCGCCGGGCCATGATCGATTTTGCACTCGTCACATTTCAACGTGCAATGGATGGATTTTCTCATGGGATCGCCCTCCCAGAGATCACGCTTGGCCTGCCATGCAGTCGCATCCGTGCTGACGAGCGATTCATGCGTGCCGCAATGAGGGCATGATTTACGGAGCCATACTTGATTCTCTCTAGTATAATATTCCGCTGGGACTCGACCCTGACACGCATTGCAAAAACCAAGCGATTGCCTGGACATGAAAAGGTCTCCTTACCATAGCTGGCCTGATGCGGAGGCTTCACTGGATCTGATCATCAAAACAGTCCGTACACGCGCATCGTATTACGACCACGATCGGCGGCAAATCATCGAAATCAGGCGGACTGTACCATAAGCCAACCAGCCGAATCCACACCAAATCCAAGGCACGAATCCAGTCCATCACTCAGAAAACAGATCGTTAGACAAGATGGATCCAACAGACAATTTTGATCAAAGGCACTCGAACCGGTTTCCAAACTTGAATTCAGCGACTGAATATACTGAAATAGCCGAGAAATACGTCATCGCCAGGTTCACCATTTGACTTTTGAAACTGGTTCTACTTATTCAGGTAAAATAGATAACCTACGAGGCGGATCCG
>JAFGFZ010000417.1 GCA_016930815.1 Pirellulales bacterium | reverse complement strand
TTCCATTTGGAAACCAAACCGCGCGGCGAACTGCATTCCGCGAAGAACGCGGAGTGGATCTTCTTGGAATGCCGCCGTTGTGGCCCGTAGAATCTTGCGATTCAAATCCTCCTGACCGCCGAAAAAATCAAAAATCTGGCCATCAAAATCCATCGCCAGCGAATTGATCGTAAAATCACGACGGGCGGCGGCGTCACGGGGCGTCATCATCGGGTCGACTGTGACCATAAACCCAGTGTGGCCAACACCACACTTTGATTCGCTCCGTGGCAGGCTGATATCGATTTCATTGTCGATTTTGATGACCCCAAAGCTCTGGCCAACCACATCCACGCGGAAATCGTGATTCAGGGCATCCGCGATCTGGTCATATCGAAGGCCAAAAACCTCAATATCGATATCCTTGGGCATTTTTCCCAATAAATGATCGCGCACACAACCGCCGACCAGCTGGCAGTGGGTCGCACCAGCGGCTCGAAGCCTGTCGGCAATCGTTTTAGCCTTGTGAAGTTGGGGGAACATCGACTTGTGGTATGGTAATAAAGGATATTCATTTTGAACACAGGTTCACCGGACTGATGAAAAAATGCCCACAGGAGAATTGCAAAGACACAATAGAAAAAAACACCCCCGGCCCATTTGCACGAGCCAGGGGCACTTCGTTTATAGTTCGACCGATTCGACCTCTCGGACAAACCGGTCCGTATCGTCCTCAAGGAACGATGCCACAGTATTGAACACGGCGTCACTGAATCCGCCGATATTCAGAACGTCATCACGTTCCGGTGCCTGGACCGTCGTGTAGGCCTGCAGGTTGATGGAGATCAGCTTTGGATTCTGGACACCGAGTAGCCGTTGGTTCTTGACGAACGCGTGCCACTCGTCCACGACGCCCGTCGCACCATGACGACCATGTGCAAACGGATGGCCACCGTAGATCCAGCCCTCCATGTCACTGACCAGGACCGCACCTGCAAACGGCCGCTTGCAGTAACGCGTGTTGGCCTCATGGAGCGGCAGGGAGCAGTCGGTGCCACCACCGCCGAATTTGGCCAGTCGCTCCGACAGGCTCAAAATCGAGTCCTGCGGATCGACTCGTGCGTCATAGGCCTGCGTGTCAAACGGGATGACGATGCTATCCGGGTTCCGGCGGAGGATCGCTGCCGCGAACAGGGCCGCGACATCGACACAACGCATTTTGCTCGTCGCGCCACGACCTCGGTGACCCGTGACAGAACAACTCATCGAGCCCGAAGTGTCGAGGCCGATCAGGACCGGACCCGGCAGCTCCGGGATGTTCCCGCAGGCAACCTCGGCTGCCTTGTGCAGCGCAGCCTTGATCTTTTGCGGAACATCGTCCGATGAATTCAGGTAGGCGGTCAGGTACTGGTACGGGAACTGACGCGAACGATGGATCTCATCCGGATCCGCAATGCGGCCCGCAACGTAATCGATCATCTCGTTGTCAACCTTGCCATTACCCATTGCGAAAACCTCGTGACGCAGCAGCGTGTTGAGGTTCATCCGCAATGCCTGCGGGCCCATCTGGCGGGCGATCGCCTTCCAGACAAGCGGCGACAGGGCCGCGTCGGCCAGCAGATCCCAGCGGATCGGCAGGTCACCTAGGATCAGGGCCTGTGCCTCGGCGGAGTCCGCCTGGCGATACGCGATCAGGGCCTGGACATGCGCTGGCAGGTCGGTCTCAACCGCCGGTGCCCACTTGTCGACCTCCTTGTCCGTCAGCCAGCCGAACAGCGCGCGTCGCGCATTGTCCTTCGGCGTTGGGCGTGCCATACGCAGGACGTCGCGAAGGCTCGGATCGCTACCGATCGATGCCGACAGCAGTTTGGTAACCGATGCCTCGTTCAGCCATCGTTGAAACGCCCGTTGCAGGGATGAGGACAGGCTGGCGCGACCAAACCGGCCTGACCGGATCATCTGGAACAGGGTGCGGAGAACGCGACCGTTGTCGACAATCCGATCAAAGACGCGATGCATCAGTGCCGTGTCACGCTTCGATAGGACGCAGAGCAGTGCGGCCGGCATGTCCTTCATGAAGGCCCGCTCCCGAGCATAAAACGCCAGCTTGGCCAGGTAGACATTATCATCAACCTGGTCAATCAACGTTCGCAGCGTGTCGAGTTGGCCCTCGGCACTCGTGTAGTAGACACCGTTGAAGCAACCGGTCGCCGCCAGCTGGGCGAGGGCATGTTTGGGCGTCAGCTTATACGCCCGGCCACCCGCTTCGTTGCTGGTGTCGCTTCGCTGAAGCAGACTCTTGATACTTGAAAAAAGTGCGCTATTGGCCATGGTTTCCTCCTTCCGAAATAAGATCCGACGAAGGTTTGGCCAGAGACATGGTTTGTGATGATGTACTCCACACCGGCAGTCGGATCAGATTCCCTCAATAAAAAGACCGACGAAGTGTTTGAATCAGAGTAACGACGGTGCTCAGCCAATTGAGCTTCGTCGCTGCCCTTGCGGACCGCGCCGGTGGGACTCGAACCCACACCTCCGGCTCCCTATGCATGTACTCCGACTCGGCAGTCGGTCCTATTCGATTAACTATCCGACGAAGGGTGGTTCAGACATAGGTTATCAGTAGATTTGATGTAGTCTGAACCGGCAGTCGGACAGTCAGTGACGCACGACCAATCCGGCATCCATGCCGATCGGTGCCCGGAGTCGAACCCACTTCTTGCTACTCATGAAATAGCCGCCGTGCCATCTGGCTCCAGCGTCATGGTGCCCACTCCGCAGAGTGGGCGAATTATTTATTCCTTTCCTCTAAAAGTAGTGGTCACGATTGATGCCATCAAAAGTGGCCGGATTTCATGCAGCACTTCTTGAAGCACTTGCCGCTACCACATGGGCACATGTCATTCAGAGGTCCGTCCGGGAGTCGAACCCGGTCCTCTTCGTTACGAAGGAAGTGGTGCTGCTGCCAAGAACACTCAAATACCGTGAAAAAGCAACTAATCAGGACGGCTGGATTCGAACCACGGGCACCGACATGCCATGGATGGCAGGTTGGTCGCTCCGGGTCCCGACGCCGGCGGATTGCCAGACTCTCCCACATCCTGAATCAAAACAAGCCAGTTCTTAGCGCAAGTTCTATCTTGACGCAGCGATCTTACTCCTTATGAATCCAAACAAAAAACCCGATGCCTTGTGACACCGGGTTCGATGATCCCACAGGGAAATCGATCGAGTATCACAGGCGCAAAGGATATGCTGGCCGTGTATATGCCACTCGCCAAATAGTGCATGGCACTTCGCAGGCTGGTCTGCAGGTCGCCGTTGTTTGTATCAAAATCACCGTATCGATTCCTTTTTCATGACCATCTATGGATTGGTTACCGAATCGACGGCTAAAAGAAGCCACTCCGGATAGACGCTTGGATGTGGTAAAAGGTTCGCTGAAAAATTCGTGATATGCTACCCCCACACATTATAGAGACGCACGAGACTGCGGAATTATTCCCCAATTATTAATATTGATATTAAGAACAATATTAGTATATTGGGAAGCATTGGCAGTCAAGGTGGTATTGGCGATTAGAGCAACCTCTTGGGTGAAGATCTTGAAAGGGTGAAAGATGCTAATGAGAAAAACAAGTGTCGTAGGTATCGTGGCTACCCTTGTGATGGCGAGCATGACTTCGGCCGATGTCATGCGTTTTATGGGCAATGGCAACTGGGAGGATTCACAATGGCAAAACCAGACACTCGGTCTCAATAATGTGGCACCACCGGATGCTGACGATGTTGCCCGAATGAACTGGGGCGGAGCAACGTGTACTCTGTCTACTGCGGCGGAAGTTTATCAGCTGATGACCGGTGTTGACGAATCCGGTAACCTGGTTGTTGCCAACGGCGGACAACTTGCAACGGGAGTGATATGGTCGGCTGTCGGAAACAACGGCGCTGTGACAGGTACATTGACTGTTGAAACGGGTGGAGTTGTGGACTTTGGTCAGCATCTCTGGGTTGGGCATCAAGCCGGAGCAACCGGTATCGTGAATATCAATGGCGGGGCTATCTACGTCGGGCAAATGCTCGGTCTTGGCTGGAATGGTGGAGTTGGATTTGTCAATGTCAATGACGGCGGTGTCCTCGATTTGTTCCAATTACACGGTGATGGGATGAGCTCGATGAAGAATGGCTCGATTCTTGACATCACTGGAACCGGTCAAGTTCTCCTTCCCGGTGATTACACAAGTGTCATTAACGCATATGTCGCGAATGGATCAATATGCGGTAATGGCGTTCTCGGAAATATTGACATTCAGGTTACTGGTGAAGGCGATGAAAAGGTTACTACCATTACCGCAATTCCGGAACCTAGTACTTTGCTTTTGCTGGGTCTGGGACTGGGCGGACTTTTTATTAGAAGGCGTTGCTAACCTGTGGCCCGGTTGCGGCCACCACCAACCAACCATTCCCGACCGAGGCGCACCGTCTCCACTAACAGGCCTGAGGCCGTGTCCGCTGCTTGATCAAACGACCAGCTAAAGTTCTGGACAGTATCAATTCGGAGCGTCGGCGAAGACTCCAGCCACTCTGAGATTAGTCAGCAACTTAACCCTCAAAGTGCTCAACGTGCCTTTTCTTGCCCCCTTTGGAAAATGATACCAATTGCTTGACAGCTATACCAATACTGGCATATTGGTCTGATAGGGGGCCTGTTTGACAAGGAAGCAGCATGGGAGATTGAGGCAATAGCAAGAGTTATAGGAAAACTTATGAATCGATGCTCACAATGGGCACTGATCGTGGCTGTGTTACTCGGACTGGTAAGCCGTTCTATGGCTGCTCCCACCGTGGGTGTTTACTACTACCCTTGGTGGGGGGCAAGTCAAGGCGGGCATACCTTTGACCAGACCTTGAGGGCGCATACGGCTCCCGACGACCAATTACCCGCGGTTGGTGATCAGTACAGTAGTCGCGATGCGAATGTAATCTCAGCACACATGGATCAAAGTCATCTGGGAAATATTTCGATGTGGTCGCTCAGTTGGTGGGGCCCAAATCGGTACACGGATGTCACCATCCGGAACCACATCCTCACGCATCCGCGGGCTTCAGAACTCACCTATACGATCCACTATGAATCGGCGGGACGCCTAGGGAATTTCGATTCGCCCAACTATTCCAATCTAATACCCGATTTCCAGCATCTTGCAGACAACATCTTCAACGATCCCAACTACATGCGGATCGACGGCCGACCGGTCGTGATAATGTACCTCAGCCGCGTCTTCTTCGATGATGCCGCAGGCGCGGCGGCATTGACCGATTTACGTGAGACGATGCAGACACAGTACGGGTACGATCCGTACATCATTGGGGATCACCTCTTTCGCACGGTGGCTGGCGGTGAATCGAATCTGGACGCAATTACCGGTTTCGACGTCTACGGACAGGTCTTTAATGATGGCGTGGTGAATCAATCAAGAATTGACTATCTGGAGCAGATCTACAATTCCGCCCAAACGATTGCCAACAATGCAGGAATCGATTTCGTCCCATGCCTTACACCGGGTTTCAACGACAAGGGCGTGCGGACGGGACATCTGCCTGCCGCTCGATATTTGGACGAAACGGGCACCGGAACGCCCGGCTCGGGGATGATCGCCATGCTGGAAGACGCGGTACTGCCGCATACCGACATCGATATCAATGAACTGATCTTGGTGAATTCGTTCAATGAATGGCACGAGGACACACAAAT
>JAFGFZ010000416.1 GCA_016930815.1 Pirellulales bacterium | reverse complement strand
CTAGTGGCCCATGGGAGGATCAAGCGAGATATTCCATCGGCCAATGGTCCAGGCGATTGCACTTGATTGACTAAGAAAATCACCCCTGCCCGTTGAACTCGGCAATCGTTTCAATCAGTGTCAGGTAGTTTTCGGCAGAAACGTAATTGGGAATACTGTTCCCGGACCCACATGCATAGCCGCCGCGCGGGGCGGCATATTCGAGAATCTCCAGGGTGCGAGCCCGAATTGCGGCCGGGCTGCCAACCGAAAGGAGATGGACATCCACCCCACCAAGGACAGCAACTCGGTCGCCCCACATGTCCATAAATGACTCGACCGGCTGAATGCTGTCCTCGAAACTGTGCTTCGCGTCGATACCAACCTCCTCGATAAGCACCGGCATCATCGATTCTGTCATTCCGCACGTGTGCATCAAAAAAGGACGACCGTGATCATGCGCTATCTTGGCGAGCCGTTTGTACCAGGGAACGATCGACTCGTTAAGAAAAGCAGGGGAAACGAGTAGCCCATGTTTGTGGCCCAAGTCGTCACCCAGCCAGAGAGCGCAAACAGAATCCATTTGGCAGTACGTTTCGAAGACACCACAGACAACGCGGCCCACATGGTCGATCACCGCCGACACGAATTGCGGATTGCTCAACGTGGCGATCATCAAAGCCTCCATGCCGACCAGGTCCATTGAAAATTCCAGGATACCGCCCGAGAAGCCGACCAGCGCCATGCCGGATGGAAGGTGACGGGCGGCCGTCTCGACCGGTTCCCAATCGATGTCCTGGGGGCCAGGCCAGTCGAACGCTTCGAAGTCTTCCCAATTGCTGATCGGTCCGCGCTTCTCATCGGTCCACTGGCGGGCCTCGCTACCCAGACTCAGGGCCGACGCGTCATGCCCGGCCAAGCGGTGGACAGCCCATGGTATGACAGCCGAGACCTTCACGACATCGTAACCTAGCCGGTAATGGGCCCGGACATTCCGCTCGGCCATGGTCCGCAGATCCTGCCGTCGATTTCCGGGGATCGAGTCCGGTTCGCCCAGCAAGACCCGAACCACTTCCGGATGGACGGCCAACTCAACCATCGGGACGCGATCCGGGATTTCCCGGCGAAGTACCTGAAGGAATCGGTGGTAGTCCGGCGCCGGTGCTGGCAGCTGTTCAACGCGTGGGTGCATAGCAGGCTGATCCTGGTTCCCTCACATCAGATTCCCAATCTCAAAAGCGAGCCGATCCAATTGTTCCGTGGTGTGGCTTGAAAAAATGGCAATTCGCACGGCCCCACCCTTCGGGACGCTCGAATAGGACTGCCCCCCAGAGTAGAACCGGGAAACGGCGATTCCTCGATCAAGTAACCTGGCGGGAAGTTGTTCGATATTGATTTTGGCGGATGACAGGCAGATGATCGGGACTGGCGTATCCTTCATATCCAAGCCAAGAGCTCGTAATTTGCCCTTCACGTAATGGACATTGTCCCAAAGTTTTTTTCGAAGTTGTGGATTCGCATGCAGGATTTCCAAGCCCTTGGCCGAAGCCGCAGCGGCCGGCGTCGGAGGCGGGCTGGCAGCAAAAGGAATGATCGAGTTGCTTTTCAGACGTTCGATCCATTGCGTCTTCCCGGCAATGATACCCCCATAGCCACCCAGCGCTTTACTCAAGGTGCCCGAACTATATAAATGCGGGCCTGTCAAGCCGAGGTATTCGTACGTGCCTCGCCCCTTTTCTCCAATGACACCTGTCGCGTGGGCATCATCGACACAGATCGTAAACGCATCATATGGGGCCAGGACGTCAAGATAATCGTCAACCGGTGAAATTTCTCCCGATATGGGAAAGATTCCATCACAAATAAGAAGCGGCCGTTGCGATGGCTTCAGATGCAGGGCCATTTGTTTTTTCAAATCGTCCGCGTCTTTATGGGAAAATGGGATCGCCGTTTTTCCAGACACGGCAATGCCGTCCCGGACCGAGAAATGTGATTCCTGGTCGTAGAAGATGATGTCATAGTCATCCCTCAGACCTTGCAAAAGAATGGCGTTTCCCAAATACCCCGATACGTAATAGAGCGCGCTCTCGGAGGCAAAAAATTTGGCGGCATTGCATTCCACCTCGAGCAACACCGGATTGTCACCGTACCCCGAACGCGATGTGGCACTACCCATGCCGAATAAACGGGTTGCCTGGCATGCCGCATCGATGATCTCTGGATGGCCATGGAAGTCATAGTAGCCGCAGCCACAGAAATAATCGACTTCTTTTCCATCAATCACCGTCTTCGCTCCGGGCGAACTCTGCATGACATGCATTTCTATCGACCTTCCATATGCGTGCCCCATTCGTTCCATGTGGCGGCTTCATTCCACCGGAAAAGTTCCTTGGATCTATTGAATCAATGGTCGTCCAGGATAACAATACGTATTTCTATAAGATTTCCCTATTAATCCGGTGTGCCATCGAGTCATTTACTTGTTGACACCTAGGAACAAGATCATTTCAATAGTTCTCATCCATCCAACGTCCAACGTTCCAGTCCTCACACGCTGAAGGAGAACACCGATGAAACGAACGGTAATCTGGTTTGGATTCTTGATTGCAGTGATGTTGCTGCCATCCATTGCTTTCCCGGCCGACTCGAAAGAGATACTCGGCTATCAAGATCTCCTGAATCGATACATGGACATGGCGTACCTGGCCGTGTTGCCGGCCGAAGGTGAAACCTGCAAACAATGTTCCAGTTGGGATAGGCGAAGCCGGTATGATTCCACAACGGGCAAGTATATCGCATGGGATGCCAACGGCGACGGGCACGGGATCATTCGCACTGAAGGCGAGTACAGCGTCATGGCGGAAATGGAAGGGCCGGGCTGTATTTGGAGAACCTGGTCGGCGCTAGCCCAAACAGGACGAGTGAAGATCTTCCTGGATGGCCAGGAAATGCCTGCCGTGGATATGCCGTTTGCCCACTACTTTGATGGGAAACATGCCCCGTTCCATTACCCCAAACTCTCCTACAACCTGGATGAGGATGGTTGCAAGGGATTCAATCTCTACCTGCCCATCCCTTACCAAAAATCGTGTAAGATCGTCGCTGAAAAGGATTGGGGGGCCTACTATCAATTTGTCTACACAACATTTCCAGAGGGGACTAGGGTCCCCACATTTAGCAAGGAATTGGTTGAACAAAATTCGGATGCTTTAAAGAAACTCAATGACTTCTACGCAAATCGGCTCGGCCAACCACCCGCACGAGATGCCTCGGATCAGGCAACGGAATACCGGTTCGTCCAGGTCCGTTCCGGTGATACTGAGACAGTTCTTGACTTGGCGGGTCCCCGGGCGATCACGGCGATCCGCGTTTCGTCTTCACGGGGTACTCGCGAACAGGAAATGGCCGCTGCGCGGGGTTTGGTTTTGAAAATTACTTGGGATGACCAGAAGAAACCGGCCGTTTGGTGCCCGTTGGGTGATTTCTTCGGTACGGCACCAGGAATCAATTTTTATAAGTCGTTCGTTACCGGGATCACCGAGGAGGAAGGAGGCTACGCCTACTGGTATATGCCATTCGGGAAAAAGGCCAAGGTTGAGCTCATCAACGACGACATGATTGATCACGAAATTGAATTCCAAATCTCCCATGCGGCACTAGATCGGCCATTCGAAGGACTGGGCTATTTTCATGCCAAGTGGCATCGCGATGTTTTTCCGTTGCCCGAGGACCGCTGGCCCGACTGGGTTATGCTCCGGGCGCAAGGCCGCGGCCGTTTCTGCGGCGTCATGCTGCATGTCTGGAATCCACTTGGCGGTTGGTGGGGTGAGGGCGACGAGAAATTTTTCGTCGACGGCGAGAAGATGCCCTCCACGTTTGGAACCGGTAGCGAAGACTATTTCGGTTATGCGTGGTGCGATCATCATTTATTCCAACGGCCGTTCCATTGCCAGACCATGGACGAAAACAACGCCGGTCATCAATCCGTATTCCGTTGGCATGTGGCAGACGCAATCCCTTTCCAAAAATCATTCGAGGGCTGCATTGAAAAGTACTATACCAACCAAGAAAAGGGGACGCTCTATGCTGTGACAACCTGCTGGTATCTCTCGGGTGATGGCGTGGATCCTTTTGATGAAGTGCCCATGGAACAACGCCACGATTACTATGTATCCCCGCCAATGGTCTGTGGCGGATTCGAAGTCGTTGGCCGCCCTAAGGGCACTGTCCAGACGCAGGATTTAGGGCCGTTTGGCAAGGAAAAGTGGAGAGATGGCGATCATCTTTGGTGGACCGACGCCCAGCCGGGCGACAAGCTGAACATCACATTACCCGTGCCATCCGACGGAGAATACGTGCTAAGTGCCGTATTCACAAAAGCCCCCGATTATGGAATTGTCCAACTCTATCTCGATGGCAAGAAAATCGGCGAGCCGCTGGACCTCTACCATCCGACCGTCGAACCGACTGAACCGATCCCGCTCGGATCCCACGATCTCGCCGAGGACAAGCACATTGTGACTATCGAGATTCTCGGGGCCAATGAAAAGGCCATCCAATCGTATATGTTCGGCCTGGATTACTTCAACTTTGAAAAGAAGAATTCGAAGTAAGTTCCGTTCGCAAAACTGATCTCCCCAGATCCCGGCCGTCCGCGCATCCCCGGGATCTGGGCCAGTTTATCGATTTGGCAATTGATGCCGATCATTACGATCGAACCGTGCGGTCCCACGCGTTTCCTCTGGCGATGAATGGCGTTTTGGCTGGGCCGGATCACCTTGCGTCATGTAAATTCTGTATAAGCTGCATATCTTCTCAACGAAGAGACCATTTTGCCTGAGATTCTCAGATGTGGATCGTTACCGATTGAACTGCTCCAGGTAGGTAGCCGATGACGAAGAGTGCACCATAACAGTCAAAATATGGTCCCCCTATTTTCTGGAGTGGAATGGCATGTCTCGTATACTGAGTGGTATTAGTCTGGGTTTGTTGTGTCTGACCACCCTTGCTAGGGCTGATGATGTTCAGCGCATGGTTGAAACGGATGGGAATCCGTGCTTTGGATGGCGTTTCCCCTGCAATAATTACGGAGATCCGTGGACACTGTTCCATAGTGATCATCGAGCTTGGTCCTTTGGCGGCTGGGTGGAGGCTGGAGTAACAACGAACTCTGATGGCGCATTTCTTAACGGGCCGCTTGCGTTCCCCAGCACGAACGAACTCTTGATGAACCAGCTCTGGTTCTTCGCAGAACGGAAAGCCAATACCGGCGGTTATGGCTGGGATTGGGGCGTGCATCTTGATTACGTCTTTGGAACCGATGGCCCCGATACGCAAGCATTCGGCGATGGTGGCTGGGACTTCGGTTGGAATAGTGGTGGCGTCACTATTCCGGAGCATACCTACGGCTCGGCGATTCCACAGCTCTATCTCGAAGTCGCTTATAACGATGTGACGGTCAAACTCGGCCGTTTCTATACGATCATTGGCTACGAAGCAGTTCAAGCTCCGAAAAATTTCTTCTATTCCCATGCCTATACCATGAACTACGCTGAGCCATTCACGCATACTGGCGCGCTTGTGGAATGGGCCTGGAATGAAGAAACAATGTTTTATGGTGGATATGTTGCCGGGTGGGATACCGGCTGGGAAAATCCAACTGATGCCCATATGTTCCTCGGTGGAATCAGCTTGGCCCGATGGGAGAATGCGGTTCTCACCTATGCCCTGACTGCCGGAGATATGGGTGTTGGGGGAAACCGCGGCCAAGGTGACCTTTACATGCACAGTATTGTGTTCGAGTATCAACTCACCGATGCATGGGAATACGTCTTCCAGAGTGATTTTGCAGCTGCCACAAATAGTACGAATCAAGGGGAAAACGTCCATGCCTATGGGATCAATCAATATTTATTCTATGAAATCAACAATTGCTGGGAACTCGGTTTTCGTTTCGAATGGTTCAATGCGGAAGATGGGCATGTTGTCAATAATTACGATGACCCCGGCGACTACTATGCCCTGACAGCCGGCCTCAATTACAGGCCCAATCCCAACCTGATCATCCGGCCGGAAATTCGTGCCGACTGGTTTGATGCGACCAATCCGGGAGCAACGTTGCCATTCGCAGACAATACTTCCGATGACCAGTTTTCAGCGGCCTTTGATTTCATCTTTACGTTCTAGTTTGATAATTACATCAGTGAAGAAGCCCGGCTTTTTTAAAAAGCCGGGCTTCTATTGGTTCTATAATACCGTCCATGGATGACACGCTTTCTTGACATGTTGGATGCAAGGGATATATACTCAAACCTCAAATCCCATAAAAGTTCATTTGATTATCCGAGCGGTTGGGAGGCCAAGTCCATGGTGGAAAGCCTGCCTGTTATCTCTCGCCAGAAAAATTCCGAGTCTCTTCCATTTCATTCTGGTTTCACACTGGTTGAACTTCTGGTAGTGATCGCGATCATTGGGATCTTGGTGGCTCTCTTGTTACCGGCGATTCAGGCGGCACGCGAAGCGGCCCGGCGGATGCAGTGTAGCAACAACCTGAAGCAGTGGGGTTTGGCAATCCATAACTATCATGGTGCATTGAAAACCATTCCCTATGGAACGATCTCGGATGGTGGGACGAGCACGAATGCGAAAGATCGAAAAACGTTCGTCATTGCATTATGGCCATATCTAGAGGAGGAGAATTTGGCGAATCTTTACGATCCCAGCATTCCTTTTTGGCACATTGAGAATCGGCCCGCTGTCACGAAACAGATTGCCATGTATTTTTGCCCCACGGACCGCGGACCGGCAATGTGGGAAGGTGACCAATACACGCGCGTTCGCGGGAATTACGTCGTGAATTTCGGTAACGTCAATTTTTATCAGGATCGCGTCATAGGCGGGACCGGCTACATTCCGTCCCCGTTCGGAGATTTCCCGGACGGAAAGCATCCGCCAACACAATTTCGAAAAATCACCGACGGTCTAAGCAAAACGATGTTCATGTCCGAGATTGTCATGGCCTATGCCGATGACGACTATGATATTCATGGAGATGTCATCAACAATCACCCAGGCGCGGCTGTCTACATGACATCCAACACGCCCAATGCGGGTGTCGACGAGATGCTTTGCCAAGGTTCCATGCCAGATTATCCTGGACCCTGTGTCAGTAACGGCGGCGATGCGGTCGTCAGTGCTCGCAGCCTGCATTCCGGGGGTGTGAATGTCCAGATGGGCGATGGTTCCGTGCGTTTTATCAGTGATTCCATCTCCATGAACTCCTGGCGTGCGTTGGGATCCATGAGCGGGGACGATGTGGTCTCCGATGAGGGGTGAATGAGAAACTCGCGGGAATGGATCGCTGGAGGGGTCCTGTGCCTTTGTCTTTCGTGGTGTCACGCAGCCGTCCCCGATGAACCGGCCCATCCGAACAAATTGACTGGATTGGATATCCCCGCCTTGATTCCCGCGCCGGATCACCGCGACCAATGGAATGATTGGCGTGAGCATTTGCACCGCTGGCGCGCGGACGCGTTGCAAGCACTCCAATATCGCGGACAGTTTTACAGCCAGCCGGAGTTCGCCTGGACATCCAGTGTCTTCTGTAGCTATTTCGCCATGCTGTGGGATGAGCGCCTCTTCGATCCAGCGACCTGTTCCTATCGGCTCGATTCGTTTCTCGATGCCATTGAAGGGGAATTCGGCCCAATCGACAGCCTGGTTATTTGGCACGGTTACCCCAACCTTGGATTCGACCCAAAAAACCAATTCGATATGTATCGGAATATGCCCGGCGGTCTCGATGGACTGCGTCAACTGGCAAATAGACTCCATGGCCGCAACATTCGTTTGTTTGTTTGTTACAATCCGTGGGATACGGCCGATGGTATTTCCAACTCGGATAATCTGCAACGATTAGTCGATTTTACTTGCGAGGTCGATGCCGACGGGATATTTCTGGATACGTGGAAGCATGGCCCAGAAGCACTCCTGACCCGTCTGGATATCCGCCGGCCCGGTACCGCACTCGAGTCGGAATTGGAGTTACCACTGGATTTCGTGGCAACGCACCATTTCTCGTGGGCCCAATGGTTCCAAGACAGTGCCGCACCCGGCATTCTCCGCAACAAATGGTTCGAACCGCGGCATATGATGCATCTTATCCGCCGTTGGGATACCGATCATTCCGGAGAATTACATTCCGCCTGGATGAACGGTGCCGGGATCTTGGTGTGGGAAAACATCTTTGGTTCCTTCAATGCGTGGAACCCCCGCGATCAGTTTCTTCTACATAGTGTGCGGGCTGTGCAGGCCGAATTCGCCCATTGGTTTTCCCAGGCTGAATGGACCCCGCTGGTGGCAACCGAACACCCCCAGATATACGCCTCGTCGTGGACCCGGCCCGAAGGGACACTCTGGACGCTGATCAATCGGAGCGATGAAACGATCGACGGTGTGCTACTGCGAGTTGCATCTCGACCCGCAGGAAGATGGTTCGACCTGATCCGTGGGCTGGAACTGAAGCCCCAGCATGCAGGAGAAACGATATCCGTGTCTAGCCGGCTGGAGCCTCGAGGCATGGGTGCGATTGCTCTGCTTGACGAAACGGCGATTACCGGGAGTCTGCAGCGACTGTTGGATCACCAGCGCCGGCTCCATCAAAAGAAGCGGCCGTCCCACCGCGATCAGCCCACAATTCGGCGTATCACCCCATGCGTTCACACATCTGAAAAGAAAGTCCCCGATGGCATGCGGGCTCTTCGCGGTGGTGATCTTCAGTTGCAGGTCCAATACCGTCTTCGGGAATGTGGATTCTATGACTATGCCCCGATGGTCAATCACTACCATCCTGATATCCACACCTCGCAAACATATAAGGCTGAAATCCATTTGAAGCCGTATGCAATTGACATTTGCCCGGTGACCAATCGGCAATTCGAGCAATTCCTGGATGCAAGTGGTTACTTGCCGATCCACCGTGAGAACTTTATCAAGCACTGGATCAACGACCGGCCGCCGGAGGGTACCGGGGATCAGCCTGTCGTGTATGTTGATTTGGCGGACGCCCGCGCCTATGCAACGTTCTACGGCAGACGTTTGCCAAGCGAATGGGAATGGCAGCATGCTGGCGAGGGGGGCGTCTTCGAATCAGGAAGCCGAAAAGTTTGGAACTGGACTGAAAGTGTGCACACGGATGGTCGAACCCGATTCTGTATGCTCAAGGGGGGCTGCGATTATCGGGCCGAAGGTTCCGCATGGTACGCCGATGGCGGCCCGCGCCGCGTCGATTTTGCAGCGAAGTACATTCTCACCTGGCCCGGCCTTGACCGCTCAGCAACGATCGGATTCCGCTGTGCGGTCGATCTTGAATTACAGCCATCCCATGAGAATCCTGCCCACAGTCACACCGAGGAAAGTACCAATTGCGTAACCCCAGATCCCAATCAGGAGCGCGGGTAACACGAGTTTGGGCCATCCCTTGGCAATGGCCATCGCCGCCGCCGACGGCGGCCCACCCAATGTCGCATTGACGCAGAGTAAAAGTTCTTCCAGGTTCAACCGGAGCAGCTTACCGGCCCCGAGGGTAACCACTAGATTGATCAGTGCCATGATCACACAAAAGGCGAAAAGCAGGGGGACGTTTTTGATGACCGCAAAAAGATCCGCGGGCAAACCGATTACGAAGAAGAAGATATAGAGCAGAAAAGCACCCATCTCATCACCACCATGGATCTTTTCCATCCACCGATGGCATAGCGTGGCTGCGGCTACGGAAAGAAAAGTGATCATCACGTACTGGTTGCCGAAAATGGCGACCAGAAACGGCGACCAGTGCATCTTCTGGACGATCCCCGCAGCCGCGTTGGACAGGGCGGCAATCACGATGGCGATTGCAAACGAGGCCGTGATATCCAACAGTGAAATCTCCTTGGCTTTCCAATGTTTGGCTGCCAGCAACTGGTTTCCCTCTTGGTCAGCGTCCAGCGAATGCGGGTGCGGGAAATGGTGCCGGAAGAATTTCAGATTGGATATCACCAGACAGATGGCAAACATCCCGGCCATGATGACATTGTCGGCAACCAGCAGCGGATTCGTCAGATCCTCGCTTACCGCAAACGATTCCTTGATCGCGAAGAAATTGACCGCGCCGCCAGTGTAGCTGCCGGTCATGATCCCCGCGATTTCAGGCACGCTTTCAATCCGGCCATGAAACAGAAATGCCGCTCCAAAGGCGCCCAGAATCGTGCCGAGTGCAGCCAGGTGGAACGCCGCGAACATGGAACCGGTGGTCTTGACGATCCGGAAGATGTTCGCCCGAAATAGTAACAGGGGAATTGCCAGAGGAACCAGGTAGTGGTCAACCAATCCGTAGGCGTCCGACTCGGTCGGCATGATCTTCAGATTGGATAGGACCATGGCCGCAACCAGGGCAAGCACCGGACCGCTGATTCTGGCCGCCCACCGGTAGGTCTGTTCCAGATAGATGCTCGTTGCCACACCGACTAAAATCACGGCCCATAGGAACCAGGCATCTTCCGGTGAAATCAGCGGCCGCAATCCTTGGAACCAGGTATCCCACGAGGACGAGGATGTGGCGGCATAGAGGCTCGACAAGCGGATGCTCCTCTCTCAATTGGGACGCCGTGGAAGTGTCATGTTGGCCAGGATCGCGCTATGGACCTTCCCATCCGGGCCAATCTGGAAGACCAGTTGCTCATCAACGTACATTCCTGGCGGCATTTTGAAAACCGTTCGGTTCAGTGGCGTAAGCCGGTAATCCACCATATTCTCGGTCATGGCATACAGATGACCATGTTGGATGCGAACAACCAATGGGATGAATTCCGGCCCATAGCTACCGAGGAACTGGTGCCATGCCTCGGGCACGTCAACCACCTTGTTGGGATCGACACGCGTGAACTTCTGTGACAATAGCTGGAAACCGGTTACCTCGGCCGAATCGTTGCACTGGAATGTGCAGGATTCCCGGTAACAAAAGCGCCCATCGGCAAGAAACGCCTCAGCCTCGATAGGTTCCAATGTCAATCGCTGCCCGGAAATATTCGCCATTAAGATCCCCTGGTCAACTTCGAGATGCGCCCAGTAACTTTCTGATTCATAATCACCAGTAAACCGGTCCAATGCCGCTGGTTCGATAGGAATTGGCTGCGGCTTTTTCTGTGGAATCTGGCCCAGTTTTGCTTCGAGCATCCGTTCCAATCCGATTTGCCCGATCTTTTCCGTGATGCCGCTGACGAGATCTTCGTTGGTCAACACGACCACGCCGATCTTGTGTTCTGGGATTGCCCGCAGCCATGCGGAATGGCCGTACACGGCACCTGAATGGCCGATCGTCTTATGACCAGAAAATGTTCCAATCGAGAATCCCAGGCCATATCCGGTATCTTCGCTGACCGATTGAGGAGCGAACATGGCTTGGAGTGTTTCCGGCTTGAGAAGAGGCTGGCCGGACGCATGGCCATCGGCAAAGAGGCAGCTTAAGAAACGCGCCAAATCCTCGGCTGTTGTGTAGAGGTTTCCGGCGGAGAGAGTTCCCAATTTGAAATGGGGTGCCTCGATTTCTTTGAATCCACCATGGCCATCGGCCACCCACATATTACCAGGGGCATAGCGTTCCCGCAGCCTGGCGTTGAGAACAAAGGAAGAATCCTCCATGCCAAGCGGCCCAAGGACATAGCGTTGCTGGTATTCCGCAAAGGGAATCCCCGCGGCGCGTTCCACCACACAGCCGGTCACCGTGGGGCCGACATTGGAATACTTGGTGCATGTATTCGGAGGATGGACCAGCACACACGAGGCAATGCTGGCCACGGTCTCCGTCATGCTCGGCTCAGATGGATCAAAATAACTCCCTACGGGCGATTCTCGGATCAATCCAGACCGGTGGCACATCAGGTGCCGTAAGGTAATGGGTTCCGCGTCGGGGAAAGGCACGGTAATCCGAAACTCCGGATCGAAGGTTGTTACCGGTTTGTCGATATCGAGCTTGCCCTGTTCCACCAATTGCATGGCGGCGATGGCCGTGAATAGTTTGGAAATCGATCCGGCCCGATAGACGGATTGGGATGTCGCCGCCACATTCCGCCGCTTGTCAGCCATTCCGTATCCCCTGGCCAGCACCGTCTGTTGATCGTCGACCAGCGCAATCGCAACACCAGGCAACTCACCCTGTTTCAATTCCTCCTGGATCACTTGCTCCAAGAGAATGATGGCTGGAGTATAGTCGACCATTCGTACACGACTCGCGTTCTCGGAAGGCGGATCCGCAGCAAGAAGCCCCATATCGATGGCCAGGATCAGGAATCCAAAACGCACCGGATGTTTTCCATGGATCATCATGATTCTCCAATACGAGTGATGTTTGTGCCACGAATGGTCTAGACCCTGATCAAGCGAAGGCCTGCGGCCTCCGCTTGATATAATTATTGAAAAACTCGAAAACTCTCGGCGATTTCCGGGGTT
>JAFGFZ010000415.1 GCA_016930815.1 Pirellulales bacterium | reverse complement strand
TGTGCTCTCTGTGGCCTCTGTGGTTTTCCGCAACATTCATATCAACAACGAGTTATGGTTATTCCTATATCTAAGACAGTCGAATTAGGAACTGTGCTCAATGATCATCGAGTATCCGCTGCACCTGGGAATGGCCAAACTCGGTGGAAATGCCACTCCGCATTCCTGGCAGGCAGATTCCTAATTATAGGATACCCATCTATTGTCTTGTAGGCACGCGGTTTCCAACAAAAAGCTGAATCTAGCAAGATGCGGAATTCAGCGGGGTTGGATTGAATCAGATGCCATTTCAGAAATGCAAGGGAGGCTGATGCAGATCCAAAATATCGGAAAACCAAGGAATAACAGGAATAACACTCCCGAAGAGCTCGTATTCAATGGCGCCAACATTCCTAGTCTCTGGATTCGTGCTTAGGAAATTTTCCTAATGGCCAATAAGGAATATTCCGACACAGCGGCACCGGATTTCCTGATATGAGTTACTGCGAAATGAGCTCCATTCGTTCCTGATTCAGCTGATGGAATACTGCCATAGATGCCCTCTACAAGTGAATAACCAATAAAGAGGTCTCAATACAACCAGACGATATATTGATGGACGGACACTGCGTCATTTGTAATGAAGACCAATTTATGAAAAGGGCGATCGGAACTTTCCGATCGGAATTATCCTGATCGGAATATCAATCCCATTTGAATTTCTCATGAACTCAACGACGTTAAAATATCTTGGTAAATAACGACTTGCGAACATTTTTCTTAAGTGAGGTGATGTATCTTGTCACACTTCTCTTTGCCGTGGCAATGATTGATCGCTGTTTTCTTGCTTTGAGAAACTTGACCACCTCCAGGTGTCCATTTAGGATTCCCGCGTTCGTCGGAGACGGCACAACCGAGCGCTCGGTGAAAGACATGACGAGGTTTTATATGACAGACCAATGTTCACCAGATTCAGACAAAGGACTCACTCATGATTGTGACACGGAACATACGATTGCCGCTACTGGTTAGCGTTCTTGCCGCACTTTGCTGCAGCACGACATTCGCCACCATCCCCTATGGTGCCTTGGCGCCTGGAATTCCCGGGTTTGGTCCGGGTGTCGCGCCGGTTGGTATCGTACCGGGCAAGGAATACTCCCACGACGTCGATTTGTCATCCGCGGGCTTGGGCGGTATCCCCGATCCCGAGCAAATCGTCGCTTGGGACGGCTCCGGCGGCACTGCCGATGGCCTTGATTTTTCCGGCACGCGGTTCGCATTCGACATTGAAAGCCAGATCGATGCAACCGCGAATCACGGCGACCATTTATTCAGTCAGTTGCTGACCGACGACGCCCACCTGATTTTCTCGGTGGACGATTCATACACGGGCTTTGTTGGAGGCGCGGTGGTCATGGGAACCGCGCCTTCAGCTGGACCGATCACCTTGGCGAACGGCAATGTCATTGGCGGAGCCGGTGAGTTATCACTCGAATGGGCTGTCTTTGGCGGAGCGAACCCGGCGAATACCCAGATGTCTTGGGCAAAGCAGCCAGAGTTGAATGGAGACCCGCTGCCGAAAGACATTGACGGTGTCGAGTTGTGGGGACCGGAGCCTGGATTCGTTGCCGATGTGGATAAATACTCGCTCGACGTGGACATGCTCAGTTTCAACACGGCTCTTGCCGGCGATGCCGTCTCGGTCTGGAACGGCACAGGCAGCCCCTACATCGCTCTTAGCACCATCTACGGGGCAGTCTCCAAACTGTTAGATATCCCCATCGACAATGTCAATCTCGATGCCCTGATGGTCCGCGACACCAGCGGGAGTCCCGAAGAGTTCGAGCGCGATCCTTTAGGCGGTGGGAATCACGATACGATTGTCTTCAGTATCCGCCAGATTCCCAACACGGCCGGTGGTTATTTGGCCACGGGAAGTGAACTGTTCGTTCTCGATGCTGCCGGGAACGTGAGTTTCCTCCGGCATGGCGGTCACCTCTGGGACAAAGCCTTTGCCCTGGCGAATTTCAATGTTGCTCAAAATCCAGACGATTTGGAGGTTCTCGACATTAATGCCATCGAGGCGATCAGCGAATCGGTGGTTCCTGAACCCACGAGCATGCTGCTTTTGGCGAGCTGCCTACTGGGATTGGTTGGATACCGGTGGCGGCGCAAGGGTCATTGATCCTCGGACATTGTAAGCGGCGCACGAACCGTCGAGGGACTCTGATCCCATGGATACCGACTTCGAGAGCCATCCTAGGAGTCACATGCGGATTACGGGCCCTCGACGGCACTTCCTTTGCTAGCTTCCAAGGGGTGGGTTTAATACTTATCACCGTCGACGATTTGGCCATCGATGGCCGAGTTGAGGCGCTGCCAGGTGGCCAGGTCCTCTGGATTCGTAATCTGCCAGGGGCTTGCTGCCTCGATGGTATCCAGGATGAAGCGGACGCTACCGTCACAGAGGCAGACAAAGACGCCGCCAGGGTGCCTGCTTCGAGGGGCGGCCTGGGTACTGCTGGTACAGCTCTGGCAGCAGGTGAAGCATTCCCTTTGCAGCTCCTCCATCCCGACGGCGCGGATGATTTGGGTGCATCCAATGATATTGTCGGACGACCCCAGGCAGCAATTCGGCCCGATGGCGTCGTCGGAACCGTGCATCCAGAGGCTACTTGATCCCGGCCCGCCCAAGGCCCAGGTCCCGCGCCGATCGCTTGCGTCCAGACCAATCCGGAGTTCGGCAAGCAGAATGGTCTGGCTGGTGCCATCGATGATTTGGCTAATGGAGCGGGAGACATTCGCGCCCATGACTCCGCCGGTGAGTTCATGTTGCCACATCTCGGCATCCGGCCCGGCGCCGCTACGGCCTGCCCATGTGGTCGAGTAGGCTCCAAGGCAGCCATTGGCACCATAGTTCCCCCGCGCCCAATTCTCCCCTTCGCTGGGTAAAGAGAAGGGTGTTTCGTACCCCTGGTCGGACGGGCAGAGCATGGACGTCAACATTTTGCCACGGGGGATCCGGTTGGCGTCGTGCGAGATCGGAACCGTGAAATCGAACGAATCATAGAGGGCCTGTTCCTCAATGTATGGCAGGGCGAGGATCACCCAGTTCGGATAATGGATCCGGCTCCATTCCGGAGAGCCCGCGGATGGATCGAAATAGGCGCTCGGTGGGAACGTCGCGTGGGCCGAATGATAGTTTTGGAGCGACAGGCCGAGTTGCTTGATTCGATTTTGGCATTCTGATCTCCGCGCGGATTCCCGTGCCGCTTGGACTGCCGGCAGGAGGAGTGCCACCAGAATACCGATGATGGCGATGACGACCAGGAGTTCAACTAAAGTGAAACCGCGGTATCGCAGCTGCATTGGCTGATCGTGCATATCGACCTCCATTCTTTATCAAGCAGCACTAATAGCCTGCCACTGAAATCAGGCAGTACTGTTCCCATGGCCGGGCGTGAACAACGTTACCATCCGCCGGGGGATCGGAGTGAACATCACGGGCCCTTCTCGATTTTGAGTTCAAAATGGTTCTCACCCCCGCTGGTGACATCCACTTCCAGCGGCGTGCTCCGCGCGGTGTGATAGCGGGCCGGAACGGCATTGGTCGGCTCCCCGACGCCCCGCGCGTCCTGTTTCAAGGCAAGGACCACGACTTTATGGTGCCCGACGACCGCGCCGTCGCCTGGTTTGATCATGGTCAGATTGGAGAAGGTTCCATCGGCCATATGGACTAGACCCTGGCTGGCCCGAGCTGCGTTCTTTCCAACGGCCTCGACACCCTGCGGCTCAAACACGATGCGGATTTCGTCGGCTTGAATGAGCGAGCCGTCCACATAGGTGACCTTGCCTGAGACCGGCTCCATCTGGAATGGGCTACCTGAACCACAGCCATGGAGGAAACTCATTCCGAGAAGGACTGCGACGATGGTACCAAAAGACCGCAAGAAACCAGTCATCGATTCGATTTCCTCAATAATTGCTTACTCCAATCTACCATAAGATCATTCATTTCTACCAGAATCAAGTCCCATCGTTTTTATTTTGTGAAAAATCCTTGTATTTATGCCATGAGAAGACTAGAATACGTCGCGCATCTGGGTTCTAAAATCGTTTTATTCTTCCTCTTCTGGAGTAAGTCTCATGCAGCACCCAGCACACGGCGGAAATCTGGTTGGGGGTCGTATTCTTCTTCTTATTGGAGCTGTTCTTCTTGCGGCGAGTTGCCTGGCGGTTCCAATTGCATCCGGTCAACTTATCAATCCAATCGGCATTGGTACAGTGGATAGCGGCGAAGAAGTATTCAGTCCCGTAACGACGTGGGAATGGAATACGGACGGTGATTTCGAGGGGTGGGCAACGGCCTATATCAACTATGCCACCGTCTCTGGTGGCACGATGTCGGGTGAATCATTGGGCGATGGTTCCTCGCCCGCGGCTGCAGATCCCATGATCAATTCGCCGGGAGGTTTGGGGATAATCATTGGCAACGATCCTGGAGAAGTCAGTCGTATTCAATTCAGTCTACAGATGGATATCGGGGCGCCCACTTCAAGGACGGAAATATTCTTGTTCTTTACGAATGGGGTGATTGGCGAACAGCCATGGACTCCAACCGAATTTCCAGTGATGACCGACGGCTTGTTTCATACCTATACACTCGATTTTGATTCTACCAGTCCGATCTGGGGATTGACGATCAATAGTCTGCGTGTGGATCCCGTCGCAGACAATCCAAATGTTGCGGACACATTTGCCTATGACTTCTTGAGACTCGGTTCGTTCGTTGATCCAGGCAAGCTCGATGGCGACGTCGATGAAGATGGCGATGTTGATTCGGACGATTTCGAGTTGATTCGCGCGAACTTCTTTGGCATGAACGTGGGGCGGTCCAAGGGGGATCTGAACCTGGATGGGATTGTCGATCTCTTTGATTTTGGCGAGTGGAAGGACAACTTCCCATTTCCCGCGGACGGATATCTGGCTCGGCTTGTCGGTGCGATACCCGAACCGGGATGCTGCATTCTGTTGGGAATAGCCTTTGTTCTTCTAGCAATCGGCAGGGCATTTCGTAGGAGATGATGGGTGCCCGGATTGGGCCATTCATGAAAAGGGTGACTTCATTGTTAAGACTTCTCTAGTAAGAGGTACATGCGATGCGAATACATTCCTGGATTCTGCCTGTACTTGGCGTTCTTCTTGTACTTGGAACCGTGCTTGGTCTTGCCGTGTTACCAGCTGCGGCTCAAGGCCCCCGCCTTTGGATCAACAGTGGGTCGGGCGATTGGAATTATGCGGGGAACTGGGCCAACGATTTGATGCCCGATGCCTTTTTTGGGGACTCGGCATCGATCACCAACGGCGGTACCGCGACCCTGACCGGGGCAGCCCTCTATCCGATCGGTGGCGTTCTTATCGGACCCGGCTCGCTTGAGATGTCAGCCAATGGTAGTTTGGATGTGGTCGATGCATCAGATGTACCTGGGGCTGAAGCCTCCACCGGATTTTTCTCCACCGCCACCAACGGGATTTTGTCGCTTGCCGATAATGCAACCCTGGCGGTAGCGGAAAATGCAACTTTGAACGGGACGACGACCATTTCCGGGCCGAACGTCAGCTTCTCCATCGACGGCAATTTGAATCTGGGAGATACGGGCAATTTGAACCTGGAGATAACGCATCCGACGCAACATTCCGTTATCTCTTTATTGGGAACGGCAGCCTTGGCCGGCACGCTCCACGTTTCGTTCGGCGGGGGTGTTTCGCCATCCCTCGGGGATACCTGGACGATCATCGACTCCGGTGCCGTCAGTGGTTACTTTCGTTCGATCGACATGGCAGGCGGTGGTCTGGGATTGGGCCAGATTGCCGGTATTTCGCAGGTCAGTGGCGGCAATGGCGTGCTCACGCAACTGGCGATTCAACAGCGGTTGGTTCTGGAGGTGAACCGCGAAACGGGTGCCGCATCGATTCGAAATCCTGGCGCGGCCGCGATTGCCATGGATGGATACACAATCGAATCGCTCCAGGGGACACTGCTTCCGAGTGGCTGGAGCAGCTTTGCCAGTCGACCGATCGCTGGATGGGAAGAAGTGCCCTCCACAATCCACGGCTTGGGAGAACTGGAGAAAACGGTATCTGGAAGCTATACGTTTGGATCAGCTACGGCGGAACCGATTGGAAGTCTCTACAATCCCCTGGCCGATTCCCAGTTTGGTGCCATCCTGCCAGAAGACCTGGTATTTACCTACCGAGATCCCAATGAAGGTGTCTGTACCGGCGTGGTCGATTACGTTGGAACATTGCAGGTGCACAATCTGGTGCTGACGGTGGACCCCGCGTCCGGGAATGCGCAAGTCCGCAACGCCTCGCCGACGAAATCGATTGCCATCGATGGTTACACGATTACGTCAGCTAGCGGGTCCCTGCTGACCTCTTTCGATTCCAGTCTCCCGAATTCCGAATGGGCGGAGACGGCCGGCTCGGCGAATGGCGTCGGCGAATTGAATTTCTCCACGGGTGCAACGACGCTCAATCCGGGTGATACCTACGAAATCACGGGCATCTTCGCGGCCGGAGGCGTGGAGGATTTGGTCTATCGTTTTCGATATCAGGGTGGCAGTGCGCTGGAAGGCGATTTTAACAGCGATGGGCAGGTGGATCGTGATGATTTGACCGATCCGACACTTGGCTGGATCGCACGGTTTGGTGCGGACCTGGACGGCAATGATTTTCTTCTTTGGCAGCGGAATTTTGGGAGTTCCGGTTCCACAACCACCAGCGGCATCTTGACTGGAATCGTGCTTTATGATGGCTCCTTTCCAACCGCCGCGGGATCCGCCATTCCCGAGCCGGCGGCAGGGTGGCTCTTCGTACTGAGTATCTTTTTGTTCTTGTCGGCGAAGTATTCTAAATGTGCTTGATTGCGGGCTTGACTTGTGTGTGGAGTGCGTCTCATGAGAAACTCGATAAAAAAATCGGATGATTCGTCGTGGTTCGGAACTCTGATATCTGGCGCTGCCCTCTTGGTTGGCGGCGTTCTTTACCAATCGGCCATCACTGAGACGATCACCGTGGACGGCGGTGAATCGCTCCCAGGTGCATAATGATTCCCAGAAGGAGAAGACCAATGAGAAGCTTAATATTTATCCATGCGTTGTGCCTCGTGATCGCCGTTTTTTTGTCGTCCAAGACACAAGCAACGGTCATTACGATCTACAACACGGGTGTCGACGATGGCGGCGTGCCACTAGCGGATGATGATATTGACCCGCACTGGACGTTGACTGGTGTTGGAGCGGCGGCGGCGATGGGTCCTGACGCGATCGTCGCCACCGAGGCGGGTGGGTGGCCGGTTGGTGGGGGAATTTGGCTGGGTGACAACGGCATATCGGCCTGGCTCGTGCCGACGAATGACACCTATGGACCGAGCAGGATGGACGGGAGTGCGATTTACACATTCTCCACCGAATTCACGACGCCCGGCACTGGGCAGCTTACGTTACGGGGTGGTCAAGCGGCCGACAATGGAGTCGTGGCCTTCGATGTGGACGGCGTGCCAGGCACCTTTACGCCCATTGGATTCAATGTCTTTGCCGATTTTTCGATCACCACCACCGTGACTGGCACATCTCATACATTAAGATTTTCCGTCCAGAACGGGGCCGGCGAGGCTGATGGCAATGGCCCCATCGGCTTCCGGGCCGAATTCTCGATGGCCGAATTCACCTATGGTGTCCCCGGAGACGTCGATGACGACCTCGATGTGGATGCAGACGATTTCGAATTGATCCGCGCGAACTTCTTTGGCATCGACGTGGGCCGGTCTTTGGGTGATCTGAACCTGGATGGAATTGTCAATCTCCACGATTTCGGCGAGTGGAAGGACAACTACCCGTTCCCGTCGGAAGGATTTGAAGCACGCCTTTTTGGCGGAGTACCCGAACCGGGGGCTTTCGTC
>JAFGFZ010000414.1 GCA_016930815.1 Pirellulales bacterium | reverse complement strand
TACCAAGGCAATCCCATGTCCGGAACCAGGTTCTTCCAGTACCCAAAAAATCCAAGTTGCTTCAAACCGTAGACCAGACCGGTTGCGAATGTCACCAAAGCCAAGCCGAGTGTGACACCAAACGCGCTGGTCGGTGCGCCCATCCACGGGATCATTCCGAACAGATTGCATCCGAGGATGAATAGAAAAATGGTCCACAAGAGGGGGGTAAAACGCGCGGCATCATGCTCACCAATGGCGGGCCGAGCCACCTCATCCCGGAAATAGACCAAGATCGCTTCCAGCATATTCCAGAGCTTCCCCCGCGGGCGGTCGCTCCGCTTCATCCGATGAGCCAGCCGGATCAGCAAGAGACATAAAATCAGGGCGACGAGCAGTTCAATGACCATGAACTTCGAGATGCAGAATCCTGACGCCGATTCGTAATTGTTTTTCAAAGTACCGAACGGCTGCGGAATCAGGATTTTCCCGTCCAGTTGATGGTTGTATTCCTCGATTTTTCCGGCAGGCCAGACTGGCGCCGTCTCTTCGTATTCCGCAAGATACCCTTGCGACATGGGAAGGTTCTTGATCTGGGCCCAAGCCTGCCGGCCCGAATCTGCCTTGAGTTGATCCTGAAACCACTCCAATTCCCGGTTCTCTTCCAGAAAGGTCGTGAAGGGCTTCGCGAAGTGTTTCCGCGTGCCACGCCACGCATGATAGTCTTGGATCACGGACTCTTTCGACGGCATCTGAACATCATCCATCCATGAAGAATCCGCCAGGGCATCGTAGAGCTTGCTGGCTTCCCAATCCTGATAATCGGGATCCAGCCGGACCCAGTACTCCGGGAAATCATCGCGGGCTTCCCGGTGCGATCGCCAAAGCGCTTTGGGGACTTCGAAATGGTAGCTATCTTTAATGTGCAGGATGTTGGATGCCATCGCCTACGCCCTCCCGCCAACGGGAGGGGCCCGCCGGACAATCCGCGTCGCAAGGGGCGTTTCAACGGCCAAGGCGAGCAAATAAAAAACCACGATCCAGCCGAAAACGCCCGCTTCCGCAATCCGCCCCCCATACCGATAGAGCAAGATTCCCGCGATGAAAGGAAATCCGAAACGGCACACCATGGCCCCCAGGTGCCAACGCAGCGACTCCATGCCAGCCCCCGCACAAGCCGTCAGGGAAAGGGCGCCAAAAGAACCGCACTGGACAATCATCACGGCCAGGCCGACCGCGACAACGCCTATCGCCCCGGACGTATTATAGGCAACGCAGGCCCCAGCAACGCCGGTAATTCCAAGAACCGTTGTCAAAAAGAGAGCACCCGGCCAAACGCGGTCAAACCACGTAGAACGGGTCCTCGGTTGCCTGTTGTTCATTCCATGTTCTCAGGCGGCGGCCCGTTGTTTTTCTCCTTGGATTCAGGGGGACGTCGGAATACTCCCGTGATGGCCAAGAGATAAACAAATCCATAGGTCACACCAATTATAATGCCAATCGGAGCCAGGAAACAGGTTCCGAGCCATGTATCCAGGCGTCGACCAAGTACGGCCGGTAGTACCATGACGACCGCCATGGCACCAATTCGACCCAGCCACGCCGCTGCTTCTGCATAGGCACTCGATCGCTTCCCGGGAACTGGCATCAACCGAACCTCCGGATGCAATCAAGTGAAGCAAAAATCTCCCCTTTTTTACCACAAGGTCTTATTTCAAAACAAGTTGCACCTGGCAAAAAAAGTTTTGGACCCTTGCCAAACACTTCGTAGAAATGGCCCACCTTCGGCAATCCAGCGTGACGATTCGAACCGAATTATCATGACACATCGCGGATTGTCAACAGCACATGACAACAATTTTACCAACCACAAGTGATGTTATTAATTGCCCGCAGTCGTTCCATGCGGTTTGGAGTAAATAACGTAAGTTCATACATGACAATAATTTAGACAAATCAATGGTTGGCAGCATCTACCCCAGACGGTTGCATAGGAGCTCGATCGTGTATAAAATGATTTAAGGGGTTGGTACGAACTTTGCTAGTTGAATGGGTTATGCCTCCACGCCTGGCGAATCCCTCTTGCAAGTTTAGCCCACCTAAGAAACGGACGGATTATTTGGAATATGGATCGAGGTCAAGTTGCGGATTGCTGCTCGGCGCGCAGCGATCCTGTGTCGTCCAATGGTGTCGTCCCGGAACGTTGAAATCCTTGCTGATCGTCTCTCCTTCACGGGTCACGGACTGCCGAGAGGGTTGACATGCTATTCAGTGTCATCACGGATAGCTACGGCGCCCTATGAGACGCCGGGCAAGGAAAACCCTCAGAAAGTGCAAGATTCAGCGCCCTTCGATGCTGATAGAAAGTCCACGTGGAGGATCCTTCCCCCATGACGCCAGCTACGCTTCGCAACCAAACCTGTAAAGACCTTGCCCAAATGGCCAAGAAATTGGGCGTGCCGGGATGGCATGCGATGCGCAAGGATCAACTCGTCTGCGTCTTGGCGAAGCTGGGAAAAAAGAAGTCGGCCACACAAACCTCCGCAACCCTTCGGAACCGGAAACAAACGCGAAAGGCCAATTCCGCCAGTAGCACCAAATGCAATTCTTCATCGAACCGGGGGAGGTCTGCTACCATCCATAAAAAAACCGATCCGCGTATTCGCCAGCGCATTCACCAGTTCCAAGGCCGGCTGAATCACCGAAGGGACCTCGGTACACCGGATATCCATGGGCGTATGACCAGGGATCGCTTGGTCGTGATGGTCCGAGATCCCTATTGGTTGCATGCTTATTGGGAGCTATCGCTTCAGAGCATTGAACGGGCCCGCGTCGCCTTGGCTCAAGCCTGGCACACCGCACTCCCCGTGCTCCGGCTATTTGAAATGGGCGAGGATGGTTCCGCCATCGCGCATCGAGACATTGAAATCCATGGCGGCGTGAATAACTGGTATTTGGATGTTCAAGATCCTCCCAAAACATTCCGGCTGGAGATCGGTTATCTATCGAAGGATCGGGCCTTCTATTGCCTTTCGAGAAGCAACTCGGTGACCACGCCTCCGGCCGGCACGAGCGACGCTTTGGACGAGAATTGGGTCGATGTCGCAGAAAACGCTGATCGCATCTATGCCATGAGTGGTGGTTACTCGCCCCATGGCACCAGCCAGGAACTCCAAGAACTTCTCGAAGAACGGCTACGCCGCCCAATGGGAACGCCCATGACAACCCGGTACGGGGCGGGGGCGATGGCCAAGGATGATAAAATGGATTTCGCCGTCGATGCCGAATTGATCGTCTACGGAGTGAGCCACCGTGAAGCCCATGTCACCCTGAAGGGGGAACCGGTCCAACTCCGGCCCGACGGTACATTCACGGTACGGCTGAGTATGCCCGAACGGCGGCAAGTCATTCCAGTCGTTGCCAGCAGTGCCGATGGCATGGAACAGCAAACCATCATCCTGGCCGTCGAGCGGAACACAAAAGTCATGGAACCGATCATCCGTGATATCACGCAATGAATGAAATCGATGCCCTTTTCGCGTGATTAAGCCCCCGAAGTTCCGTTGACCCGTCGTCCAGATCGCTATAAACTTTTTGAGAGGGCGATTTTGCGCCTATCTGGATGCCCAGCTAGCAGCTTGCAGCCCATGGCCTGATGGGGAATGGTTTCATGCGCATAAGGCGCGGCGGGTATGTTGAAAACCCGTTCTTCCTCCAACCGTTGGTACAGACCAATGGAAGTCCTCGAACGCATTTGGGAAATCGTCACCAGTATCGGCAATGCCGTCCTGGGTGGATTTGAAAAGGCAATTACCTCGGTTTTCGGTTCAGCAAATGCCCGGATACTGAAACAGCTCGAACCGAAGGTCGCGGCAATCAACGCCCTCGAATCGAAATACACCGCTCTTTCCGACGAGGAGCTTCGCGCGCAGACGGCCATTTTTAAAAAACGCCTGGCCGCCGGGGAAACGCTTGATGACATCCTCGTCGAGGCGTTTGCAGTCTGCCGCGAGGCTGGCAAGCGATTCCTCAACCTGCGGCACTATGATGTCCAGCTCATCGGAGGCATGATCCTCCATTCAGGAGCCATTGCCGAAATGGTTACCGGAGAGGGAAAGACGCTCGTGGCGACATTGCCCGCGTATTTGAACGCCCTCGAAGAGATGGGAGTCCACGTTGTCACCGTCAATGACTACCTCGCGCGACGTGACATGGAATGGATGGGCCCGCTCTATTTGGGATTGGGGCTGACCGTCGGGGCAATCCAAAGCGGCATGGATTCGTCCGAGCGGCAGAAAGCGTACGACTGCGATATCACCTACGGCACCAACAACGAATTCGGATTCGACTATCTTCGCGATAACATGCGAATCGCCGCCCGGGGGGACGATCGTTATCCCAAACGGGACCAGCAAGCCCAAGGCCGGTTGCACTACGCGATTGTTGACGAAGTCGACAATATCCTCATCGACGAGGCCCGAACACCACTCATTATCTCCGGCCCCGCGGAGGACGATATCACAAAATACCAGAAGGCGGATAAGATCGCGCGGCAACTCAAGAAAGATCTCCACTTCGAAGTCAAGGAAAAGGAACATACCGCAAACCTCACCGACGAAGGAGTTCGCGAAGCGGAACGCCTGGCCGGCGTGGAAACCTTCTACACAACCGGCAACATGCAATGGCCGCACCTGATCGATAACGCCCTGAAAGCCTACCACCTCTACAAACGGGATGTGAACTATGTCATTCAAAATGGCGAAGTGATCATCGTCGATGAGTTTACCGGCCGCCTGATGCACGGGCGCCATTGGAGTGATGGGCTCCATCAGGCGGTTGAGGCCAAAGAGGGCGTGCAGATCAAACAGGAAAACCAGACGCTCGCTACCATCACGCTCCAAAACTTCTTCAAACTCTATGACAAAATCGCGGGCATGACCGGAACGGCTATGACCGAAGCGGGCGAATTCTGGAAAATCTACAAGCTGAATGTCATCGCCATACCCACCAACCGGCCATTACGCCGCACGGAGCACCCCGACGTCATCTACCGCACCGAACAAGAAAAATATGTCGCCATCGCGAACGAAATCGAACAGATGCAGAAATTCGAGACGATCCAACTCGCCGACGGTTCCCTCCGAATGGGGACCATCCGTCACGAAGATGATGACGCGATCGAATTGCAGCTGCCCGAGAGCAAAAAAACCGAGCTCATCCCCCGCAACAAGATTGTCCAGCACCAGCCTCCGGGCCGCCCCGTCCTCGTCGGGACTGTCTCCATCGAAAAGAGCGAGCGGCTTTCCAATCTGCTCAACCGGCGTGGGATTCCACATGAAGTACTCAACGCGAAACACCACAAACGCGAAGCGGAAATCGTTGCCCAGGCCGGCCGTAAGGGCGCGGTGACCATCGCCACCAACATGGCCGGCCGCGGAACCGATATTGTCCTCGGCGGCAATCCAGAAACGATGGCCTGGGCACAACTCCAAGATAAATATCCGACCCGGCTCGAAGTCCCGCCCAACGAGTGGAATCAACTCGTGGCTGAAATCGAAGAACGCGAGGCGATGAAGGAAAACGGGAAAGAGGTCAAAAAACTCGGTGGACTCCATATCATCGGTACGGAACGGCATGAAGCCCGGCGAATCGATCTGCAACTCCGGGGCCGCTGCGGGCGGCAAGGCGATCCCGGCAGTAGCCGCTTCTACCTGTCTCTCGAAGATGACCTGATGCGAATTTTCGCCGGCGAGTGGGTGAAAAATATCCTGACCCGCCTAGGAATGCAGGAAGGCGAGGCAATCGAAAGCCGAATGGTCAGCCGCCGGATCGAGGGTGCCCAGAAAAAAGTCGAAGAACAACACTTTGAAAGCCGCAAACACCTGCTCGAATACGATGAGGTCATGGACGAACAGCGGAAACGCGTCTACGCCTACCGCCAAAAGATCCTGGACGGCGCCAATTGCCGTACGCTGATCCTCGATATGATCGCCGAACAAATCGACCATAAACTCAACCTCTTCCTCGCCCCCTTCTATGGCGCTGAATCCTACGCCGCGGAAACCGGGAGCCGCCTGCGAATCCCACTCGAGGCCAAGGACTTCCGGGGCTGCGATCCCGAAATGGCCGAACGGATCGCTCGAGATGAAGCACTCCGAATGGCCGAATCCCAGGTCCTCGATGCCATCGAGGAAAACCTGCCCGAAGAAGAAGATCAGAGTGAATGGAACTGGTCCGCGTTCGCCCACTGGCTCAATGTCCGCTGGAATTTGAATCTCCGCGATCGGGACCTGAAACGGATCGGCCGGGAAGATCTGGCCGAATACCTCATCGCGCAGGCCCATGAAGCCATTGGAAAAATTGATATTACCGATTGCAGGCCACTGATTGCTCCCGATTTTGGCGTGCGGACCGCATGCGGGTGGATGCGCTACAAGTTCGGCATTGAACTCGATCCGGCCGAAATGGCACAGCTGGAACCAAAACAGTTCATCGAACAAGCCCACCAAGAGGCAATCAAGGCCTACGAAGAACGGGAGGCCGAATATCCTGTTTTGGCAGCATTGTGCCGATTCACCATGGCAGATCGAGGTGGTCAGAAACGATTCCAACGCGAAGAACTTGTTGCCTGGGCTAGCCAGCGGTTCCATGCCAATATCGGCATGGACGATATCCGGCACCGGCAACGGGGAGAAATCCGGGCGTTCCTGATGGAACACAGCCGGCGGAATAGTGCGGCGGCATCCCACGCCACCATGGAGGCGGAAGAGAAAGTTGCAGCCATTGT
>JAFGFZ010000055.1 GCA_016930815.1 Pirellulales bacterium | reverse complement strand
GAATTCAGTAGAAATTGGAATCGTTACGACACCTTTGTTTTTTGGAGACATGCTGATGAATGTAAGAAATGTGGCAATTGTTCTGGCTCTTGGTTGTTTGGCATTTGCGAGTGCAGCCAACGCCGGGGTTGTATTCTTCGACAATTTCGACGGCTACGCGGATCAGGCCGCCTTCAATGCGGCATGGAATGTCGGAGTTGCCGGCGGTGGCGGAATCCTGTCGACGGAGCAGGCGTACAGCCCATCCCAGTCGATCAAGCAGGACTTGACCCCCGGTATGTCAAGTGGCAAGGACATCACACCGGTCTCCGGATCCGACGCCCAGCCGCTCGTCTGGTCGTTCCAGTTCTATGATTCAACCCAAGCGGCCAACCTCCGCCAGTTCGCGACGATTCGCGACAACGCGCCGTCTCTCGCGCAGCTCGTTGCGATCGGTGCCTACAACGATACCACGTTGACAAAAAACCTGTTTACAGGTGCCTCGGTGACGGCGGCCGATCTCAACACGTATTACGCCTGCCGCGTTGCGTTCGCCCCCGGCCCCAACTGGTTCATCCTGAACACTCCGGGTGTGCCAACGCGGAGCACGGGTTGGCATGAGCTGAAGGCCGTGTTCAAGGACACGACAGCCGATTTCTACGTCGACGGAATCCTTGGCATGGCCAATATTGCGTACGCCGCGTCACCCGGAGCGCTCACGTTCGACCGTGTCACGGTCGGATCGGGTCTCAGCTCCGCGAATGGTGTCGGGTATTATGACGACGTGAGCGTGTCGGTGATCCCCGAGCCGGCATCCATTGCCCTAATGGGTCTGGCGTGCCTGGCACTCGTGGCCATCTATCGACGCAAGTAAACCACGACTTACTCGCAGTCAGGAACTCTGCTAGAATACGAACCACCCTGTTTCATCCGATCAGGGTGGTTTTTTCTTCTTGTGGCGTCGACTCATCGATGAGGGAACCATGTCTTTTGTGGCAATGGATTCGATTCGGCATTGCCTGTCATTGCGGATCATCCTGCCACGGATCGGATTGGTTTCACTTGCATTCCTGGCCGTTCATTCGGCATCCGCCGACACGGCAACTGGCGAGCATGGGGCGATTGCGACGGTCCATCCGCTGGCGACGGATGCCGGCTTGGCGGTCCTGGAATCTGGCGGCAACGCGGTCGACGCGGCGATCGCGGCCGCGTTGACGCTCGGCGTCGTGGATAACCACAACTCGGGGCTTGGTGGCGGCTGTTTCATTCTGATCCACACGGCCGATGGCAGATCCATGGCAATCGACGGCCGGGAGACGGCTCCGGCCAAGGCGACCCGCCGGATGTTCCTCGACACCGGCCGCCGGCTGGGCGTGGAGCCGACCGATCTTTCCACATCGGGGCCACTCGCCGTTGGCACGCCGGGTGCCCTGGCCGCCTATGTTCAGGCGCTTCGCGAGTTCGGCCGGCTGGATCTGTCCGATCTGATTCGGCCCGCCGCCGACATCGCCGAACGCGGATTTTTAATCGATGCCCACTACGCCGAGAATCTCAGAGAAACGATCGAACCGCTTCAAAAGGATCCTGGATGCCGATCCATTTTGTTTCACCAGGACGGCACACCGCTTCGCGAAGGGGATCTTTTCAAGCAGCCAGATCTGGCATGCACCTACCGCCAGATCGCCGAACAGGGTCCAGAATGGTTCTACCGAGGCGCGTTGGCCGATCGCATTGGGGCGTGGATGGAGGCCCATGGCGGCCTCTTGACGGCCAGCGATTTTGCCGTGTATCGGGCGATCGTTCGGGAACCGGTCCGGAGCACCTATCGCGGCCTGATCCTCCTCGGCATGCCGCCGCCATCCAGTGGCGGGATCCATGTCGCCCAAATTCTTAATATTTTAGAAAATTATGACTTGAAGCAATTGCAGGCGGAAGATCCGGTCACGGCCACGCATGTGATCGCCCAGACGATGAAAATCGCGTTTGCCGACCGCGCGTACTGGCTGGGGGACGCGGACTTTGTCGATGTTCCCCGAGGACTCATCAGCAAGGAATATGCCCAGGCATTGTCCAAGAAGATCGATTTCGATCAGGCGACACCTATCGCGGGCCATGGGACACCTCCTGGTTCGGACAGGGACTTCTTTACCAGATCATCCCATTCCCAAGTCATAGCGGGAGATTCGAGGAAACGGCCGAGCGATGCGTCCTCTGATTTCAGCCGGACGAATCCAACTTCAGTTGAGGAATTCTCCTTGGATCCCCCGATATTTCACGCGCCCGCATCGGCCGGGCACACGACCCATATCGCGGCAGCCGATTCCGGGGGGAATTGGGTGGCCATCACGGCGACGGTGAACACGACGTTTGGAGCGAAGATCATTGTGCCGGGGACGGGCCTGGTGTTGAACAACGAAATGGACGACTTTTCCATTGCACCGGGTGTTCCAAACGCGTTTGGCCTCGTGGGAGCCGAGGCGAATGCCATTGCCCCGGGAAAGCGGCCTTTGTCGAGCATGAGCCCGACTTTCGTTCTCCAGGATGGCCAGCCCATTTTGACGGTCGGAGCGGCTGGCGGGCCGAAAATCATCACGCAAGTTGTCCTGACCATTCTCCGGACCGTGGATTTTGGGTACTCGATTGATGAAGCAATCGCGACGCCCCGATTCCACCATCAATGGCGACCGCCCGAATTGATGTTTGAGAAAACCAACCGACCCGAACTGCCGTGGGCATTGGCAGGAAAGGGGCACGCGATTTGCCAGATCCCATCCGGGGGTGTGACGCAAGCGATCGTGCGGAGTCCCGATGGGAGGGCGTTCGTCGCGGTTGCCGATCCCCGCGTCCCTGGAAAAGCGACAGGAAGGTAAATCCCATGCCCCACCCTTATGGATGGCTCAGTCTTCTACCGCCCTTGGTCGCGATTGTGCTTGCGATTGCCTCACGGCGGGTCGTCGTATCACTCCTGGCCGGGATCCTGACCGGCGCGATGATTTTGCGGCGGGGTAATCCGTTCCTGGCGATTGCCGACACATTCGAACAGCATCTCTGGCCGACTGCCACGGATCAGACGAACCTGCGGATTTTCGCATTCACGCTCCTGATGGGTGGGATGGTCGCCGTGGTTTCCAGAGCGGGCGGCATGCAAGGGCTAATCAATCTGGTCACGCCATGGGCCAAAGACCGCCGGCGTGGGCAATTGGCGACATGGCTTGCCGGCCTTTTCATCTTCTTTGACGATTACGCCAATTCGATTGTTCTTGGGAATACCTTGCGCGGGCTAACCGACCGGCTCCGGATATCGCGAGAGAAGCTGTCGTTCCTGGTCGATGCCACGGCAGCACCGGTCGCCGGGATAGTCCCCCTTTCCACCTGGGTTGCCGTCGAAATTGCCCAGATTGCCGAGGGCCTGAAAAATGCTGGAGCCGCGGAGGATATGGTTCCGGGAGTTGCCTTCGAGCTATTTCTTTGGAGCATTCCCTACCGTTTCTACGCCATATGGATGCTCGTTCTGATCCCCCTCATTGCGATCCTGCTGCGTGATTTCGGGCCCATGCATTCCGCCGAACACGATATGGTGACCCGCGGGACATCCCGCGGGAAGTTGATTACCTTTTCGGCCGGATCCTGTGACGTTCCAGCGCTTTGGTACAATGCCGCGTTACCAATCGGGATCACGCTGGGGGTCCTCATTGGGCTGATCTACCAAACAGGGTACGCCGCCTGCCTCGCAAAGTGCGGCGCGGACGGTTTCGCAGCTCTCCAGGCGGGCGAACGGATACGCGAAATCCTCGGCGAATCGGATTCACCATTGGCCCTGGCCTACGGTGCCCTGGCCGGACTGGCAACCATCGCTGGAATGGCAAGGTGGCAAAGAATTCTCTCTTGGAACGAGATCAGTGAAACCACCGCCGCTGGCATGAAAACGGTATTTCCTGCCTTGGCAATTCTGGTCACCGCCATGACCCTCTCTGGCATGACCAAAGGAGACCGGCCCAAAGCGGGTGAAATGGAATATTCCCAGAAGGAGACGCGACTCTATACCGGTGTTTACCTAGGGCGGCTGTTGCTAGGCGAGAAACCGGGTAACACGCCACAAGTGGACAACCGTAGCCGGAAGCCGGGAGAGGATGATGTCCGGCATGAACGAGGTGTCGATACGGATCCCACGCCAAAGTCCGTGCGGCGGCAATGGCTGACACGGCTACTGCCAACCATTGTCTTCCTGCTGGCTGCCGTCGTGGCGTTTTGCACGGGGACCAGCTACGGCACCATGGGGATCCTGATGCCGATGACCATTGCGCTGGCCTACAGTGTTCTAGGCAGCATGGAAACGGTCGATGTGGGCCATCCGATTTTACTCGGCGCGGTGGGTGGCGTTCTGGCCGGATCCATTTTTGGGGATCACTGCTCGCCGATCTCCGATACCACGGTCCTTTCATCCCAGGCAAGTGGATGCCATCATATCGCCCACGTGTGGACTCAAATGCCCTACGCAATCCTGATCGCCGCGGTTGCCGTCTTGTGTGGTACGTTGCCGTTGGGTTTTGGGGTCTCTCTCTGGATCTTGCATCCTATGGGTGTGATTGCCATGATTCTAGTTCTATTCTTGTTAGGCCGCCCAATCCCAGAACGGGAGCTGTAAAATGATCCTTTTCATCCGATTCGCTCCAGATGCTGTTTTATTTCTTACCTGCTTGATGGGCATGGTTTTACGATCCGAAGCCGAGCCAGAGAATTCTCAATCGCCGGCCAATCCAAGTCAACGCCCTCCGATCGTGATGACTGAAGAGGGGCGGCGGATCCATTCCCGGACACTCTTAATCGATGGCCACAATGATTTTCCTTGGGAATTGCGGGATCTCTACGGCGGGTCGTTCGAACAATGCGACATCAATCTACCGCAACCGAAGTTCCAAACCGATATCCCGCGCCTTCGATCCGGCAATGTCGGCGCCCAGTTCTGGAGTGTCTGGGTGCCGTGTAAGACGGCCAAGGACGGGACAGCCCTGCTGCGGGTGGTTGAGCAGATCGATCTTGTCAAGCGGATGGTTGCCAGGTACCCGGATACATTCGAATTGGCCCTTACGGCGGATGCGATCGAACGCATTCATGATTCGCGCAAGATAGCTTCGCTGATTGGTATCGAGGGCGGGCATGCAATTCATGACAATCTGGCCGTTCTGCGCCAATTGTATGCCTTAGGCGCCCGGTACATGACTTTAACTCATAATGACACGCTATCGTGGGTCGATTCGGCGACGGACGAGGAAATCCATGGCGGACTGACCGATTTCGGCCGGCAGGTCGTCCTTGAAATGAATCAGCTCGGCATGCTTGTTGATCTATCCCATGTTTCGGCGGGGGCCATGCATGATGCCCTGGATGTTTCGAAAGCGCCGGTGATCTTTTCACATTCCTCGGCCCGGGCGATTGCAAACCATGCTCGCAATGTTCCGGACGATGTTCTGAAACGAATTCCGGCCAACGGCGGCCTGGTGATGGTCACGTTTTTTTCCGGTTTCCTTGTCCCGGAATCGGCTGAAATTGAAAAGGAATGGCTACGTGTCTGGCGGGCACTGGAAAAAAAATACGTCTCGGACGAAAAGAAGATTTGGTCCGAACTGGCGGACTGGAATCGAGCGCACCCCATGAAACCAGGAACCATCCATGATGTTGTCGACCATATCGAACACATCATCCAAATCGCCGGGATCGACCATGTTGGTATTGGAAGCGACTTCGATGGCGTGAGTGTTCTTCCAGATCAACTGGAGGATGTCTCGAAGTTCCCGCTGGTCACGCAGGAACTCTTAAATCGAGGCTATTCGGAAGAAAAGATCCACCAAATCATGGGCCGCAATCTGCTGCGGGTCATGCGGGCGGCTGAAGATAGAGCGAAGGAATTGAATCAGGAAAAATAGACCGTGGGGTATCAATTTGATGGCCGAATATCGCCGATCTGCTTCTGGGCGGCGATGTGGACTTCGCTATCTTTGGGGGAACGGTCGACGATTTGAGCAAACAGATTTTTCGCCCGCTCCGGATCCGAGCGTTCCAGATTCTCGGCAAGCCGATATGTCCGATGGCACCATTGCAGCTCGCGGCACCTCTTGGCGGCTGCAAGAATCTCCGGGTCTTTTTGCATCTCGGCAAGACGTTTGGCAGCCCTCTTCGCCGACGGGGCGGGCACGAGCTTGGATGCTTGCTCGTAGACCCAATACGCGCAGCATGCATGGTCTTCTTCCTCGTGCTGCACCGCCAGGTCCCAGAGTGTCTTCGCTTCCGGCTCGTTCAGGGCCATCGCATATTCGGGCCGCCGCCGCTGTTGGGAAACGTGCAAAGAGAGTTCTTTTTTTACGGCGGGGACGGCACGATAGTCGTCCACCACCTGATCGTATTCCTGAAATGCCCTGGTCACAGTCTCCTGCCAACCCTCGGGCCAGCTCTCTTGCATCCCCCAATCACTCGGAGAGATGGCACGGCCATGTTCGTTGAGCTTGGAGTCGATCTCGGTGATCTTTTGGCGCGCTTCTTGAGCTAGAATCTCCAGGCAATCCTTGGCCTTTTCGGTCATTTCGGTCTTCGGTCGCGAACGGGCGACAGATGCATAGAGACGGGCTGCCACGACGAGATCACCGTTTTCATAGGCCATTTTGGCGGCATCGAGCCGGGCCGAGGAATTTTGGAGCGATTCCCAAAGGGATTGTTGCCGCGCAATCGCTGCCGCACGGGCAAGCGCTTGCTGCTTGAGACGGACGTAGTAGGGTGTTGCGCTCGCACGGTAGGCCGCCGATGTGCCCCGACCTGGAACACAGCCTCGCACGCCTCAGCCAGCTTCCAAAGGGAGGCACTCCAGCGCAAGAGCTAGGAAGAAGATCGGTCCAATGAGCCAATGACTTTTCATCGAATGGCCTCCGTCAAGGTGGCACAGGTCGGTCTGCTCTTATTGGAACAGGATCCGGCGACAAAATCAAGTGAATCCCCGTGTTTCAGCCCTTTCGTCCGTAACATGCGTGCCTGGTGCGCGGGTGTTCGGACGTCATTTCAAGAGTATCTTTGGTCTTTTAGGTCCTTTCGGTCCCTTCGGTCCTTTTGGGTTGCCGCTCTGCCGCGTTGGGAATATGGCTTACCCAAAGACCTCGGTAGGATCAGTGCCACAACTTACCAGTATAAAACCACGAAGAGCACGAAAGGCACAAAAGATTGATCGGATGATTATTCAATTCCTCGTAACCTGATTTATACTTGAGAAAATCGGGTATCCAAACTGATGAACGATGATTGTTCGTTTGCTGGTAAACCTTCCGTCGCGTGAGGGATTGTTGCAAGATGATGAAGTGTCCGAATCCGTTGTTTCACTGGAGCCTCGGAAGGCATGCCGGGATTGGTCAGATTGCGATCGGTTTGACGGTCACCCTCTCCTTGGCAACAGGCGTTGTCGAAGATGGCATCGCGGAGGAGATGGCCCCGAAGGCAGCCGCCGCGTCAACCAAGTTCGACTTGGGAGAATTGAATGCATCCATCCAGAATGCCGTCCGAAGGGCGAAGCCAGGCTGCGTGGCGATTCGCCTCTGGCACGGGAATCAAGGAGGTACCTTCAGTGGCGTGCTCGTCAGCCAACAGGGTCATGTTCTCACGGCCGGCCATTGCATTGAGCCGGGATTCGATTATGAGGTGATCCTGGATGACCAACGGATCTTCAAGGCCCGATCGCTGGGCCGTTCCACCTATTTGGACTGCGGCATGATCCAGATCGTGGATCCGCCCGATTTGCCGTGG
>JAFGFZ010000413.1 GCA_016930815.1 Pirellulales bacterium | reverse complement strand
GCGGATGGAACCTTGGGATCGGCCTGAAAAATTTCGACCGTGGCATGACCGGAGGCGTCTGTTGTTGCATTGATAACTTCCGCGCCGTCCGGCGCGAAACCGGCGGCGCCACGATCGAGGACCTCGTAGCGTACCTGCCAGCCTGCAATCGGGCTCGGAGTGCTTCGCCGCGTGACGGTTGTCGTGAGAAGGTGCTGTGCCCCGGTGGCAACCCTTGTCGGTTTGGGAAAGATCCATTGGGCATCGATCCAGTGGATTGTAGCCGTTGTTTTCCGGCGTTTCCAAGTATCGATATTCGGGGCCACGGCCGTCACGAGACTTGTTCCCTCGATAGGTGATGTGACACTAATCCAGGTTTCTCCATCCTGGACGGGAACATCATCACCTGGATCGGGTGTCCCGCGATCGATGGTAAAGGCCCGGCTGGAGGTACGGCCGACTGCAAAATGGTTATTGACCTTTTTCGGGCGTCTCAACGGGTGCAGCCAGCACGATTCGCCCACGTCAATCAATTCGCCTACCCCTTCGTTTGCCAGGAGCCATTCGATCCGCTGATTGGAAATCAAATGCCCGTCCTCGGTGCAAATCCCGGCGCGGAGAATCACCTCGCTACCAACCGGTGCCATGAGCCGTTTGGGGGCAAGAAGGATATGATCCACTGGCCCTCCAGGGGCGAACGTCGTATATGGCCCAGCCACAATGGGCGGGCTACCGATCGGACCCGGCAGACAGGGATCCCAGAGATTCGCACATGGGTCAAGGCACGGATTGGGGTCGCAAATGGGCCCAAACAGCCCGCACGATGGACCAGGCCAACCGCCCGTCTCAAGACATGCATCGGGTGGTAAGAGGGGTTGGCTTCCCAGACCGGTTCGACCAGGCCAGACGAATCCGTTCGGAAAGATCGATGTTGCGTTGGGACTCGGCCAGACCGGAGCCGCATCAATGTTTTGCGAACTGGAAGTGGAAGCGGACGGATCGGCGAGCGTTGTTTGCTCTGGAAGTGTCTGTGCAGCCGAGTCGGGGGCCGTGCCGGGCGGGCCTAGCGATGCAATGGCCGGCGGAATGGGCGAACTGGTCGGACCCGTGCTGAAGACGGGCGGTCCAACGGTACCTGCCCCTGGTAATTCGTTCGGCCAGATCAGGAACCGCTCCCCGGTTGGATCGATCCGCGGCAAACGCCAACCGGCACAACCGGCGGTCAGGGCCAGCAACGCGGCACAGACAACGATCGTGGAATTCAAAGCAGCGGTGGTTGGCTTCCTGCCGAACATGGTGGATTTCGTGCCATGGAATGACGGTTACTCAGCGAAAGGACCTGATGCCAAAGTCCGCTCTCCAGAGTGGTTGGGCTCTTGCGGGACGGCCATGGCCGAGTCCTTGCGCGGCGGAAACTGCCATGGGATCGGGCGAAACGCGCAGAACCGACCCCAGGAGTTCCTGCGCTCTAACACAAATATGCCGCCTGGATAGGACCGTGTGGGCAAAAGTCAACAACGAAGGATGGCTTTTCACATCATGGAAGATCACATTATGAGGATTCTAAGGATTCCCAGTGGGGAATATTCCTGAAGCAGTGATTCGAATTGGTATATTAGGGATTGGATGACTGATTTTGCCATGGACTTGTCCCAACCGTTTTCTTGCCTTGGTCCGCTCGCCGAATTAGGATTGAGCAAGGTATATAGTAGGTAGAAGGGCTCATTTTAAAGCCCCAGTCCATAGGGGTGACCAACCAACCGAAGAGAGGTTCACGATGTTCAATCGTCGCCGTGCTATGCGCGTCATGGCCATGGGTTTTTTGTCAATCACATTGGCCATTGGATTTTCTATTACTCCCGGGACCGTCGTTCTAGCGCAATTCGGGGGCGGAGGAGGATTTGGGGGTGGGGGCGGGGGTTTTGGTGGAGATGTTGGCGGTGGTGGAACAGGCAGTAGCGGTACGATTGGTACCGGTCCTTACTCTGGAGTGGCCGTCGATGCCAACGGCGTGCTCCGGCTCAAGACAATTACTGATTCAACGGGCCATTTGCTCAAGCAGAAAGCGGAACAGGCACTCGCCGCACTCGGCCAGGATGTCGCGCAGAAGAGCGATCTAAGGAAAGTATCCCTCACACGGCTGGCGCGACTGCTGGAAAAGAAACTTGCTGACAAGGATCGGCCGGATGACACGATGCTCAGTCTGGCAGGTCTGACACGGATTGAATATGTCTTTTGCTATCCAGACACGAAGGATGTGGTGATTGCCGGGCCCGCCGAACCGTGGGGTGAAACACCATCCGGCCGGAAGCAGGGTGTGATCACGGGCCGCCCAATTATCGAACTCGCCGACCTGGCCGTTGCCCTCCGCTGCTTCCCACCCAATGGCAAAAAAACGCCCTTGGTTTACTGCTCCATCGATCCGACTCCGGACGGCCTATCTCAAATGCAACAGTTCCTGCAGTCTGCCGGACACGTGTTCCAGCGTGGTCAGGAACAGGCGGTTGCCCAGTATATGACCAAGAACCTCAAGACGAAACTCGGAAACCAGGTCATCACACTCGGCGGCGTCTCTCCGAAAACGCATTTCGCGCAGGTGCTAGTCGAAGCCGATTATCGGATGAAGATGATCGGTATCGGTTTGGAGAGACCACCGATCAAAATGGTCAGTTATGTTGATCGCGTCAATCCGGCAACCGTGGCACGCAACGCCCTGCAACGATGGTATTTTGTACCGAACTACGAATGCATCCGTGCCAGTAGCGATGGAATGGCCATGCAGATGGTCGGTGATGGCGTCAAGCTGGTGGGTGAAGATGAGGTGGTTGGCCCCGGCGGTACCCGCTCCGCATCGGGTTCCATCAATCGGGCGAGCAAGGTTTTCACCGAGGGATTCACATCCCAATATCCCAAGCTGGCTCAGGTATCGCCCGTCTATGCCCAACTTCGCAACTGCATCGATATGTTGATTGCCGCGGCTTTCATCCAGCAAAACGACTTCTATGGCCTGGTCGGCTGGGACTTGGGAGTGCTTGGCCACGAGACCAAGTTCCCGGTCGAGACCCAAAATGCCCCGCAGAGGGTTGCATCCGCCGTCAATGCCATCTTTAAGGGCGGGCAATTGATGACCCCGATTGGTGGGGGAGTTCAAATCGAACCGCTGAACGCTCTCCGAAACGAGAATTTGCTCTACGACGAGGAGGGGGCCGTCGGTGCCTCGTATCAGTCGCTTGATCTCAAATCCCTCGCCCCGGACCAATGGTGGTGGGATTGAGGGCTCGTACCAGCGAGCAAGACAGAAGGGCGAGTAACCAGGCCGGCGGTTCCGGCACGGTCGCCGCGCCCGCCGCGCCGTGGGCGATCGTGACCGCGTCCAACTCGAAATTCAGGCTCGTGTCGCTGTCACCATCATCGGCCACGCTGAAACGGATATAGCCAATCCGGTCCAGGCCCGTAGACGCTAAATCCAACCACGTCCCACCTGCCGAACCGGCCAGAACGTCCAGAATATCGGTTCCGTCCGCATCGAAGTATTTTCGTCCATCAAAACTGCCAAGCGTCCCGGTGAATGGCCGTTGGAAGTCGGACGGGATGGTGCCGGCCGCTGCCGAATACGGATCAGTCAGATCGGAATATCCATTCGTCGGGATATCCATTGGCATGTTTCCAAGGCTGGACCAGACTACCCCGTCCTCGCTGACTTCGACGTTTGCGCTATCCGCGCCGAAGAAAATCATGGCCGGATCACTGGCTTGGCCTATCAAGTCCGGCCAAGAACTCACATCGATCAGCCCAGAATTGACGAAGATGCCAATATCCAAAACTCCCACCTGTGGCAAGACATAATGGGATAGCCGCAAGGCGATTGAACCTCCTTCGCCAATCGAGACAATCTCATCCGTTCCCCAGGGCGGATTGAACGGCGAGACAACTTGTGGATAAATGCCTTCGCCCGTGAATCGTTCCGGGGGGCCAATTGCACTCGTGGGATTGGTGTATCCACCCGGTGCCGGCATTAACCCCGCGTCATAGGAAACAACCTGGGCAGCATACTGAGCCGCGGCCGGACATGAGAAGAACATACCGAAGAATGCAAGGCATGCCAGGGCGCTGAACCAACGATGTGTTTTCATGAGTTGACCTTTAAATTCGTTTCGCCGAAGGTGAAATTTACCGTAGCTTAGGGCAACGCCCACGTTGTTACACACAAGTCCGATCCAAAGCCCCAACGGGGCGTCGCTATCCCAGCCCAGGGTGAAGCCAATGCGAGCTCTGCGAGCATTGGCGCAACCCTGGGTTCCCGTTCCTACCTCAATGAAAACCCTGAAAGGGTGGCCCTAAAATAATGGCCGTTTAGGGCCACCCCGTGGGGTTCTATGGAATATTGCGTTACCTATCCCAGGGTTGCGAGACGGTCGGTACCCTCCCGTCTCTCCACCCTGGGCTTGTATAAG
>JAFGFZ010000054.1 GCA_016930815.1 Pirellulales bacterium | reverse complement strand
GCGTCCATTGCGTTCCGTGTAGACGGTCTTCGGGCCGTTGATCATGATTTCGCTGATCGACGGATCCTTCAGTAGCATCTCGAGCGGCCCTAAACCGAATGTTTCGTCGAGCACTTCCTCGACAAGCCGGTCGCGTTCACTCCGATTGAGATAGGTATCCTCGGAGTCGCACAAGTGCTCCACGACAAGGCGGATTTCCCGCCGCAGGATATCGCCTTTCAACTCACCGATACGAGACAAGTCCAGTTTATCCACGAGTTTGGTGTGAATGCGGCGTTTTAAATTTTCAAACTCAGTTTCCTTGTCTTTTTGAGTTACTCCAGGATTGACCGTAGGGATCCTTGTCATCGTTTTCACCGTTTCAATATAAATCCGGACGTTAAGGATTGTAATGAATATCAGCTCTTGCCGCGTGCTGGCCAGAGAGACAACCAGCGCCGTGAAGTTTTAACATCAGATTCTGTCGAGCCACTTCCCGATCCACTGATTGAACCGGCAAGGGCATCCGCCATTTGTCCAATTGCCTGCGTGATTGGTGCCTTGGGAGCGTGCTTCAAGAGGGGGACACCGTTGTTGCGGACTTCCACCATCACGCGGTAGTCGTTCGGTAACTGCCAGAAAACTTCCGAACCGATCGTTTCCTGAGCCTTTTTCAAGCTAATTTGGCTGTTGTCGCGCCCGGATCGGTTGACAATCACTTTGACCTTTTCCTTCAAATTGCCATAGCCTTCAAATGACATCATCAGCCGTACCACATTACGGAGACAAGGCAGGTCGAGTTGCGTGACGAGCAGTACATGATCCGCCATCTCCATGGCCAGCATGTCCAGGGCACTGAAGGACTTCGACGTATCAATGACCATGTGCGTGAATGTTGCCTTCAGGAGGCCAATAACGCGCTGCAGATCGTCCTGGGTGATCAGCCGCACGTCTTCCAATTGCACGGGCCTCGGGAGCAGGTACAGTCCCGATGTGTGTTTTGTCAACGATCGCTTCAACAACGTGAAATCAAGACGGGAAACATTTTGTGCGACATCCGCAATGGTGTACTCGGGGATCGAGTCGAGGCAAACATCGGCATCTCCGAGCGATAGATCGATATCGACAAGAACGACCGAGTTGGTTGGATTGGCGGCGAATGCGCATGCTAAATTGACGGCAAGACTTGTCGCACCAACTCCACCCGTTGCTCCCGTTACGGCAATGACCGAGCAACCCTTCGACGAGGCATTCGGGCCGCCGAACCGCTGATGGGTGATTCGTTGCAACGCGGTTACCAGGTCCTCGGGCTTGAGCGGATACGTCAAGAATTCTCGAACTCCCGCCCGCATGGCTCGAAGAATAAGCGAACCATCGGTTGAACTACTCGAAACCAGTATTCCGCAATCAGGCGCCGAGGTCCGCAAATCGGCAACCAGATTCAATGCCTTTTCAGGGTCCGAATCAAGGGCAACGAAACCGATGTCAGGATTCGTCTGATTCACGACATCGGGAAAAAATTCGTACCGCGAACATTCGGCTTCAAGCCAGACCGTTTCCAGGCCAAGCAGAGTCATCTTGACGCTCTCGCGCGTCACGTCGTTCGGATCAACGATGGCTAGCCGAAGGACATGACTCATGATGGCAGCACTCAGTCAGGAAGGTCGCAGGATCAATCCATGGAAGGGGCATTCCCAGTCAACCGTGGATCCAGGAATGTCCACCCGCAGGGGCAATTGGGCCGGCTGGCAGTATGGATTCTCCAACGAGAACCGTTGGCCCTAATGCAAGCTTAGCTTATGGTCCATTCTCGGGCCGAACATCGTAGCCAATGGGGCCAATCAGGCCGAGATTTTCGCCTGGGGTATCGATCGAACCAGTCATTGGAGTACTACGGGCAGGACTCACAGCCTGACTGTCCCGGACATAGGTGGGGCGGCGATTTGGATTGTAGGGCCGAGGATCAACGAATCCACGGGACTGGCCAATCATGCCCGGCCCCGAAACGCCTCTTCCAGGCACCATCACGGACGGCCCATCCGGCTCGGATCCAGCGGCTCCCGGCAGTACTGAATGACCTTCCGATTCGGGAGCCATCTCGGATTCCAAGATCGTCGGAGATCCCATCATGTCCTGATTTCCTGGATCGCAAGACGGACCACACGGGGGATCACAAGCCGAGCCGCATCGGCGCCCGCAACCCGTGCCGTCCCGCGGCATTTCCAGATGTCCTCCGAAATACAACTGGCAATCGCTCGGCGAAACCGTGCCGGTGCCAGGATAGCAGCTGGGAACTTCGCATGGATCCATCGCATCGATGTACTCGGGCGTGACGACAATCAAGAGTTCAATCTCGTTCACGGTTTCCTCGACCGTGCGGAATGGCACGCCCAACCACGGAAGATCCGAAACGAAGGGGAGGCCTCGCTTTTGGGCTTCCGTGCGTTCTTGGATCAGTCCGGCCAACGCAATCGTCTGGCCAGCCTTCATTTCGACCGCGGTATTGATTTCGCGAACTCGAAGACCTGGTATGGTAAGGTCGTTGATAACGACACTTCGAGTATTGTCAATTTCACTGACCCGCGGTCGGATTTCCAAGCGGATATTCCCGTTCCCCAGGACTATTGGTAAAAAGTCAACCTGGGTGCCATATTTCTTGTATTCAATGGAAACGGTCCCCAGACTCTGCGGGACCAGAATCGGAATTTCTCCACCAACATTGAATTCCGCTGGACGGCCACTCACCGTGATCAATACGGGTTCGGCGAGGATCTTCAGCAGGTCATTTTGTTCCAATGCGTTGAGGAAACCAAAGAAGGCGTCTTGGCCATTGACAATACCAAAACTGAAAGTTTCGCCACCACTCGAAGAGACCGCCCAACCACCGGCTGCACCCCCGGGAACAGCAGAATACAACAGGCCGCTGACCATCGATGCCACATATCCGCCGCTTGCGCTCAATTGAGCGAAATCGAAACCGAGCCGGCGCAGTTTTGTCCGCGAGACTTCCATCACTTTAACATTCAACATAATCTTGCCTGCACCAGCCACGGTCATGTTATTGACGACTTTGGGTGAATAGTCCTCGGCAAGCCGCATGATGGGGCTGACATGGTCTGGCCGGTCAACAACCCCGTTCAGCACCAGCGTATTGCTGTACCGAAAGACGCGGATATTGGAGCTTGGGAATTGGGTCTTCAATGCATGTTCCAACTCGCGAACATCCCCATAAATCAGCACGTCGATACTGTAGACTTTTTCCTTCTCGTCCCACAGATTGATCTGCGTGACACCCGGATTCTTAGCGGAGATTTGAATTTCGGTTGCGGAAAGGGCAGTGACGGAGAGGAGTTCGGGATTATTGACCTGAACTCTTGGAATGCGCGTTTCCAATGTCAGGATCCGGCTGGTATTCACCGACAACTCGATCCGATCGCTCTCGTTGGAGATTCTCTGGATGACACCGGTTGATTGGATAATCCCTTCAGCCAAGCCAGGTTGAAACGGCATCATGAAGCCAGCGCAGGCAGCCAAAAGACCTAGCCGAACTAGCGCCGATGAGCGCATCAAGTATGATGTGTACATCCTTGTACTTCCTTCGATTGGATGAACTTGTCATTTTCAGGATCCAGGTTTCTTCTCCAGACCCGATATTGAAACCGGACCAAAACAAGCTTTTAATTCCCTTCTTCCAAATCAATGGGAAAATCGTTATCACTCCCGGACGAACTACTGGCCGGGGGACCATGGTTCGTGCCGGATGCCTGGGGCATCCATGGCTCCGAAGTTGGGGCACCGAAACCGGTGCCAGATTGGCCGATTTCTTTTTGGTCAATCGGCCGCCCGTGGATCGGTTCAAACCATTTTACCTCGACTGCATCACCGGATATCAGTTCCATCCGGAACGGCGGGCGTTGCTGGACCATCCCGGACGAACCCTTCATGGCCTTGGATTTGATGTCGGCAAGGAGTGAGCCTAAGAATCCCCCATGACCTTCACTGGCGGTTTCCTCTTGATTCCTGTCCTGTTCTTTCTCACGATTGTTTTTCTCGACACTTCCCAGGAGGTCTTCAAAACTGACTTGGGCGGTATCATCGGCGGCCGCGTCGTCTGGATTTCTCGCAACGAGGCTGATTTCGCCGACCTTGTTGGCCAATTGGAGTACATTCGCCTGTTTCGGTGTCACGAGTAAGGAGACCGTTTTTGCCATGATGGCCGATTCTTCACCTTCTGACATCAGCCGCGTGGTCTGATCGACGGCGAAGACACGGATATTGTGCAAGATTGTTTTCGTTGTCGTTTCGAGGATTCCCATCGACTGGTTCCGGGGGATAAAACATTGGACATCAACGCGGTCCCCCGGTTTGAGAAGTCCCGCCCCACCCGTATCGGCTTTCACGGAAATGGGGAGGACGCGATAACCTTTCGTGATGGTGTCGGTTGCATTATCGTGTTCCCCTGGCCCTAGCAGCTTGCCATCCAGAATCGGCTCACCGACGAATATTTTAGCCCGCGGGCGACGCCCTTCCAGAGCGGACAGTTCACGGATCGCGCCGGATGGGATCTTATCTTTGGGCCATTCTTCGAGGTTCACCATCTCGGGTTTAATCGGATCGCCCAGATTGATGTCATGCTTGGCGACATAGATCGCATCCGTTTCGACGCTGGGTCTGGCCTGCTGGCGGTTTTTATCCATCACCTGGCTAATGCCAATCGATGCGACAAGCCCGCATCCCAGCGCCAGAAAGAGTAATACGATTGATTTTGGACGCATGACGCCCCCCAATGGATATTGTGTTCCAATAGGACCAAACCGAATGCGGGATTCCACCCGGAATCGGAAAAATTCTCCAATATGTGCAGCCTCTGCTTGCAGGTTACCGATTTAGGATCCGACTTTCCGAATGCAAGATCAATGCACTGTCTCACGGCGCATGGTTGTCGATGCCTGTAGTGTTTTACCGCCCAGAAACATGGGTGATGGGAGCCAGCTGACTCGGTTGAAGGGGATTGTTACCGTCACAGTCCTGGCTTCCGCAATGTCGGGTGGCACGGGCGGTGTCGTTGTCACCGTGGTCGTGGCACCACTGATGGAAGCATTGGTCAGGTAATCGCTAACGGCTGTGGTCACGTCGGCGTCCGTTACGCCATCCAGGACCGCTCTCCGCGCCCCTTCACGCGAGGCATTGGTTAATACTTGCTGGACCATCACCATCCGCCCGTATTCGATCATGCCGAAAACAAGGAGGAAAAACACCGGCGCAACAATCGCAAACTCGACGACAGCGGCGCCTTGTCGGTTTCTTCGGCATGACCGGCATACCCTGTTCAGCCTATTGTCAAATGCGGTCGAGAAAACTGGATGTTGGCGCAAAATGGGGGGTATCGGTAGAATTTTCATAGTAGCATTCCCGTCCAAGCAAAGTAAGCGATGGATCCAATCGCGATTGGAATCCCGTATGGCAACAGCAACATGTGTGGTTTCCGTTCAGCGGCGATTTCGGCTAGCTTCTCCGGATCGCGAACCGTCAGAATTTCCATACAAATTCCCCAGAATTGATTCTTATGTTTGGTCCAACTTTTTCGAGCCAGGACCATGAGGACCGCGATGATCCCGCCTAGGATGGCACTGGTAGCGAATGCGTACAGGGTATGAAGGCTCCAAACCCAGGCTCCAACACCGGCCAGCAACTTAACATCACCCGCCCCCATGCCACCGACAGCATAGGCGGGTAGAAGCAAGAAGAGACCGACGAACGTGCCAAGGATGCTGTATAGGAACCCTTCCCAACCGCCATAACCGGCATAGAGTGGCCAAAAGATACTACAAAACCAACCGCTGAGGATCATGGGAAACGTGATCCAATTTGGGACTTTCAGCTTCGTGCCGTCGATCAATGCTGCCACGATGAGTGTGATGGAAACAATCCATACCGGCCAATTTTCTAAAAATCCATGTCCAATATGAGTGAGATAATGCATGATTGGTTCCTGGGCCAGGGGAGCAACGATTTTTCAACAATGAACATCCATTGAAGTCTAGCTTATCCGGGTAGCATTCCAATAAAAATCCCTCTCGGTGGCCAAGACCACCGAGAGGGTTGCGGATCGTAAACTACAAATAATAAACGCAGAACCAGGCAGCCCTGTGGGCCAACCGCATTAGGTACCACTCGTTAGTTGCGCCGAGACGTTATTGAACGTCGATGACGCGTTCGTACCAATGGAGCGAATTGCCGTCAAGCAGACGATGATAATCAGCGCCAGCATCACGGCATACTCAACTGCGGTTGGGCCATCTTCCGAAACGAGGAAACGGTGCATCTTCTTAGCAAAATATTTCATACATTCCTCCGTTTCAGTGCCGCCCTCTGCGGGTCGACACTTAGACAAGTTGTCGGGAGCTGATTGGCTCCCGGTTGATGACTGTCGGACGATTTCCTTGAACCTTTCGGTGCAAGGAGTGCCTGCATCCACCGCCACGGCAGTCGAACAGTTAAAACCGACGATTCTATGCGTGTCACCTCGTCGGAGCTGGCAACTCCGTTTCCCGCCGCGACCGCGGCGTCCAGCACCCCTTCGGTAGCCAGGCAATTGCCGATGACTCTCGCCAACCCTTGGCTTTGCGCTCCCCCAATCAAGCGGGATTGCCTTTATCGAGGATGATGACGCAACAGGCACCATCGCGCTCTTCGCTTTCTAGACAACAACCTCTCCCTTAATAATTCAAGACCAGAATCGGTTGCTGAAAAGAAGAGCGAAAAGCTGACAGACAACCTTGCGGCTTCTGTCGATAGAGGCATGTGGTTTTACATCCTGCCTCTACATCAAACCCTATGCCAAGATTCCGGAATGTCAAATGAATAACTTGAGCCGTACTGAAAACTTCCAAAAATACTCTTTATGCGCACTGGTCCCGTTCTATTGTTTAATAGCCAACCAACCTTCGGGAGATTAAGAATCGTGTTTTCTTTTAATATGTTACTTGAAGACCTGGCCCAAACGGAACGTTGGAGCTACCTTCCTGGGGGGCCGATTGCAACGGAGCCAGCAGGGCTAGCGGCATGGGCATTGATTTCTCACAACCGCGCGGACGCAGCGATGCGGCCGCTTGACTGGCTTGTCGGAATCCAGGCATCAGATGGATCCTTGGGCGTGACTGCCACGGAAAAATCGCCCCGTTGGCCGACGGCACTGGCGATCCTCGCCTGGCAATTCTATGATCGTTTTACATGTAAAAACCGTTACGCCGATTGTATCGAACGATCCGTTCGCTGGGCCTTTTCCAATGGTGGGACAACTTTTAAACCTAACCGGCAAATGGGCCATGATCCGACACTCGTTGCTTGGCCTTGGGTGATCGGCACGCATTCTTGGCAAGAACCATCCGCCCTGTTTGTTATTGCCCTCACGGCCGCCGGGTATGGGAATCATTCGCGCGTCCAGCAGGCAATCCGCCTGCTGGTGGATCGATTACTGCCGAATGGCGGATGCAATTACGGGAACACCCGCGTCCTGGGGCGCGAACTGTTGCCGCAAATCCAAACGACCGGTCTGACCATGCTCGCACTTGCTGGGAAATCGGTTCAAGATGCCCGAATCGGGGAATCGCTCCGTTACCTGGAAAATAACCTCGGACCGAACACTGCCACCGTATCCCTTTGCTTCGGTCTCTTGGGGCTGACCGCGCACCACCGGCGGCCGTCCGCGGCCGAGGATTGGCTCGATATGGCCCTGCGACGGAACGACCGCCAAAACATACCCGCCTATCAAAAGGCACTCATCACACTCGCTTCGCTAACCACGCTTGCCCCACCTGTGGACCGGGACATCCCGCAGAAGACCGGCAATGGGTGAATGAAATCGTCAACCGCAGTCTAGTGATTGCACAACTGTCACCAGATGCGAATTATTTATGCAGAAATGTCTTTCTTCTAGCTTTTGTCCCGAAGGGACATTTGGAATGGATAAGGTACAGAAACATCATGCAAAGCAATTCCTGGGAAAGCCATCCCGCCCAGCTTGAATCGGGCATTGACCGCCGCACCCTCCTGATACTTGGCGGAGTGGGTATGGCCGGCCTTGTCGCCGCGCCGATCATCCACCGGGCCGTTCGGCCGCGCGCCACCTCGTTTGTGGCTCGTAATCAACACTACGATGGCCCGCTGGCAACCACGATTCGTGATGGAATTCTCGCCTGTGATTTCGAACCGGATACAATCCGTGGGAAACGGGTTTTGTTGAAACCGAACCTGGTTGAACCGTGTCGCAATCGCCCGCACATGACAACACATCCTGCCATGGTCGTTGCCGCGGCTGAAGTTTTCGCCTCCTGGGGGGCGGATGTGATCGTGGGTGAGGCCCCTGGCCATGTCCGAGACACCGAAATGGCCCTCATCGAGTCCGGATTAGGTGAGGCATTGAACGAAATGAATATTCCGTTTGCCGATCTGAACTACGAGGAAGTCCAATGGGTTCCCAACCGGGGAAAACGATCCACCCTGGAAGGACTGTACCTGCCACGAAGTGTTGCCAGCGCCGATCTGATCGTCTCCATGCCAAAGTTGAAAACACACCACTGGATGGGAATGACTGCGAGTACGAAAAATTTATATGGTGTTTTACCTGGTATCCAATACGGATGGCCCAAAAACGTCTTGCATCTGAAGGGAATCCCGCAGACGGTTGTCGATATTGCCGCGAGTGTACCGAAAACGTTGGCCATTATCGATGGTATCGATTGCATGGAAGGGGACGGCCCGATCCTCGGCACCAAGAAATCCATGGGCCTGGTCGCCGTTGGTACGAACACGATCGCCGCGGATGCCACCGTCGCGCGCATCATGGGCCTCGTGCCGGAACGCATCTCCTATCTGGCCCTCGCCGCCGACGACCTCGGCCCGATCAACGAGCGCCGGATCGAACAGCGGGGCGAGGCTTGGCAACCGCTCGTGGATCCTTTTGCGGTCCTGGACGAGCCCCACCTGCGGAGCCTCCAGGCCACGGAAAACGGGCCGGTCGTGTCATGATGTGGATTCCTCGCGGAATCCGACGATGAACAAGCCCAGGATCACCGCAAGCACAATCCCCGGATACATCCAGATCGGACCCCAGTTGTTCGACTGGGCAGCAAGCCATTCGGCACGTGTCAATTCGATCTGGTCAACAACGATGTCGGGCCGTTCGAGCGAGGCAATCTTCTTGAAGACCGCTTCGATATCCGCCCGGGAATAGGTTTTCCCATCAAAGATCAGCTCTTGATCCGCCCCCATCGCCTGCACTTCCGCGATGGAAATCTTGGCGTCCCTGTTTTTATCAAGATGTTCCGCCAGGTCGGCTTCTGGAGGCGCGGGTTTCTCATCCTTCTTGAACATGGCCTGGACGGTGGAAGAAAGGTCCAAATAGCGCCATGCACTCGTGGCGGCCTTGGGATCATTCCACGGCGGCAGCGCCCGGGTATCATCCGTTCCCAGAACCGCGCCCATGCTGGCAATGGGGGCTGGATTCTTATCCTTCACAATCCCTTGCACTTGGGCTCCAAAAAACCAGCCGAGGCCAATCATAAGAAACGCAATCAGGCTCTGAGCGCTCGCCTTCATGTCCGAAGGAGCTCGCTTATCAACATACATGTACGCGCCGACATAGAAGAAACTATAACAGGCTCCATGCAACAACAGGCCAAGAATTGCCATCAAGAAAGCTGGCGACATGAAAAGGAAATACCGGATAATCCAGGCCAACATCCCGATGCACAAAACGCGCTTCAAACCAAGCTTTGAAACGAACCAGGGCATGCTGAACATGAAGATCAGTTCAGAAAACTGGTTCAGCGATGTCAAAGCGAGTGGAGCCGGGTAGCCGCGCTGCTGCAGCATGGGTGCCACTAACGGGAAGTAGTACCCGCAGGCCGGAACACTGAACAGGAACATGCATAGGATGAACATCAAGAAAGACGATTCCTTGAGTAACTTGAGTGCGCCGAGCCCAAATGCATCCACGTCCCCCTCGGCACCCTTGGGTGGAGTATGGGGTAGCGAGAGGCAATAGAAACTCAATACAATGCTCGCGCCGCCAGAAAGGAATAGGAAATTCGGTGTCTCCATGCCGCCAAGAAAAATGGCGGATACCAGGGTTGCAAGAATCCACCCAATCGTGCCAAAAACGGCAATGCGTGGAAATTTATCAGGATCCGGGATGTGCCGGAATATCAATGAATTTCCCAATGCAAGTGTCGGCATGAAAAGGAGACCATGCAGCATCATGAAGGTCATCAGTGGCTGGAATGATTCTTGATATCCGGCCGCGATCAGGCAAACACCACTGAAAAGATGCAAGACACATAGCATCCGCTCGCTTGAAAAGAAACGGTCTGCAATGAAACCGACAAACAGGGGCGAAATGATGGCTCCCAGGGCCGGGATGGAAAAGAGCCAGCCAATTTGACGGCCGGAAAGCCCCAACACCTTTTCGGCGTATCCACCCAAGGCGATACCCCAGCAGCCCCAGATTAAGAACTCAATGCACATAAAGATCGATAGGCGTGCCCAGATCAGGGGTGGATGCTTAGACTCCATGAATCATTCCTTGTTGAATTAGAGTAATTAGGAGTATGGAGAAAAGAGATGCCCATTGGCTTTGGCCAATTCAGCGTTCATTGGATTGCCAAGATAGCAAGAATCAAGATCGAAGTCGATCCCTTCCATCCATGCATTTCCAACCGTAGCCCTTTTGTTCGTTAAAAGGAGCCATTTGAGACCACTCGTGATAAAGGTGATAAAATGTGCGGGATTATCACTTCGTGTCCTATTCGATGTTGCAATATTGGGATAAGTTATAGGCCGAAGGCCTTTTTCACCGTAGCCTGGGGAGCACCCCTCGTTGTTGTACACAAGTCAGTGATCTTGAAAGACATTCGTTATAGCAATGTGTCCCGAAGGGATATCCGATAATAGCCCAGCGATTCATCGCTGGGGAACCGTGGTAATTGCCATTACAGAGTCCCGGAGGGACGACTGAATCTCTATTTTTTTAATGGTCCAATGATCGATTCAGTCGTCCCTCCGGGACTCCATTATGCTAGAAACCTTACCCACCAGTGAACTGGTGGGCTAAGATCGGTCGTCCCTCCGGGACGAAAGAGTCGTCCCTCCGGGACGAAAGAGTCGTCCCTCCGGGACGAAAGATGTGTAAAACAACGAGGGCGTTGCCCTAGGCTACGGTGAATTTCGCCTTCGGCGAAACGCAACATAGTAACTCCACTCATTTTGCACTTTGGAATATTCTTAACACGGCCAGAGGCCGCGACAATAAAAGATCGAAGACCATAGACCAAAGACCAAAACCTTTCCCTAAATCAACTACTACGAGGCGCGCACCGTGCACGCATCCCTTACACGCTAAGTATCCGCGCATCAATAACTTGGACCATTTTTCTTTCCATTGGTAGGGAGAATCGGTTCCAAAATGATTCCGTTGTTCAACCCATTTGGGCGCGGATGCGAAGAAGACAAGGAACTTATTTTATGAGGGCGGCTGTATTGGAACGGGCTGGAATGCCCCTGGAAATCAAGGAAGTTCCTGAACCTGCCATTGGTCCGCAAGATGTGCTGGTTCGTGTTCATGCCTGCGGCGTTTGCCACACCGATTTGCACCTGATCGATGGATTGTTAACAACGATCGGGCCTAGCCCATTTCCACTGATTCCTGGCCACGAAATTGCCGGTGTCGTGGAGAAGGTCGGGGACGAGGTTGCCCATTTGAATCCGGGAGATCGAGCGGGTGTCTACTGGTGGTTGAGTTGCGGCTGTTGCCCATGCTGCCTCGCTGGGCAGGAGGAAGTCTGCCTCCAGGCAATGGCCACGATGCGGGCGATTGGAATTACCAGGAACGGCGGTTATGCGGAATACGTGGCTGTGCCGGCTGCGTATGTCTTTCCTATTCCGGAAGGACTCGACTATGCCGATGCGGCGCCTCTGTATTGTGCCGGGCTGACCGTGTACGGCGCGTTTAAGAATGCAGGCCTGCATTCGGCACATCGCGTGGCCATCTTGGGAGTTGGCGGTTTAGGGCATTTGGGACTCCAAATCGCAAATGCCATGGGTGCGGAGGTGATCGCCATCACGTCCTCCGAGGCCAAACAGGACCTGGCCCGGCAACTGGGTGCCCATCATGTCGTCCATGCCTCCGGACACGATATTGGAACCCGACTCTCCGATTTCGGAGGAGCCGACGTGATCGTGTCGACGACACTTGATTTCCAGGCAATTCGCGAAGCCATGCGGGGGCTTGCGCCGTTGGGAACCCTTGTCATTGCCGGGATGGCCGCGGGCCGCCTGCCAATCGATCCGCGGACTTTTATCCTATCCCAACAGCGGGTCATTGGAAGTTACCTCGGATCGCGACGCGATTTACAGGAATTGCTCCAGCTGGCCGCCCGGTTTCAAATTCGCCCTATGTTGGAGACCTTCCCACTGGAAGAAGTGAATTTGGTCCATCAATATTTGCGGGATAATAAAATCCGGTTCCGTGGAGTTCTCATCCCCAATGAGGCGACGGTTTGATGGATATCGAACTTTCCAAGGACGACATCGCGCTCATGCTCGCTGAAATCCGGCGATTCTGCCAGCAATCGATCCGGCCGTTGGTCCAGCGGCCGGAATCAATTCTTGAGAATCGGCAGCTGGACCGATTAACCCGCCAAGCCCAGGAAATTGGACTCATCAACCTCGGCTTGGAACCGGGGACCGGATTATGGGAGAATCCCGAAATTCCCGGATGGATCCAGTTCAGTACGGGCGCCCTCCAATCCGTTGCTCGCACCAACGCTGGGATTGCCTTCCATTTTCATCAACTTGCCCTGGGGCGGTATGTGCGGCGTTGCATGGGATTCGACACGGACCCCCCAAGCGTCGTTTGCGTGCAGGGCACCTATGGCTTGGCCCGTTTGAGTCTGGCCCGGCTGATCCAAAACAGTCGCATGACGGACGAGGATCAAGCCCTTCTTCGGGATTATTTCGTCTGGATCGATTCGGCAGGGAATACGCATCCTATCCTATTTCAGGCAGCCGAGGATTGGCGGCAGCTTTTGGTTCCCTGCTTTACCGAGGACCGGATTCTTGGTTGGGCCGCCTTCGCGCGGGAGGATCTGGATGTCAATCTGCTGCCGAATAGCCACGGTCTGGACGAAACGAGCACTTGGATTTGGCAACCTCGCCATGACATTCCGAAAGAGACGAAGACACAAGAAACGGCATTACCCTGCTATGCCAAGGTCCTGAATATCCATGCCCAAGCGTTGATGGCCATTGGCGTGGGTGCCGTGCATCAGGCCTATGAAAAAGCAGCCGAATATGCCGCGTTACGGAAACAGGGCGGGAAACCGATCCGCGACCATGCGGCGGTCCGTCTCATGTTGGCCCGTTGTGCCAGTACTGTCCGCCTCGGCGAACTCCTGCTTGACGCATTGGCCGCCTGGCCTGCCTCGAAAGACAACTTAGCAACGGCGCTTGCCTTGCGATCCCAGTTGCACCCGCTTCTTTGTGCCGCAGCCAACGATGCCATGCAGGTGTTTGGAGGAAGTGGCTACACCCGGGAAATCGGCTTGGAAAAG
>JAFGFZ010000053.1 GCA_016930815.1 Pirellulales bacterium | reverse complement strand
CTACCGCGTCCGACCTCCCCGCAAGCGGGGAGGTGATATCGATAATTCAAATACTAATAACACGTCATAAACTGCACGACCTCCCAGCGGGCAGGGAGGGCTGAGTTGAAGTTGTCACCATCCGTTGCCATTCATCGACGGCGCCGGGCAGCCAGGGCCAAACCGAAAGTTCCGAGTGCCAATAAGATCCCACTGGCGGGTTCCGGAATTCCGTAGAGGAACTCACCTGGTCCCAAAACACCGCGGGTGATGCGAACTTCGTCGATATCGCCGATATACTTGCGATCCGCGTTGCCGGCAAAATCGCCGATCACGAATGGATTCGTATCGCCGTTGACCACGCCGGACCACGTGGCCGGCGCGACATCCGTGTCGACTAGCACACCATTCAGGAATAAGCGAATTTCCTCATTGGCCGGATCGTACACGCCAGTGACATGCACCCATTCGCCGGTATTGGCAACCTCCCCTTGCGCGTCATCGGACTGCACATCCGTCGAACCGGTAGCGCTGGAATCACTCAAGAAGAAACGGACCTCCCCGTCCTGGAGGCGCATCCAGAACTCACCCCCATTGCCGTTCTTGGCAACGAGTCCGAGTGTTCCCATGGAGGTGGTCCGAATGATGGCCTCGGCGGTGAAACCTTCGCCGGGATAAAGGTACCAATCTTCGTCGTTGGCCATTTCGATCCGGTGGCTTGTCGCGACATCGCTATCGAAATGGAGCGCCGAGCCATGCGCACCAGATACATAACTTAGGGTATCGCCGAGGACGGTTCCGGCGTGGTTGCCCGTTGCATCGGTGATCGTGGCACCGGCTGCAATGCTGCCAAGCGGTCCATCCAACAGGTAATGGGCAATTGTGCCACTTGGACGTGCAGGAGGAGTTCCCAGGTCATTCGGAACCGCGCTGACACCATTTTGCATCACATCCAAAACCTGGCCGGGTGTCAAAACCTCGTTATAAATGGTGGTATGGCTCCTGCTGACATGGAATTCCGGTGCGATCGGCGAACAGCGTATCCAGCCCGGTTATGGCGAGGATTCCAGGCGTGTCTTTGTGACATCTTCCCAGGATCAGGGCCAAACATGGCCTCTATCCCGCCAGCTTTACGCGGGCAGCAGCGCGTATTCCTGCCTCGTTGCCCTTTCGGAAAATACCATGGGATGCTTGTAGGAAGCGGACGACTATCAGAGAATCGTCTTCGCCCGGTTCACTCTGGAATGGCTTCAGCAAGGTTCAGCAAAGCAGTTCTGATAATTCACCCAGATAATGTTACAGACTAAGACTAATGGAAAAATCAATGAGACACACAATTGCTACCTTCACCGCCAACTTGCTGCCGGAGTTCTTGAAACGTTCATCGCGGGTTGGGAGGCCGGTTGTTGGGGAAGACTTCCCCGTGATGGCCGTTCTTCGCGGGTGCCTGGTATGGATTACCGCCATTGTACCGATGGTTGTTGGTCAACTTGCTACCGATGCCGCAGCCGGCGAAGAGCCGCTGCCCGTGCGTGTCGAGTCAGTGCGGCGGGTTTTCCACAACGGCGAACACAATGCCTTCACGGACCTGGTTCGTTTCCACGGCAAATTCTATCTGACATTTCGCAGTTGTCCGGACGGCCACATGGTGCATCCCACGGCATCGATCATTATTCTTGCCAGCGACGATGCCAACAAATGGCGGCAAGTGCATCGCTTTCATGTGGAGCAACGGGACACCCGTGATCCGCATTTCTTGATTTTCCGCGACAAGCTGTTCGTCTACACGGGCACATGGTATAGTGGCCCGACCACACTCGCGCCTGGGGCCTATGATCTGAACAAGCACCTGGGTTATGCCGCATGGTCGGAGGACGGCGACGCGTGGCATAGCCCGATTCTGCTCGAAGGCACATTCGGCCACTACATTTGGCGGGCGGCGGCATTTGGCCAGAAGGCCTATCTATGCGGTCGGCGCAAGGCAGGATTTGCAATCGCGCCGCGTGGCGAGGGCCGCGAGGTCGAGTCACTCATGCTGGAGAGCGATGATGGGCTGATCTGGCGCAAGCGGGCTGTCTTTCAAGAGACGGCTGGAGACGAAACAGCATTTCTCTTCGAGCAGGACGGCAGCGTCCTGGCTATCGGCCGTCGAGGCAGCGGCCCGGCACAACTGCTGCGATCACGCCCCCCCTACGTCCAATGGGAACGGAAGGACCTCGATCGCGGCATCGGTGGCCCACTGCTGGCTCAATGGGGCGACCGCACCCTCGTCGGCGGACGCAAGACCGAGAAGGAAAGTGGGCCCAAAACTTCGCTCTGCTGGCTTACGGAAGACCAGTTGCACGAGTTTGCCGAGCTTCCCAGCGGAGGCGATAACTCCTACCCCGGCTTCGTCGAACTGACTCCCCACCGGGCACTGGTCTCCTACTATTCAAGCCATGAACGTGACGCATCTGGCAAGCAGATCACAGCCATCTATCTTGCGGAACTTGCCCTAGGCGAATGATCCAGCCCGCAGCATGGGATGGACCGAAACACGATGATTATCCAAGCATCCCGCGAAATGAAATCTGGCACGCCCCAAGCGATTGACCTTAGAGGTTCTCATGGCCAATACTATGGCCTGTGGCATATGGCATAGGGTCTTCGGTCTTATGGGCAGGCCATCGGCCACCTTCCGTGACGCGTTTTCCAAATTCAGTAAAGAAAGTTGAAAACAAAATGAAATTTTTTTTTTGGCTGTTCTGTGGTTTCATGATTTGTGTCATAGCGAAGGCAGAGCCGGCTTGGAATATCCGGAACATCCCGCTAGAACGGATTTCCGTGGTAGCGCACCGTGGGGCCGGGGATCTCGCCCCGGAGAACACGATGGAAGCCCTGGAACTCTCCTGGAGCATGGGCTGCATTCCGGAGGTGGATGTGCGGACCACGAAAGACGGGCATCTGGTGATGTTCCATGACAAGAATCTAGCCCGGATTTTGCCCGACGCGCCAGAAGAGTTGAAGCAGAAGCGGATCGAAGACCTGACCTACGACCAGGCAAAACAGCTCGATGTGGGAGCATTTCGCGGTCCCCAGTACGCTGGACAGCGCATCGTGAGCTTGGCGGAGATCTGCGCGGCGTTAAAGAAAGACGCGAAACGATCGGTATACATTGATGTCAAGAATGTGGATTTTGACAAGATGGCAAAAGAGACGGAAGGATTGCATGATCAGATTGTCCTGGCGACCGGTTCTGAGGCGGATTGCACTCGATGGAAAGCCGTGGCGCCCCGCAGCGAGTCGTTCCTGTGGATTGGCACCTGGGACGACACCGACGACACGAATGTCCAGAAACGGTTTGCCAAGCTGCGCGCGATGGGATTTGCCAACATCGACCGGCTGCAGATTCACTGCCATTTTAACGCCACGAGTGATACCATGGTGCCGAGTGATGATTTCGTCCGGCGCGCGGGAATCGAAATTCGCGGGCGGGGTATTGAATTTCAAACCATGCCATGTGATGTCCCTCATACGGAAGAGATCTACTTCCGGCTGCTTGACCTGGGGACGGAGGGTTTCGGCACCGATCGGCCGGATGTGGCCATGTCCGCGCTCCGAGCGTACTACAAGAAAGGGGCGAAGGAGTGGAATGTCCGCGGCCATATTCCCTTCGATCAATTCACGATGCAGGCGCATCGCGGTGCGGGCGATCTGGCCCCGGAAGGGTCTCTGGAGGCGTTCGAACTGGGTTGGAAGCTTGGCTGCATCCCGGAAGCGGATTTGCGGGAGACAAAGGATGGCGTGATCGTTTCCTTCCACGACAACAATTTCGCGCGGATTCTGCCGGATGCGCCCGAAGAGTTGAAACGCAAGGGAGTCATTGACCTGACCTACGAAGAGGTCAAGAAACTGGATGTGGGTAGCTTCCGGGATAAGAAATTCGCGGGTCAGCGGGTGACTAGTATCGCCGAGATGGTGGATCTGCTCCGAGCGGACCGGAATCGGATGCTTTATATCGACATCAAGAAAGTCGATTTCCAGAAACTGGCCAACGAAACGGTCGGCGTGCATCGGCAATTGATCCTGGCAAGCACGAAGTACGAGGAGATCCAGCGCTGGAAACAAGTCGCCCCCAAATCCTGGACACTCCACTGGATGGGCGGCCCGCGCGATTGGATGAGTGGCGAGCCCGATTCGGCGACTAGCCCCCAGGCGGTGCTCGCCAAACGGCTCGAAAAGCTCCGGGCCGTCCACTTTGCTGGTATCGACCAACTCCAGATTCACGTCAACACCAGCCCGGAAGGTGTTCTCTATCCGAGCGAGTCCTTCCTGCGCGAAACCGGGAATGAATTGCGGACCTATGGCATACTGTTTCAGACCCTGCCGTGGGGGCAAAAGGATGCCCAGATCTTTCACCGCCTGATGGACCTCGGCGTTGCCAGTTTCGCCACTGATTCCCCCGATAGCGCCATGGAAGCTGTCCGCGCGTACTACAAGAAGAAATAATGGCTGGGGTAAGCAGGGAACCTCACACGAACAGAAGCAAGCTGACCGCCATCAGAGCCATTCCAGCGACAAGCCCGTAGATGGACAGGTGATGCTCCCCGTACTCCCTCGCGGAAGGTAAGAGTTCATCCAACGAGATGAAGACCATAATCCCTGCAACGGAGGCGAAAAGCACCCCGAAAACCACATCGTTGAAAAAGCGAATCAGCAAGAAATATCCCAGCACGGCACCAAGAGGTTCGGCAAGGCCGGAGAGGAACGAATAGGAGAAAGCCTTGTTTCTGCTGCCAGTCGCGTAAAAAACTGGCACGGCAACGGCGATTCCCTCGGGGATGTTGTGGATCGCTATTGCGACGGCAATGCTCAAGCCGAGAGATGGATCTTGAAGTGCTGCCGCAAACGTCGCAATGCCTTCGGGAAAGTTGTGAATGGTAATCGCAAGAGCCGAAAAGAGACCCATTCGCAATAACTTCTGGTCATTCGTCTGGACGGGTATGGCCCGCATCTCCTCAATCCTGTGCATCTCGTGAGGATTCTCCACGGATGGCACAAGCTTGTCGATCAGAGCAGCCAGGGCAATTCCTCCGAAAAAGGAAGCTGCGGTGATCCAAGCCCCAGCAACCGTTCCCAAACCACTGGCTAAAGCCTCCTTTGCCTTGTTCAAGATTTCCACAAAAGAGACGTAGATCATGACCCCGGCGGAAAATCCCAGCGCAAGCGACAGAAAGCGTACGTTCGTGCGATTTCCAAGGAGAGCAAGAAGGCTACCGATTCCGGTCGCCAGCCCAGCGAATAGCGTCAGACCAAAACCAGCTAGAACGTTGTCGATGGGTATGCTCATGTCAATATTCCACAATTATTTTCATCTTGAATCGCGGTGATTCATCATGAAGCACGATGAATCTTTGCCGTTCAAGCGATGCGAGCGGAAGCGGGGATGAACGACGGGAACTTTCCGTGCGGTTTTCGGCAGCTTGCTTGCATTGGATCCTATCATAAGGTAGCCTATGTCTCTGAAAGAAGCAGGTGTACCACAAGGTATCCCCTGGCGACAACATGTCAGGAACATTAGATAAAGAACCATACCATTGTAGCATTCGGCCCTCGTAGCTCAGGGGATAGAGCACCGGTTTCCTAAACCGGGTGTCGCAGGTTCGAATCCTGCCGGGGGCGCTTTACTTACGTCCAATAGAACATGCAACCGTACCTGGGTACCGCCGCAAAATGCTGGCCCCTTCTGGGCCGTACCGGGTGCAGAGTGTCGCCGGGTAACCATGATGCTTGCGTGTCGTATGACTCGGGCTGCTTCACGCTCGGGAACCCACACCTCTAACATCCTTTCGGCACAACGTTGCCATGCATCATGGGCACTTGCATCCTTTTTAAAGTCTTTTTTGAAAATGCCCTTTGGAAAATGTAGAATGACCCCCAATTCCGGATTCTGTTTGAGTTCAAGGGACACTTGCTTCATTCATTTTCCTCAGATTCTTCCAGACCAGCAGAGTCCAAAGTGGTAAAACCAAAAAAGTGCTGGCAATATTGCGTGAAGATGATACAATGCAACGCGCAATTGACGCCGACCTGCTTCCGCCTGCGCGTGACAAACCGTCGACAATTTCAACGACCGATCACTGGCAGTAGGCATTCTTATCTAGGCTGAGGAGGTCATTGCTCTACTCATTTCGATCTAAAGATCTTCAAATATCTCGTAGTAACTACAAGGAGGATATGATGATTCTGCGATATATTATGCACTGCGGATTGGTCATCCTGATAATATGCCTGTCCGAAGTTGCGTTTGCAGCCGATCCAAACGAGTTCCTTGCAGGCGGATACACTGAATCTGATACTGGTTTGCACCTTCCATATCGTCTGTTTGTGCCACTCGGATACGATCCATCACATAATTATCCACTGGTTCTCTTCCTGCATGGTGCTGGCGAAAGGGGTGTAGATAACGAACTGCAAGTTAATTCCAATATCAATCATTTACTCACCCATGTAAAAATGCAGGAATATAGTAGTTTTCTTCTCGCTCCTCAGACGCCTCCCAATACGAATTGGGCATCGTGGGGCGAGACCCCATCAGATTCCATTCGAATGACGTTGAGTGTGATCAATCAGCTTGAAAATGAATTCAGCATTGATCCAAATCGGCTCTATATCACAGGTCTTTCCTTGGGAGGAGCCGGGACATGGAACACCATCAGGCACTATCGGGGCCGGTTCGCAGCTGCTGTCCCCATCTGTGGAGTGACGGACGTTTCACAAGCGCCTCTGTTGGTAAATCAAGCGATTTGGGCTTTTCATGGTGACAGTGACACAACCATTTCCGTCGAATTCAGCCGCGAGATGATAGCGGCCCTTCGGGCCGCCGGAGGCGATCCTCTATACACCGAATACCGGGGCGTCGGCCATGCTTCCTGGAACTGGGCATACAATGAGCCGTTGTTATATGAGTGGATGTTCAATCAGGCCATACCCGAACCTTCCACGCTTATCCTTTTTTGCATGGGCTCCGGTGGTCTTTGCGCCTATGTGCGTCGAAGGAGGTACTAGGTTCCGGCTCAGCAGGAGCTTCGCCCTCCCAATTCCCGGACACCCTCAAATAAATCATACAGGTCTACATTGATGCGCGCCTGAACTTTTCATGGGGAGCAAGCCATGCCCGCATCGGCACGGTTGGAGGTTGTTTCGGATCTGTCGCCGTCCCGAGCTCGTTCCACTTCGACGGCATAGACATGGGATGGACCATGCATGTTGGACCGGAATACAATCCATTTTCCATCGGGTGTGAAGATAACATTCGGCTCCAGCGAATAGTCATGCTTGGTAAGATCGACTAGTTTTTCCGCGCGAAGAATTCCCGCCGTGACCTGCTTGGCGGCCATTTCCGGCAAGCCGGTCATTTGAATGCGTTCCGGTCGGAAAAGATAGATCCACTGCCTGTTACCGGCAGGTTCCATGGGATCGCCATTCGGTGTGCGGTTGGCTACGCTCGATGGGCCACCGCCGTCCCCGGCGATCAGTGTGCCATCCGGTGAAATATTGTAGTGTACCGACCATTCGGACCGTTCGAGGTGGAACCAGGTGCGAGCTCCCGTCTCGATGTTGTAGGAGGCCACCCAGAAAACAAGACTCCGTGGTCTTTGTAGGTCGTACCAAATTGTTTTTCCGTTTGGGCCAAACAATTCATGGCCGCAGATCTCCATATCCATGTGTCGCGGGTGAATTTGAGTCAATCCGGAACCATCCGAGCGGATCAACCATATGCGATCAACATAATGCCAGGGACCTTCATGGCAGAAGAGAATCTGTTTCGGATCGGTTGGTGAACACTGCAAATGGTTCAACCAATCGTTGCACCGATGGATGATGTTCATCTTGCCGGTTGCCATAGGAATCGTCGCTAGAATCATTGGCATGCCCGATGCCCATCGCGAGACCAAACGCCCGCCTGTTTGCCGTGGTGGAATGGAACGGGGCTTGGATTCGCCAGCCGGATCGACTGCCGTACCCAAGAGTAGCGTTTCATCCGCATTGGGAGCCAGATTCTCCCACCGGTATTCCTTGGGCAATGTCACCACTTCGCGATGTGTCAAGGTAGCCAGGTCCGCGGCATAAACAACTCCGTTGCGGATATAATAGATGTCTCCCGTTTTCCGTCCTGTGACCAGGACCCGCAATCCATTGGCGTTCCAACGCGGCGCCGCGTGGCCACGGCGATCCGCCCGATCAGTTTGATTATGCCCGGCGGGACTATCTTCCACCTCGTGCCGGAACTGGCGGTTCACCAGCCTGTCTTCGCGGACGATCTGAGTAACCTGGCGGGTTTGGAGATCAACCGCGGATATCCCACTCGGCGATGTGAAAACCATTTTCTTGCCATCGGTTGAGAACGGATACTGGTGAAAATACAGACTCTGGCTATAGGGTTCTTGCGACAACCGTACCACACGATGCCCCGTTTTCGGCTCAATCCATTCCCTTGGTGGCTGGCCCTCGGCCGAAAGGGCCGTCCTGACCGCAGCCCATGCTATCAAGAGACTAAAAACCAAGATCCGCATCCGATTGGCCCCCTCGTGTGTCATTGTCTTCATCTCCGTTTTTAAAAAAGGAGCCTTAAGAGCTTATCCCAAAACCCCTCTCCCCCAGCCTGGGCTGATAAAAACTTCGCCAAAACAGCCCCCCCGCCCCCGAAAGGATTTGCGCGCACGAAGTTCATAACGCGCTGTTGATATG
>JAFGFZ010000412.1 GCA_016930815.1 Pirellulales bacterium | reverse complement strand
TCTTCTTCCTCGTCGAGTTCATCCTCGTCCTCGTCAAGTTCTTCTTCTTCCTCGTCGAGTTCGTCCTCGTCCTCATCCCATTCCTCTTCTTCCTCGTCGACTTCGTTTTCGTCGTCGTCGACTCCGTCTTCGTCTAGTACCTCGTCGAGTTCGCTGTCACCAAAGGATTCAGCTTGGTCCCGCGCCTTATCTTCGATTTCGTAAACCTCCTCTTCCCAATCTTGGTCCAGATCGATTTCCTCCTCGCCCTCTTCCTCATTGTTGGTCGCGACCTTATTTTCCAGGTCCATCCCATCATTTTCTTCCTCATCTTGTTCTGGTGTGATTTTGTTGGATCGTTTCAATCTGGGTGGATTGGGTGGAGGATCTTCACCGTTCATGGCTTCCCATTCTTCGATAGAAATGAGAACTTCACGCGCTTGGCTCCCGTTGTATTCACCGACGATTCCATCTTCGGCCATGAAATCGATGAGCCGGGCGGCGCGGCCGTACCCGATTCCGAGCGTCCTTTGGAGCAGGGAGACGCTTCCCCGCTGTTCCCGGACGCAGATATCGACAGCGCTCTCGTACAACTCGTCGCGTTTCTTGAACTGCAGGTTGCCTTCGTCTTCGTCTTGTTTTGTTTTCAGCTGCACAAGTTCGTTGACGAACTGGGGAGTGTCGGTGCCAACGAAATCGACAACTTTCGTAATTTCATCATCGCACAGGTAGGTTCCCTGCCCGCGGTGCAGGGTGCTGGTTCCCGGTGATAGGAAGAGGAGATCGCCGCTGCCGAGGAGTCGTTCGGCGCCCATTTCATCGAGGACGACTCGGCTGTCCGTTCGGCTGGCGACTTGGAATGCGATACGAGCGGGTAGATTGCTCTTGATCAACCCGGTGATAACATCCACTGTCGGTTTTTGCGTGGCTAGGATGAGGTGGATCCCGACGGCCCGACTCTTCTGGGCGAGTCGAATGATATGTTGTTCCACCTCTTTCCCGGCCGTCAGCATCAAGTCAGCGATTTCGTCGGCAACGATGACGATGAATGGCAGATGTTTTGGTACATTGTTCCAGACGTCGTCATTTTCTGGTTGGATTCGTTCCCGAAGTTCGTCTTCGCTCAGTTGATTGTAGACACTGACATGCCGCACACCGGCGTTTGCCAGCGTGGCGTATCGTTCCTCCATCTTATCGACCGCCCATGCCAGCATCGCTTCCGCCTTCCGCATATCGGTCACGACCGGATGCATCAAGTGCGGCAGTTTTTTGTAGGGGCTCAATTCGACCATCTTCGGATCGATCAATAGGAGGCGCACGTCATCCGGGCCGCGTTCCATAAGGATGGAAACAATGATCGAATTCAGGCAGACGCTTTTCCCGGTACCGGTGCGGCCGGCGATCAGAAGATGGGGCATGGCAGCCAGGTCGACGATCATTGGATTCCCGGCGACATCTTTCCCAAGATAGATCGGAATCTTCATCCGCCGTGCGCGTCCATTGGTCTCCTCGATAACTTCCCGGAGCCGCACGAGTTGCCGGGCTTCGTTTGGCACTTCGATCCCGACGGTGTTTTTTCCGGGAATTGGCGCCACAATCCGAACACTGGGGACGCGGAGGGCGATCGCCAAGTCGTCCGCCAGGCTGGTGATGCGGGAGAGGCGCAGCCCGGCTTCGAGCTCAACTTCATACTGGGCGATCACTGGCCCGGTCTCGATTTCAACGACTTTGACGCGGAATCCGAAGTTGGCGAAGGTCCGTTCGAGAATTTTGGCTTTCCGACGGACCTCGCGTTTATGCGCTTCGTAGCATGTATGATCGGATGGGAGAAGCAAATCGAGGGGAGGTGGTTCGTAATCGATGAGCGGATCGGTTTGTGCTGCCGCCGCGTTCAGCTGGTCCAGGACTGCTTCGCGCTCCGGAGACTGGCGGTTTGGATGCCGCTTCATTCCTAATGCGGACTTGATTCGGTCCTTGACTCGACGATCCGCCGAAATGTTCAGCCCTTCGCTCGCTTCTTCGGTGGACGCGCCGTCAAAGGATGGCAAATTGCCTCCTTTGGCTGAATCTTTCGGTGTGCGGATGGTGATTTCATGGTTGTCCTCCTCCTCAACTCCCTCTTCACCATCTTCCTCCTCATCTTCATATTCGTATTCCTCGTCCTCTTCCTCGTCCTCTTCCTCCTCCGCATCGTATGCGTCCTCGTCCTCTTCCTCTGGATCCTCTTTGCAGCCAGCGTGTTTTCCAGGAGGCCGGCCGGCCGTTTGTCCCATATGTCCCGCTCGCATAAGACCCTTTGCTGAAAGAGCCAGCGAAATGGCTGCGAATCGGACGAGAATGTAATCCGTGCAGAGAAGGAGCCCAGCCAATAGAACACTCAGGGTAAGGATATAGGCTCCGATGGTTGCGAAGTTGGATTCGAGAATTCCCTCGCAAACCGCGCCAAGATATCCACCAGCCCCGATCACCGGGCCGGGTGATACGCGATTCAAGGCCAATGTTGCCAGGGTTGTCAGTCCGATCAATGAGGCAACCCAACCAATCGCGCGGAGAACTGGCTGCTCGATTTCCCGCCGTGCAAGGAGGATAATGGTCAGGATGGCGAGTGAACCGGCCAGGTAATAGGCTCCAATTCCCAAAGCCTGAAATAACAGATGGGCCACGTATGCCCCACTCCGTCCACAGGCATTATGAACGACTTCCGACGGTGGGAAGACAAGCGTGCTGGGCGGATCACTGGAATCGTATGTCCACAACGCAACACCAAGAAAGACCGTCAGCGCAAGCAGTGCCAACGCCAACACATCAAGCTTGAGGCTACGTTCTTCGAGCATGGGGAGTTTCGTGGAGTCCATCCCGAGGGAACTTGCTGGCGCGCCTTCGCCACGGCCGGGAAGCGCGTGACACAACGGTAGCGCGGGACTCAGCGCGAAAGTGTACCATGCACCAGAGCTCCAGGTGGGGAACGAAGGGGCGTTTCATCGGAAGAAACTCGGATATCCGTCGTGATCGTACGGATTGTACGGATCCTACCATCGGCGCGTGGCGGGTGGGCTAGCCCGCCCGCACGTGCAGGAAGTTGCGTTTGGGCCAAAGCCGGCCATCATCACGTTCCTTCAGGATGGCAAGAAGCCGATTCGTTTTGTCCACGGCAGCCCATTCGCCTGGATGGGAACCACTCGCTTGATTGAGACATTCCAATGGCGGGTCCGATCCGGGAATCGGCTGACCGTTGGCCAGGAGAACCATTTCGCCCTGCGTGACAAGACGCCTCGGTAGATCGGGGACCGCTTCAATGGGTGGCCGTATCCATTGTGGCAACGCCTCGGGCAGTAATGAACTGGGTGATATTGCTTCATTGGCCAGAAACTTGCCCACCGCCAACCGGCGCAGGGCGCTCATGACCGCCATGGTTTCCAGTGACTTCGCAAGGTCCCGGCCGATCGAGCGGATATACGTGCCTCCGCCACAAGTGATATCGAGTGTCATCGAAGGATAGTGATATTCTATACACTGGATCGAATCGATTCGGACTTGGCGGGATCGAAGATGGATCGGTTTCCCGGCCCGGGCCAGTTGATAGGCCCGCTGCCCTCCCATTTGAATCGCGGAATACCGGGGTGGCATCTGGTCTATGAAACCGACGAATGATTGGGCCACCGTTTCGATTTCCGCACGGGAGGGACGTGGTGGATTCTTCAGCAACGAGACATTTCCTTCCGTGTCCTCGGTTTCACTCCACCGACCCAGCAGAAACGTCGCCAGGTACCGTTTGGGCATCCGCTGGATCGACTCAACCAACCGTGTCGCCGGGCCAATGCAAACAACAAGGACACCGGTTGCCAGCGGATCGAGGGTTCCCGCATGACCCACTTTCGCGGGATGGACGAGGCGTTGGGTGCAATTGACCACAGCCCGCGAAGTCCAGCCGGCCGGTTTGTCAATATTCAGGAGGCCGAAATGTTGCATGGGTGGACTCTTCGTCGCAATGATGGAATGATAACATCCATTTCCGTGATGCCTCAATTGCATCCATGCTATGTTTCCACCCTGTTTCCCCCATGGATACCCTATCTCAAACGCTCGATCAATTCGATCTGAAGTTCAATCTGGCAACCATTGCCCTCTTGGATCGCTACCGGGAGCAGCTCTGGATGTGGAACGAGCGAATGAATCTGACCCGGCATACAACATTCGAGAAATTTGTCTGCCGGGATGTCCTGGATAGCATGAAGCTTTCCGAATTGCTGCCCGCTGGTGAATGTGTGCTGGATGTGGGGACCGGGGGTGGTGTCCCAGGTCTTGTGATGGCGATTCTAAGACCCGATCTTGTGATCCGGCTCTGTGAATCCGTTGCCAAGAAGGCCCGTGCCGTGGAGGCAATCGTGGCTGCCTTGGGCATGGAGGTACCGGTCTACCATGCGCGAGCCGAGGATCTGCTGGAAACCCAAACGTTTGACACGCTCGTGGTTCGTGCCGTCGCGCCGCTTCCCAAATTGGTCCTTTGGTTCGAACCGCATTGGGCGTCCTTCCATCAACTTCTGGTCGTCAAGGGCAAGGCCTGGATCCAGGAACGGGCCGAAGCGAGGCAGCGAGGCCTTTTTTCCCGCTTGAATCTTCGCAGGGTGAGTGTGTACAAAATGCCCGATACCAGTGTGGAATCGGTGATCTTGCGAATTTGGCCGAAAGAAATCGAGTAGAAGGAGAGCCATATGAGCCCGGAGACGGTTTGGAAAGCCCTCATTACCAAATGGCCCAAGGATCTCCCACAACGGGGTGTTCTGGTGACTGTATCGAATGAACAAATTCCTTTTCGGGGATTCATGTTTACCGAGGAGATGGTCCTCTTCGAACGGAGTAATCCGGACCCGATGGGATCACGAATGATCCTGTTGCCGTATCATCAGATCGCGTCCTTGCGGATTATCGATGTCATTCGAGAACAGGTTTTTACTGGGATGGGCTTTGTGGGCAAACTATCGGGAAAATAACGAATATAGCCCCTATCCAAAGCATCCTGCGATACATCTTCTTTCAGAATTCTCCATGGGGGGGGATAGCCGAATCTTGGCTTGGAACATAGACTGGATGCAATGTGTGCCACCCAGGGATACCATGGGGCCGATTTGCATCCGGAATCTCTGCCGCCTGGTTTATCCACGGCACCAATCAATCAGCAGATGATCGCTACGGATTCACGCGCTGTGGATGGTCCGCAATACGTTGAATTCGTCTTCCATGATCCATATCGGGAGCCAAAAACGTGGCCAATTCGAAACATGACGAACCAGCCGCTGGGAATCCTACTCCAGCCGGGCAGAATCCTCCTCCAGCCGGACAAGCCGGCGAACAACAACGCCCCAAGGTAGAAATCAGTGATGCCAAGGCGGTTACGGCATACGCGAATTTCTGCCGCGTGACGGGTACACCCGAGGAATTGATCATCGATTTTGGTCTGAATGCTCAACCCGGTGGGGTCCCGAACGAACCCATTGAGGTCAGTCTTCGGATCGTGACGAATTATTACACGGCCAAGCGGTTGCTGCACGCGCTGACGTTGTCCGTCCAGCGACATGAGGCCGCCTTTGGTGTTCTGGAAACGGATATCCAGAAACGTATTGTCGGCAGACAACCACATACACCTACGTGATAATCCACGGGCCTGCAATTCCGGGAACGATTCTGGATCGGTATTTGCCAGACGCAAATCGTGGCGGCAGGGCTGGGCTGGGCTGATAAAAACTGCAACCAAATGCCTTCTTGGAAGCACAACAGTTGTTGCACATGGAGTGATGGTTGGCAATTTGCCCCCTCCCCCAACGCCGTTAAGTA
>JAFGFZ010000411.1 GCA_016930815.1 Pirellulales bacterium | reverse complement strand
CTCTGTCGCCAGTAGTCCAGAACGCACTGATTGCTATGACTTGCCAGATGGAGTCTGGCTATTGGTCCGCAGCGGAGTATCAACGGTCTGCTCATACCGATCGCCATCCACGAAATACCGGTTCCAGAATTCAAAGCTGATTAGTCGTGAAAGCACATTGAACAGGTATCCACGCCTCATCTGCAAATTCAGGAGTTGGGATATCCCTTCCCGATCGAAATATCCACGTTGTAATGTCCTTTCATCCAAGAGAACCGACTTCAACCACATGCGTAACCGCGGAACCGTGCGATACCAATGGCTATCATGCGTGAACTTGCTGCGGTCGGGCGGCAAGTTGATGCGTCCCCTCGTCAATCTGCTGACCAAGAACCGAGCGCGGCCGACAAGATGCCGCGCGAGAGTACTCATAGGATGGATCCGTGCATCGATCCGCATTGGCAGCCAGTTGGTCTTTGCTGATACGCACGGGATATCCACCAGTTGTGGAAAGGCTTTACAGAGAATCGCCTTGTACAGCCGACTCCTGAACCGCCATTCCAGAGGTACGCGAGCACAGAAATCGAGCAGATCGTGATCGCCCAAGGGATACTTGACATCCGCGACCACGTTCCAGAGATAGCCATAGCAGATGCTGTCCAAACGTCGCTCGAGTGTCCCAAGCTTAGCACGGGCCAGCTCAGTCGCGAATCCACCGTCGCCAACACTGGATGCAATTGCCTGACGCGACGCGTCGAAGGCATCGTGTGCCCGGCCCAGGAACGCAGGCGCAAGACCAAGATCGAGGAAGGTGGAAAAATCACCCGCAATTTGCCGGACGATGCATTGGCGTTGATTGTGTAGTGATGGATTCTGGAGGTGCTCCTCCTCCAAGAAGAGACCGCCGAGAAACAGGCCGGCTGTGTGGCCGCTGATCAGGGCATCCGCATGCGCGCCTAGAAAGTCCAGGTAAGGTGTCCAATAGAGTTCACGACTAGACAACATCGCATCCGTATACCAGATCCCCTCTGTCGCGTAGTCAGCAAGATAGTCGGGCGGAACCGCAAGACAGTGATTGGGTACGCGAAGTCGTTCGGCCACGCGGCAGGCAAGTTCACGCTCAGTATCTTTCTTTCCTCCCAACGTAAACGTTGGCACGTCATGGCCGGAAACAACCGCACCGGCGGCGATAGCACGAGAATCTAATCCGCCGCTGAGCATGACACCAATGGTTCCGCGCTGCCGGAACTGTCTCCCGATGGCCTGGATCAATAGATCGGCACCCTCGTGAACGGCATCCTCGAATTGTCCATTTCTCCATTGAACTTGCCAATCGACATCCCAATAGCGATGGATGGATATATGTGCGCCACGCACCGTGAGAACACTTGCATACGGCAAGAATTTCACATTGGTGAAAAAGGTCCGATCAAAAAACGGATAACCACTACTTAAAAATTCCGCCACTCCTTGCGTATCCAGCTTGCTATGGAATCCTGGAACGGCGATGATGGCTTTCAGCTCCGATGCAAAGCAAAACGTGCCATTGGACATCAACGTCCAGTAACAGCCTCTCAAACCTAGGCGGTCTGTAAACAGATATCCGACGAATTCTCGTAAATCGTAAAAGAATCCCACATAGGCACCCGGAAGCTCCTCGATGATCTCCGGGCCATAGCGGGCCACGGCTTCCAGGACCAATGTAGCATCCGCACTCGACGATGTGGCATTATTGCGAGCTAATTTTTGATTTATTTTCTGGGGCTCATAGAGTTCACCCTCAAAGACTAAACAACACGCACGATCGCTGGTAAATACCGGTTGTTGCTCAGGATTGAGAAAACTCAGGCCGCATCGCCCAATTGATATATTGCCTTCGCTAAAAGTATGCTCTTGATATTTTACCCGGTGGCGCATTCGCATAGCCATCGCACGAAGAGCCAATGTCCGTTGTCCCTCATGATCAGGCGATTCTGAGACGATCCCAAATATTCCGGGCATGTGATTGGATTCTTATCGCATTCTAAGGAGTATCACGCTCGCTTGAGACGTAAAAGAGCGCGCATTTTAAGGAGCCGTGCGCCGAACGTCGAGAGTATCTTCTTCCCCATCGGTTGCGAAACTATCTTAGTACCAAAGTCTCGTTTGAAACGATACGTGGCCTCATCCTTCATGGCTGCACCGAGATTGAGAGACACCGCACCACGTTCGCGGTAGGCCATGATCGCGGTCCAGATTAAGTGTGCCGGCCCACCGACCTTGTATCCTTGAGGCGACGCCCCACTCATCACGTAATATGGCCTACCATTGAAATTACCAAAGATGGCTCCGTTGATAGGCGTGTCATTTTGATAGCTCACCATCACATCGATGTGACCGCTCTGAAAACATTCCAGGCGGGCCCGCCGAGTGCGTTCGCGTGTTTTGCCGAATTCAATACCGTGGCGCTTCATCGACAGGTAGAAAAAATGGTAAACCAGATCAAGCGACTTTTCTGTGTTCTCGATTCTCGTTTGGACACCGTGTTTGCAAGCTCTGCGAATATTTGTCCGCCGCTCGCTTTTAAAACCATCCCATATTTCTTCCTCGCTTCGCCTAAGGTCGACGTAAAACTCCGTTCGGGGTGAAAGCTTGTAATTGAGTTCCGATAAAACCCGCTGTGCATTAGGTGAATCGTGAGAGAAAACATTGACAATACATACTCCCTCGGCACGCAGGTACATTTCCAGGGTTTCCATGAAAATGCGTTCTCCATCGACCGACTGGTCGGCCAAGGCCGGGAGTGCCAATATCGTGGCGGATCGGCAGTGGCACGAGAACGGCCAGCCAAAAGGCGTTACCATCCGGCCCGTTGTCAAACCGATACAACGTTGCTCGTTGTCCATAGCCTTAACGAAAAGCGGATCGGCCCCAATTCGAGTCGCACCGGATATGGCCGGGGCATGGCAATGGTAGTAGCCACCCTGAAGTTTTGCCGCAAGCGAGTCCCATCGAGGAATGTCAAGCTGCGCCGTGGTGATGATCTTATCGATCTTCATGTCCCATCCTAGTATGTTCGGAGACAATACTACTTAACTTATTCATTTGCCTCTTGTACGATTATCTCCCTTTATGATTCATTGCGTGTTGAACTTAGATGCCCGGCTTTTGCAAAAAGCAGGGATTCAACATTGATGCAATTCAAATCGAATGGGCCCAATTTTGACAATTGGATGGATTTGACTCAAAACCACTCTGATATTGCTCGCGGAGCTCTCCGTTGGCCCATTGGAAAATAAGCTGGCGGGCTCTGGCTGCTAGGTAATGTCGAATTCCCCAGTCGGGCAGGTGGAGACGGCGCCCAATATTCTTGTAGGCCAAGTTTTCGAACCACGCCCACCGCCGCATCAGCCAGATGCTCATTGCTGATGGTACACGAAGACCGCGCCGCTTCAAGAACTGACAGAAACGGGCCTGGCTGTCGGCTGAATACGGCCATAGAAAGGCCGCTTCGTGGGACGTTAATCGCTTTCTCTGCCCGAATGCGTGGCGGGGTATTCCGACTTCCTCCAAAATCCGCCGGGGAATCGGGCGATCGTATTTATTATGAAGTGTCCAGGGCTCCATTTGCTTGGAATAGTTGATCTTATGCAGCTCACTACGCCGTCTGACTCCCCAGAACGGTACCGGACAATGGAATACTCCCTTGAGAAGTCGGAACTCACCGATACCCCCATTCGCCAGCGTGCAACCTGTGAAAGGATATGGGAGATTCCATTGCCGTCGGTCCCACATTTCATCTCCGTAGCAACCCGTGAAAAACAAGCACAATGGCTCTGGATAATCGAATAGTGTCCAATTTAAAACCCCAGGGCGTCCAGCCGCCGCCCAAATACTTTCCTCTAGCGGGTATCGCTCCGAAGTACGGTTGTATGTCTTGCAGCTAAGTCCTAACTGTTCGGCGATGTGCTGACCCGAGTCGGAACCTTTCCACAGGCTGTTGGATTGCATGAAGGTCACCGCTGAACGGCAGCCAGTACGTTGTGCGATGACCGCCGCCGCTGCCGTGTCGTAGCCACTGGAAACCGTTGTCAGCGGATAGATTTGCTGTCTCCTCCTCTTATCATTCATATTGTTGGCCAGTTGTCCGGCGGTCGCGGCAAGAAAGAGGGCGTAGTCCTCAAAGGTCTCGAAACGGTCGGCGGTGTCTATCTTCGCAGTCTCTGTCAGGCAACCGTTGTGGTAGGTGAGGTTATTGAAATAGACCAAACGCACGTCATCGGTAGTTGTGGGAATGAGCCGCTTGTATTCATTCAATCCAAAGAAGATCGTGCTGATATCTTCGGCATATTGATGATAATCGTCCCGTAACGACAGATTTGCTCCAGCCAGTAATGCTGGCAACGAATTACTCACGTACCACGAATTGTCATGCCAGCAGTAACAGAGCCGATCAAGTGTCGTGCCCGAACTGACAAATACAATTCTGTTCTCCCGCATACGAATACCCGTGCCAAACACAAGATCCGTCTGATCAAAATCACCGTTCCCAAAATCGCCAGCCCAGACGGCCTCAACTGCCCAGCGATCATTGATTTCAACACATGGCCCATGAAACAATTTCACCGAGTTGGTTTCCGGCATCAGTCGTGCCAGCCAAGCTAACTTCGGCCAACCAGAGAAATATTGGATATTGAATTCCACCAGTCCAGATAATTCGCAAGCCGATGCGTAAGCAAAATATTTACCTGATTTTCCCTCGCTGACACATCGGATCATGAGGCACGTTATTTTGGATAAGATGGCCGTAAAAGATCTCGATCAACCAACTTACAAAGATCAATACAAAGTTCATGGATTATCTGGACTAAGAAACTAGAGTTCTTGCTGTGATGAGTTGATAAAGTGGACGTATTCGGGTCGGTGGTGGGGATCAATACACTCGTCAGGGTATTCGGGCGGCAAGACGACAGACTCCATATTCCCGAAAAGAAGATCGGACGAATGCAATACATGTTTCATAGCCTCAAAAGGCCAGTGATAGCCGTGTGTTTGCACCTGCCGGCCCATCATGCCAGCAAGACAAATGTCACCGACGGCCGCCAATGTAACCACTTGTTTCATGTTTACACTTAAGCAATTCTGTATCCACTTGTCAGGGAGTTATGTTGGGGTTTGCCGATCATCTTTTTTGAGGTTTACACATTGTTGAGTACCAATCATCGGACCATATGTCGGCTAGCCCTTCTTCCAACGCATGTCGACTCAACGTACGCGAGCTGCGGGCTGTAGCCAAAAGTTGAATAATTTCCGTTGATGGTTGCCATGCATCTGGACTCCTG
>JAFGFZ010000410.1 GCA_016930815.1 Pirellulales bacterium | reverse complement strand
AGAGTTTTCGAGTTTTTCAATAATTATATCAAGCGGAGGCCGCAGGCCTTCGCTTGATCAGGGCCTAGGGCGGCGCGTCCGTTCGCTGCGCTAACGTCCGCTTGCCCTAGGCTACGGTCTTTAACGCCTGCGGTGTAAAAGAATTCAACGATTTGAACACAGAAGCCCGGCTTTTTTAAAAAGCCGGGCTTCTTTGAACCGTCTTACGGTGAAGGAATACGAATTGGCGAAATCAATTGAAAATGAATCGAAGGAAGGAGCATAGCCGAACCGTCAGTTCATTTCACAGGCCAGGAGGCTCGATCGGGGCTGGAGTCGAGGCCGATCTTTTCAACGGGGATGGGTTGGAAGCCAAGTTTCCAGGCGGGGGAGGTCGGCTGCAATCGGAAGATGAGATGATCGTTCCCACTAAAACCAATCGCCTGATGGGGCGCGGAGTGGATCAAATTATGGGCCAGGCGATTGCCGACCCCGTGAACTGAGATGCCGGCACTATACATTGGTTGATTTCGGTCTTGAAAGAACACCCTACATTTCACGGTTCGCCAATCGCGCGTAAATATTCGGCCAGCAGGGCCTCCAATTCGACAATCGCCTGCCAATGCCGGACGGCCATTTGAATATTCGTGGCATTTTCGTCGACATGGATGGCCGCGAGCAATCGCCGCATTCGAACATGGAAGAATTCGAGCAGTTCCGAAACTTCGGCTGCCTGGCCGGGTGAAAGATGTTCCGGCAGGCTAGGTGGGACTGGCATGTGGAGAGTGGTGTGGAGATCCTCGTTTTGATCCCAGTGCAGTTCAAAATCGAGGGATGGTGATTCAAGTTGATCGGGTAATTGATCGAATACGACTTGACCCGTTTCCCCCAATCCCCGTTGACGCAATTCGGCGAGTCGGGCTGCGATTTGTTCCCGGGTGCCATAGAGGAGCACGCTTCGGCCGAGCGATATCACATCGCCGAAACGGAGGATCCGCAGTTGGATATCTTCCCCATTGACTTTTGTGCCGTTTGTGCTTTCAAGATCGGTCAGCACGATCTTTCCTTGGTCCTCCTGGATCTTGAGGTGACATCGGCTGATCCGCTCGTCGTTGAGTTGGATATCATTGCCTTCTTCGCGGCCAATGGTCATGGGAGTCTGGAGGCCGTGAAACGTTCGGCCACGGTCCGCGCCGCTAAGCACTCGTAACGTGATTTGGGCCATTTTGTATCTCGCCGTCCGCATATTCCCTTCAAGCCTATCGGTGTTTGCCCAACCACCGCCAGGCGGCTTTGCGTACCCCGCGCTTATAACATACCGGCCACATTGCAGGCAAGGACCGCTATTATCTAGTATATTAATAAGGGCCCATGGACCATCCCCGCATGGTTGCCGAGCATCTTCTCCCTAGCATCGGAGGCCTTTTGAGATTACTATCAAGGAAGATATTCCTACCAGAGGGCATTTCAGAACCTGGAAGGTGAGGCTCCAGACGAGCCGGAATGTCGTAAAAATATAGGCTCAGCAGCAGCTCCGCCCTCACCATGAACAGGTTTTAAAATGCCCTTTAGTCGTTCCTGATCGGGACGAAGTAGCAATTTTGAACTGACAAGGAATAACAGATGAGCGAATTGATCAAAGTGGTCTTGAGCGAAGAAGAACTCCCCCGGCAATGGTACAACCTGGTGGCCGATTTACCGCATCCGGTGCCACCACCGGTGGACATGCAGGGCCAGCCAATTGGCCCCGACGCCCTCGCACCGGTCTTCCCCATGAATCTTATTGAGCAGGAGGTCAGCACCGCACGGTGGATTGACATCCCGGAGGAGGTCCTGGGGATCCTGAAGATATGGCGCCCAACCCCCCTGTATCGGGCGAGGCGACTGGAGGAATATCTCGGCACGCCCGCAAAAATATTCTTCAAGCACGAAGGTGTTTCACCACCCGGAAGCCATAAGCCGAACACGGCGGTGCCTCAAGCCTACTTCAATAAAGTATTCGGGATCAAGCGATTGACGACCGAGACTGGCGCCGGCCAGTGGGGGAGTGCCCTGGCGTTCGCATGCAATCTCATTGGTATCGAGTGCAAGGTTTTCATGGTGCGGATCAGCTTTGACCAAAAACCATTCCGCAAAATGATGATGCAGGCATGGGGCGCCAATTGCGTGGCAAGTCCAAGCACGGAGACGAAGGTTGGCCGGTCCATCCTCGACGACGATCCCAACACCCCCGGCAGCTTGGGGATCGCGATTAGTGAGGCCATCGAACAGGCGGTGCAGGATGACCAGACCAGGTATTCCCTCGGCAGCGTCTTGAATCATGTCATGCTCCACCAGACGATCATCGGACTGGAAACCAAAAAACAAATGGCCCTGATCGGCATGAAACCGGATGTCGTGATTGGCTGTGCTGGTGGCGGATCGAACTTTGCGGGGATCAGCTTCCCATTCCTGTGCGATAAGATCGCCGGTTCGACCGACGTGCGTGTGATCGCCACGGAGCCGGAATCGTGCCCAACACTCACCCGCGCGCCCTATGCCTACGATTCGGGTGATGTAGCCATGATGACCCCGCTTTTGCCGATGTACACTCTTGGTCATACCTTCGTACCGCCTCCGATCCATGCCGGTGGTCTGCGATATCATGGCATGGCCCCGTTGGTGAGCCAGGTCCTCCGAGAGGGATTGATCGAGGCGGTTGCCATCCACCAGCTCGAGTGCTACGAAGCGGCCATCGCCTTTGCCCATACCGAGGGCTTTCTCTCGGCGCCAGAGACTGCGCACGCGATTGCCCAGACAATTCGCGAGGCGAAACGAGCCAAGGAGGAAGGCAAGGAGCGGGTGATTCTCATGAACTGGTCCGGCCATGGTTTAATGGATTTGACCGGTTACCAAGCCTACTTCGAGGGCAAACTGCACGACTATAGCTTGCCCGACGAGCACCTCGAACGGTTTTTAGCGAGCCTGAAGGGTTTACCCAAGCCACCGGAACTTGGCGGGTGAGGTTATTCTTTCGGAATTTTATTGAATTGGCTGTAATCGGTTTCCGGCCGCTTGCGGATGACCTTGGCCTCCAAGATCTTATCCGGGACGGGGAGGGTTTCTGGTTGGGGTGATGGCGTCGTCTCTGGAAGCGAATCGGGATTTCGTTTACGGATTTTGGTGAGTACGTCCATGCCCTCGGTCACGCGGCCAAACACGGTATGCTGGCCATCGAGATGGGGTGTTGGAAGAAACGTGATATAAAACTGGGAACCACCCGTGTCGCGGCCGGAATGGGCCATCCCCAAAGACCCGCGGAAATGGAGGCGGGCGTTCTTCTGTTGGCATTCGCAGAGGATTGAATAACCTGGCCCTTCCAACCCATTCCCGGCCGGGCAGCCAGTCTGGGCCATGAAATTCGGCAGCACGCGGTGGAATGTCAGTCCGTTGTAGAATCCCTGATCGACGAGCGTCACGAAATTCTTGACCGTGTTTGGGGCCTCGTTCTCAAAGAGCTCAACCACAATCTCGCCCTTGCTGGTCCTTATAAGAACACGTGGTAAGTTGGCGGCTTTGGACTCTGCGTCGCGGATGGATCTTTCATTTTCCCATGCCTGTCGATGTGCGTCGAAGATCTTATGGAACTTCGCACCGATATTCCACAGATTCATTTCGGCCATATCGTTGCTGTCAGGTGGCAAGTCGAAGAAACCCGATTTGGCCAGCGGGTCCAAATGTTCCTTCGCGAGATCGTAATCGGCCTGGATGACCGCGATGATGCCGATCCATGCATGCAGCCAATCGTGCTTGGGATCTTGGGTCAGTAGCATCTGAATGATTGGAAAGGCTTCGTCATAGTTATCAGAAACCATGTCATAAGCGGCGACTCCCCGGAGAAAACCGGTGATCTGCTTATTCGCTTTAGGTGTGGCCTGAAATGCGGTTTTCGCTGCTTCGACAAGGCCTGGAATCATGGCGTTGGCGATTTCAAAGTTTTCCTGAAGTTGCCTTTGAAGAGCTTCGCGGGTGCTCGTGTCGGCGGTTTGGTATTGAATTCTCAGTTCTTCAATTCCCCGAATGACTCCCTTCCATTCGGCGAATCGGCGGTTAAATTCCGTTGTGGCGGATTGTGGGTCTTCATCGTCGATGGGCATGCGGTCCTGGGCATGAACGAAACTGGCTGCTAGGATCCAAATCAGGATTGCCATTGGCAGGGACGGAACATAGGCTTTCATTGTTAGCTCCTTATCGCAAGCATCTTTCCATGACGGTTCTGCGACGAAAGAAACCGATGGCTTCCATTCCACTCGGAAATTACCGAAATCCCGCTCGTCGCCCTGGTCGATTCGGCATATCTGTCCATTTTTAAACCAGACTGCCTCCATCATGCCGTGGCGATTCTCGATCCATCCGCCTCTGGTCTGGCACTCGTTGATCCATGGGTCCATAATATCTTATCATTTTGATTGTTCCTTACCAATGAATATTCAGGGAGCGCGAGGCAACCAAGAAAACCGAGGAAACAGAGAATT
>JAFGFZ010000409.1 GCA_016930815.1 Pirellulales bacterium | reverse complement strand
TATTTTCATCGGCGGCAGGTCTTTTGCCATCCATGGTTCGAATGGGATTGGTTGACTGGTCTTTTGATAGCTTTCACGCCGGCCGAGTGAATCCCAACCATAGAGTTCGCCATGAAGAACAAGCCGGTTGCCGGGACTGCGATCGGAAAGGAGCGAGGCAAAGAGTGGCACCTCGACGACATCACCCGGTTGCACGTCGCGGCAGAGCTGGTCGCCGGTGGAGATGTAGAATGGGCTATGCAAATCGGCCAGGTTCATGCCCGGTGCCAGCGAATCCATGCCCGTGAATTTATCCGATCGGTCGAATCGGTAATAGCCGTTCCATTCGTTGATCACATCATGATGCTCAGTATAGAGCCAGCCGCAAATCTTCGGCCGGCGGCGGAATTCATTCATCATGATGTGGTAGTCCCAACTCCAGTCCACGTCGCCGGTACTGCCTTGATACCCCCAAACATTGCCACATTCACTGTTGAGTAAAGGTTCATTCCCCTGGGTTCGGCCACCGATGTAGTTCCACTTCGAACCGGGGTACGTGTCTTTTACGATCTGATCGAGGCGCCCGCGCCACGCGTAACCCGGCAGGTAATCGTGCCATGAGTTGATATCGGTTTCGGTATGGTCTTCATTGCAGGGCGAGTTGTCTTCAACGAGCCGGGTTGAATCAAGTTGTTTGGCGAGGCGAACCATCGTCACAACCCATTCCTGGGTTTCGGGCAGGTATGCCTTTTTCCCGTTGTCCTTTTTGGTAAAGAGGCCCCAGGTCTCGTTGAATAGAACCCAGCTATAGATCGATGGATGGTTGTAGTCGCGTTCCACCATGCCGCGCAAGGCAAATTCACTCTCCTGCCGCGCTTCAGGAGTTGGTTCGCCCCAGAAGTTCGGTACGTCGGCCATGATCAATAGTCCCAGGCGATCAGCCCAGTAGAGCTTTCGAGGAACCTCGGCCTTGATGTGAATCCGATTTGCATTCAACCCAATCCGTTTCGAACGTAGGATTTCGTCGCGCATGAACGTATCGCTCGGAAAGGTATAGAAGCCATCCGGATGATAGGACTGGTCGAGTGTCATCTGGAGATAGATCGGTTTGTTGTTGAGCGTCACATAGGTATAGTCCGTGCCAGGCAACGTGCCGATACCGATCTTCCGCATCCCGAAGTACGTACTGACGCGATCTTCAACACCCCCCGCATTCAACGTGGCGTCCACCTCATAAAGAAATGGATCGTCGAGCGACCAGAGGCGTGGATTGGCAATGGGGATGTCGAATTGGATCTCCTTCGCGCCGCCAGCGACGGTCTGGATGATATCCTGCGCATCGCCCGTCTTGAATTGAATTTTCATGCTGGTGCTGTCTGGAGCCGAATCGTTGAACTTCGCTTTGACCGCGACCTTGCCTGAATCAATGTCCGGGGTGAAATGCACAGACGTGATGTAGCGTGCTGGTCGGGCTTCCAGGTAGATGGTCTGCCAAATCCCCTTCGCTTGGCCATATCCTTGCTTTCCTTCGAGTTTGAAGGGATGGGGCGTGTCGTCCACACGCAGCACGATCTTTTGATCCTGGCCCCATTGCACGTGAGGAGTCAATTCAAACTCGAAGGGCGTGTATCCACCGCGATGTTCGCCAAGTGTCTGGCCGTCGAACCAGCCCTGAGTCAACCAGTCGCACGCGCCCACGATGAGGAAGACACGCTTCCCTTCCCACGCGTCGGGCACTCGAACGGTTCGCTGGTACCAGCCGATATCGGCTTCGCTTTTCAGACCGGACAACTTCGAACCCCAAGGGAACGGAACCAGAATGGTTTCGGCAAATTCAGCTTTCCCGGAGGACCAGCCGTCCGCAATGCCGGCGTCGTCCCGGTCGAATCGGAAATGCCAGGCACCATTGAGGTTCAGCCATGCAGACCGCTCGAAGTCGGGCCGCGGATGTTCCGGCAGCGGAATTTCAGCAGTCGCGACATTCTGTGTGAATGACCAGATCGCGACAGCCAGCACAAACATGTATCGTGCCGCAGTTCGATGGAAAATCATAGATTCAACTCCTTACGAAGCGAAGCCGCAAATCGATCGATAAGCAGGTTCCAGAGGTAATATCAATCTCCGGGTGCCCTTGAACTTAGACGACTACCCTCTTTATTTCAAGCTTCGTGCCCTTGGAAATCTTCGTGGTATCCTTTCGTGGATCCATTTTCTTCGTTCCCTTATGTTCATTCTTTGATCGATTTAGAATCATGGATTTCCATGATGGACTGATACGCGGGAAGGTGTATGATACATCCGTGAATCCGTGCTCCAGCACGAGCCTCGAACTGCATTTGCCGGAAAAGGGATCTCCAACGACCCTGGTACCATGTCACCAACTGGAGATTGGAATATGAAATCTTGTCCCATTTCGTTATGCAATGGATTGACTCGAATCACTGGATTGATTTTGGGAATATTCCCGTGGGCATTGGGTGTTTTTGGTCAGGAACCTGCCACCCAGCAGCGGGGAACCTGGCAGATCGGGACGCCGATTGTGACATACTGGGCCGGGCCGGCGCTGACCGACGCGGTTGCCCGGCAGATGGCCGATGGTGGCTGGAACCTTGTTTGGTGCCGTGAGGCGGAACTCGATGTCGCCCAGCGGCACGGCCTGAGGGCGCAGCTTCATGACGGACTCCTAACGCCGCGATCTCTGGACGATCCGGCACAGCGGGAGAAACTGGACTCACTCATCGATCGGGTTCGCGATCATCCCGCACTTTATAGCTATTTCATTCAAGATGAGCCGAGCGCCGGACAGTTTCCTGAATTGGGTAAAATAGTTGCCTACCTCCGACAGCGCGATCCGGCCCACATGGCATACATCAATCTCTTTCCAACCTACGCCAACAATGAACAACTCGGCACGCAAGGCGCCCCGGTTCCGGCCTATCGGGAACATCTCCGGCAATATCTGGATATCGTCAAGCCATCGCTGATCAGTTACGACCATTACCAATTCGCAACCGACGGCGACCTCGACGGCTATTTCCTCAACTTGGCGCTGATCCGACAATCGGCCCTCGATGCGGGAGTGCCATTTCTGAATATTGTGCAGGCTTGCTCTTGGACTCCGGTCCGGCGGGTGCCGAATGCCGACGAAATGCGATACCTTGTCTACACCACAGTGGCCTATGGGGCTCAAGGCATTTCGTATTATGTCTATTGCCATCCGGGGCATGAAGGTGGGATCGCCCTGGCCGATGGCACACCCACACCGATCTACCATGCGCTGAAACATTCTAATCGCGAGTTCGTCGCCATTGCCAAGGAGCTTCAGCCGCTGGTATCGCTGGCCATCTATCACAGCGGAATGGTGCCACCGGGTGCTGTAGCACTACCCGAAAATGCTCCATTCCGCCTTGATCCGCCACTTTCCCCGATCGAATACCAGCCGCCTGAGCGGGTTCGTGGCGCTTTGTTGGGATATTTCGGAGCATCCGGCCAGCCAAGCCATGTTGTCGTTGTCAACCTCGATTACAAAGCCTTGATCGAACTTGTGCTGGTCGGTCCAGGCAACCTGGATCTCTTCGATGCCACCACAGGCACCTGGTCGCCAGCCGGCGGCCAGAGGGCCGAACTGCAATTGCCACCCGGCGGCGGAAAACTCCTGCGGTTATCGCAGTGACCTTTTTACGGAATGAAATAATAATACACCAGTGAGGAATAATTAGCGGGCGTGTCATTCTGGTTGCCATGCTCGGTTGATATTTTAATCGAATCCTTGAAATGGATCTTGCCGGGCCAGAAACGGTATGCGGTGGTGGAGCCGTTCACCTGGCCGAAGACATTGATCAGGTTTTCCGTCTTCGGCTCACCGAATAATGGCAGGGAGTAGGGATTCGTCAGCCAGAACGTTGACCAGCCGCCCTGGTACTCGTCTTCATGACCCGTCCCGTGAAAACGCGGTTTCTGATCGCCATCGATGTAAATCCGCAGGTCCCCTTCCCACCACCGTTTGCGGTCGGGCATGACCGGCTCAACCGTCATTACCTGGCCAAGGACAGCCCCGCGACCTTGGTACTCAAAGAGGACATAGTCCGCTCTGTCGACGATGGGCCAGGCACAGTTATACTTGGCACCAAAGTATCCCAGGGCACCCGTTTCTGTTTTAGGGAGCTGGTTCGTGTAGCTGACCTGGCAGGCATATTCACCGCCCCCATCGTGACTGAGGTTCTGGAGCGTGATTCGAATGCTCTGTTGAAAAGGCATGGGAAAATAGCAGTAGTAGGTTCCGGAACTGGACATGCCGGCGAATAAACTTCGGACATCCGCTTCACCTAGCCCCGAACCAAACAGGGGACCGATCGGAACGTCCACCGATGGTGTTTCTGCGCCATCGTAATACACGCGAAGGTGTGTGTGATTCAGCGTGTAGGTGTCGGGCTTGAAGAGCGGATTGATCTTGATGGACTGGATTGTGCCAGGCTCATCGATGGAAACGAGCCCGGCTTCGGTCACGTTGCGTCCGGTGGCCGGGTCGAGCCGGACAACGCTCCGGACGACCGTGGAATGTTCGGCATTTTTTGTCGGATCGCTGCCGCACCGCTGGAAAAGATCGATCACACCGGAATAATCTTGTTGTGGTGTCCAGGATTGGATTTCGACGTTCTTGTAGAGCTGATAATAGATATTGTAGAAGCCGACCGATTTCTCGGTGGTAATCTTCAGGTGCTTCTGAAACGGGATCGGAGCACTACAGCTGAAGCCACCACTGGAGATCAATCCGTTGGTGACTAATGGCTCGACAAAGGGGCGGTTTTCACCGAGAAACAAGGTTTTGTCTTGTGCTTCGAAAATTGGTGTTTTCTGGCCATCGATGTAGATCTTGATTGTTCCCCAATGGAGGTTGGCGCCTGAGCCGGTGAACCAGAAATTGTAGATGCAACCAGGTCCGTCTGCGTCGAAAATCACATGCTCGCTTTGATCATCGATGTAGAGTTGCGAATGGGTGCCCCGGAATCCATCATCGTTCCCGCCGGTGCGATCATAGCTGGATACATAGTACGATTCGACATTGTCATAGATGATCGGCAAGGTGTTCAGATTGTCGTAGAAATCCAGGCCAACTGGTTGGGAACTGGCTTGTGAGTAGATCAAGCCACCAAGTGCCAGGATGATCATAATTCGGGTCATGAGATTATCGCTCCATGGGTAAATAGGATCGGGATTCAAACGATACGGTTGGCGAATGCCTCGCATCCATGCACGACCCGCCGGGCTATTCCGCGGTGCGGGCGACGCTGCGGTTGCTCGAAGAAAAGGGACATGTGAAACATGCTCAAGATGGCCGCCGGTACCTCTACCAGCAGACAACCAATCCATTCCGGGCGCGGCGATCCGCAATGCGGAACCTATTGAGCACTTTCTTCGACGGTTCGGTTGAGCATGCTGTTGCCTCGCTACTGGACATTCAAGCACGAAAACTCGCGCCGGACGAACTGGACCACCTCTCGGCACTGATTGATGAGGCAAAACAGAAGGGGGAACGACCATGAACATACAGTTGCTAACCATAACGTTTTCTGCGATCAACTTGACAGATCTTGCACCGAAGGGGACAGCCATCCTTATCGCCGCCATACTGATTGCAGGATGTATGCACCACCGGGCCGCGGCGGCTCGCCATACGGTCTGGGCTCTTGCACTCGGCTGCCTTCTCGTTTTACCGCTCCTGATATTCTCAGGACTGAACTGGAGGATTTCTAGCTTACCATGGCTGGTATGGGGTGATGTGGCGAGTGTCCCAAAGGAGGCTCCCGTGTCTCCGCAGGTAACGCTCGATGGCGTGGAGCGGTTGGAGGATTCTCAGACCAACCAGCCGGGATTTAACACGCGACCGCACACCCTTTGGTATGATCGAGCTAGGTGCCCTCTTTACTGGCGGTCGGTCTGATATGGATTTCCATTTGCGTAATGTTTGGATTGAATACAGTCAGTTCCTCTGCCCCAATTACTTGTGCTCGATGTGGCAAATGCTTGTCGATTTGCACGCGTACCTTGAGCTTTCCTTCGGGAATGGCTGGCACGACAAAATGTCCTTCGTTATCGGAGACAGCTTCCGCCACTCCGAAGCTCGGAAGGCTCGTAGAAGGCGCCGAGGCATTGCCCGATCCGGGAACACTTGGCAGCGTCAGGTTTTGGAAAGGGGACCCGTATGTCGACAAGTGCATGCGAACACCACGAATCAGCTTTGGATCGTCCGCGATCAGACGTCCTTCCACCCGTCCGGCCGCGGGCAAGCGAATTGTCGTTACAGGTGGGATCGGCTTATCCAACGCGAACATCTGGATCCAAGTACCGTACATCTCCGAAGTCACCTGAACAGAGCTTAGGCCTTGACGTGGGAGGCCAGGAAGGCTCACCCGGCCATCCGC
>JAFGFZ010000408.1 GCA_016930815.1 Pirellulales bacterium | reverse complement strand
TGTTTAAGTCGCGGGACGTACTTTGTGTTTGATTGTAAATATTACGACTGAATATCCCGGTACTGGGCAGCAATTGAGATCACCCCAAAGAGCGTGCAGAAGGCTTTCTACAAGGCAAGCCAGTGGGTCCTGCCTCCATTGGTCGAAAACGTTGCGTGACGATAGATTCAGGACTCGCCGGATTCAAGCCGGTTCTTGAACATATCTCGCCAGCTCAAAACGAACAGCGGGGAAGGGGTGGCTTGTTTTACCAAAACCCTATTCTATAAAATAACAGCCCAGGGAAATGCGGCTTGTTTCAGCCGCCTGTAACAAGACTGGCCACGGGCAGGTGCTGTTATGCGATCCGGGCAATTCGTGAACCAATCCAAGGGCTACCGGGCGTTTATACCGGCACCGCTGCCGCCAGATCCACCTGTCCGGGTGGATGGCGATTTGGCGCGGTTGCTTTCCGATGCGGACCGCTGCCTAGGCCGGCTGGACGGCGTGGCCTCGATCCTGCCCAATCCGGACCTGTTTGTGGCCATGTACGTCCGCCACGAGGCGGTTCTCAGTTCCCAGATTGAAGGCACCCAAAGCACCTTGGAGGATGTGTTGGAGTTCGAGGCCGATACTCCCGGCACCGAGCGCCCCAAGGATGTCGAGGAAGTGGTCAACTACGTTGCCGCGATGAACTATGGCCTGGGCCGACTTGGCGATTTGCCAGTCTGCCTACGGCTGATTCGGGAAATCCACGGCAAGCTCCTTTCGGGCGTCCGTGGAGCGGAGCGGACACCGGGCGAGTTTCGCCGCAGTCAGAATTGGATCGGCCCGGCCGGTTGCACACTCAAGACGGCAACGTTTATTCCACCGCCCACGCATGAGATGCATACGGCCTTGGACAACCTGGAAAAATTTCTTCATGGGGCGGAGTCGTTGCCCCGGCTGATCCATTGCGGTCTGGTCCACGCCCAGTTCGAAACGATCCACCCGTTTCTTGACGGCAACGGGCGTATTGGGCGGCTCTTGATCACGTTTCTGCTCTGCCAACAAGGTATCCTCCAGCGACCACTTTTGTACCTGAGCTACTACCTCAAGGCCCATCGGGCCGAATATTACGATCGGCTTAACTCTGTTCGTCATGATGGAGATTGGGAAGGATGGCTCGCATTCTTTCTCCGCGGGGTATATGAGGTCAGCCAATCGGCCACGAACACCGCCCGTGAAATCCTACAACTTCGCGAACAACACCGGCAGGCAACCGCGGAATTGGGTGTCAGTGGCGGGACCGCCGCGCGGCTGCTTGATTATCTATTTGAGCAACCCATCGTCTCGGTCCGTATGGTCGAAAAAAAATTAGGATGTGCCTATGTGACAGCCGGCAAACTGATCGACCAATTCGTGGAATTAGCGATACTACAAGAAATCACAGGGCAGCAGCGGAACCGCCGCTTCCGATATGAGCCTTATCTGGCATTGTTCGAGTCGCCACCGTAGCCGAATTCGTAAGAATTCGGATTCGATAATTAATAATAATATTTGAAGGGAGGCCCGAACTCTAACGAGTTCGGCTACGAGGTTTGCATTCGATGGGCAAGGTTACCGACGAGCTGATTGGTCTGATTGCAAAGCAGGTGGACGACCACGGGATCGTAGTGTGGTACGATCCCGAAAGGATTTACGGTGCGGTGGCCAGAGGGCTCAACCTCACCGAGACTACGGTATTTCACTGCACCAACGGATTCTTCGAGCTGCGACATCGGATCGATCCGTTGCTGGAGTTCGTCGAGGAAGGTGGACATCTGCGAATCCACGCCGAGGTCCCGCCACGGCTGGTCGTTTACGTGCCTCAGGATCGCTCGGAAACGCATTATGCCCTGGTCGAGGTCGAGTCGGCCGGTGTCGTGATAGAGCCGGGTGCCAATCCGTGGCAGCGGAATACGCGTTTGAAGGTGCTGGCCGAGCGGATCTTCAAACAAATATCGGCCGACCGCGCCCCCGAAATTATCCGCAAAGTGGAGCAGGGTACTGTAAGCCTTGCCGAACTGGATTGGCTTGCGGATCAGACTGGTGAATTGGGCGCCGTAAAACTGGTTTTCGGGACTACGGTCGCCTGGAACGTGGCTACGGCATTCGCCTCCACTGACAAGCACGATCATGCGATTGAAGAAAAACAAGCCCTTCCCGAACTAGCCGAACTGTTTCGCACCGATCTGGGTTTGGAGATCCAACCTGAGGGTACAATCGACGAAGCCCGGCGCACCCTCTGTCGCGGTCTGTTATTGGGCGAGCTGTCGGCCCGGTGTGAGACAGCAGGCGATGAGGTAGCCGCATTGGCCACCGCCGCGATCCCTCGAACTATCACCCACCGCAAAGAAGTGATGGACTTATGCGCGGCTTGGCGGAACCGTGCCGATTTCCGAGAAGCCTAAGTGGTTGCCGCGAAGGCGATTGAGGAGGAGGCCAATATCGCCGGGCTCGATTTGGCGGCCAGGACCATCACCGGGGTAGAAACCTTCGCATCGATCGAAATGCGCCTCCTGAGGCACGCGGAAGTACAATTACTAGCCGGTGCCGCGGCCGATGGGCTCAATCTCGCACGCCGTCGCAAGCAATCCTTTTGGGCAATGGTCGAATTGACCCACCAGCTCCACTGGTCCTTACTGGAAACTACGGCCCAATTATTGTTGACGGCCGCCCGGATAGAGACAGAACTGAAGACCACGAAGAAGGAACCTGCCGCGCTTGTCAAGGCATATGCGGAGGGTGATGCAGTTCCATCAGGCGAACCATGGTGCCTCCTGGACACCTATCACCGCCGTCTGGAGCGGCAGTATGCCACATTCGACCTGGATGTTGGTGGCAAGCATGGCCAGCTGGAGCAGGTGATCACCGCCGCCCGGCACCGGTACACCGCAGTGGCCGGCCAGTGCGCGGAGGCGATGACAGATGCCCTCGAAGCAAGCAGGTTCGAACTGGAGGACCTGATCCACCAGAGTGAGATATTCTCAAGCCAAGTTGGCCCTCAATGCCGACAGGGTCAAACCGCTTACCTACTCGTCGATGCCTTGCGGTACGAAATGGCCCGCGAATTAATCGAAGGCCTGGGCGATGGATTCAAAGTCCAGCTGGTGCCAGTGGTCGCGCAATTACCGACGATTACTGATGTGGGTATGTCAGCCATCATGCCCCATGCTGAAAAGGGTATGGAGCTTGTTCCTGCCGGATCTGGCAAGGTGGCGATCCAGATCGCCGGCGTGACGCTCAAGGACCGGGCCAAACGAATCGCCCAACTTCGTTCGGCAATTCCCGGTGGGATGATTGACTCGAAACTGAATAACCTCATGAAACCTTCTAAAAAACAGCGGGAGGAGATCGAGGGGGCCGATTTTACGCTCGTTACCTCACAGGAGATCGACCGCCGGGGTGAAGAGACGGAGGACGAAGAGGAAGCCAGACGCTACATGGACGAGGTGCTTGATAAACTCCGCCGGGGTGTTCGAACCCTCGGCAAGCTAGGCATGGAGAACGTCATTATTGTGGCCGATCACGGGCACCTTTTCGGAGAAGTGCTTGACAGCGGAATGAAGATCGATCCGCCTGGCGGCGACACCGTGGACCTGCACCGGCGGGTTTGGATCGGCCGCGGCGGAGCAGTCGGGGATGCGTTCGTTCGGGTAACGGTAAGCCAGCTGGGCCTTGGTGGGGATTTGGAACTCGCCTTTCCGCGGGGCCTGGGCTGCTTCAAGACACCGGGCGGAACCACCGCGTTTTTCCACGGCTGAACATCACTTCAGGAATTAGTGGTGCCTTTGGCCATCGTGAAAGTCACCGAAGAGGCGGCCCCGGAAATCGTAATCCCGACCGTCGAGTTGACAATGGACAAGTCGAAGATCACGAACCGGCTGTTTTCCATCGTCGCTAACTACGCAGGCAGGGCCCTTTTCGCACCAGCTGTGAAACGAGTTAAGATCTCCGTTCGTTGCGGCCGCCAGGAAATCGGTTCGGCCGCCACGGCCGCCTATGGATTCGAGGACGGAACCCAGGAAGTTGTTCTGGAACAGGGAAGGCCCAACGCCATTACCGTGATGCTTACTGGAGATACGAACGTGCAAGCGGTGTCAATTCATGTTATCGATGCGGCTAGCCAAGTGGAGCTGGCCAGTATGAAAAGCGTGCCGGTTGATATCGGCATGTAGCCGAATTCATCAGAATTCGGAAACAAACAAGTCAGAAATCCGGAAGGATTTCCGAATTCTCACGAATTCGGCTACGATTTGATCTAACCAGGGAACCACCAATGCCACAACTTGACCAGCTTGCCAATCGAGTTTTTGCCGGCCGGGTCGTCCGCAAGGATCTGGTCCGCAAGGTAAAAGTCGGGGCCAATGTGCCGGTCTATGTGCTGGAATATCTCTTGGGAAAATACTGCGCGACCGACGATCCACAGGCAATCGAGACCGGCCTGCGGGTGGTCAATATGAACCTGGCCGAGAATTTTGTCCGGCCTGATGAGGCCAATAAGGCCCAGTCGATGGTCAAGGAGAAAGGCAAGTATACGATCATCGACAAAGTCAAGGTACGGTACTTATCGGAAGATGACAAATATTGGGCTGAGTTCGTCAATTTCGGGCACAAGTATGTCCATGTGCCAGATCAAGTGATCCGGGAAAATGACCGCCTGTTGACTGGTGGCATATGGGCCCAAGTGAATCTCCGGCACTACTATGATGATGAGGCACCGGGGAAACGGAGCCCGTTCTGGATCGATGCCCTCAAACCGATCCAGGTAGCTACTTTCGACCTGGAGGAATATCGGCAGGGCCGCGCGAAATTCACAACCGACCAATGGATCGACCTGCTGGTTCGTACCATTGGACTAGAACTGAACCACTTCGATCGGCGGCTAAAACTGTTGTTTTTGTTGCGGTTGGTGCCACTTTGCGAGCCAAACTACAACTTTATTGAACTGGGGCCGCGGGGCACCGGAAAGTCATTTGCCTACCAGGAATTAAGTCCCTACTCCATACTGCTGACCGGGCCGACCACGGTCCCGAACCTGTTCTATAACATGGTAACCAACCGGATGGGGCTCGTAGGCCTGTGGGATGCGGTTGGATTCGATGAGGTGGCCGACCTGCAGAAGATGAAGAAGGAGGTCGTCACGACCTTAAAAACCTATTGTGAATCGGGGGCATTTGCCCGCGGCAAAGAGGCCCTTTCGGGCGGCGCGTCGATCGCCATGTTCGGAAATACGAATCAGCCGGTTGAGGTGATGGTACGGTCCTCGCACCTGTTCACGCCCCTTCCGGATATCATCCGCGAGGACATGGCCTTCCTGGATCGAATCCACTGCTATCTTCCAGGCTGGGAGGTGCCCAAGATGCGGATTGAACATTTCACGGATCACTACGGATTTGTGGTCGACTACATGGCCGAGGCCCTGAAGGAACTACGCCGACACAATTTCACGGAGATGTTGGACCGGCACTACACTTTGGGGGCCCACCTCAACGCGCGAGATGTCAAGGCCGCGCGGAAGACGGTCTCGGGCCTGGTCAAGATAATCCATCCGAGCGGAGATTTCGAGAAGGACGAACTCTTCGAATTGGTGGAGATGGCCTTGGAAGTCCGCCGCCGTGTCAAGGAGCAGCTCAAAAAGATGGGCAGCTTCGAGTACCACCAAACTTCCTTTTCGTATATTGACCAGGACACTCACCATGAGCGCTATGTCGGCGTCGCCGAGGAAGGGGGCAAGGGTTTAATCTCCGCCGATCCGCTGGCGCCGGGCTCTGTATACGTATCCTCGGTGGACGATCAGGCCAAGGTGGGCCTCTACCGGCTCGAAATTGGCAGCTCGTCGGGCACGGGGAAGCTCAAGATGTCGGGATCGATCGACGGCATGATGAAGGAATCGATCCAGCGGGCGTTCGCGTACATCCAGGGTCACAAAATAGACATGGGGATCTCTCAGGTGGTCGACACGACCGATTTCCATGTCGAGGCGATCGACCTCTTGACCAATAGGACATCATGCGAGGCCGGGATCGGTTTTCTGATCGCCATCTACTCGGAGTTGAAGAAGCAATCCGTTCTGCCGGCACTGATAATCCTCGGCGACCTCAGTATTCAGGGGAATATCAAGGCCATGCGATCACTGGCTGAAACGCTCCAGGTCGGCATGGACAATGGAGCCCGCCGGGCCCTGATCCCGCTAGAGAATAAACGAAACTTCCTCGACGTATCCGCCGACATCATGGAGCGAGTTGATCCCATATTCTACGGTGATCCGATTACTGCGGTGATGAAATCTCTGGGCATGAATTAACTAGATATCTAAGCAGTGAATTGTATTGGTAAGAGTTATTTGGAATCGATACGCGTGAGGTTTCTTTCGGTGTAGTGTATCTCCATATTCCCGGCTATGGCTGGTGGTATGCGATCATGAGGGTTGATTACTAGTCGCGGTATCTGTTGGCCTGCCATTTGACCCATAGTTACAAAGCAGTGGAAGTGGCATTTGCGATCTACACAACCACACCGGTTCCTCGGGCGGCGCATTGTTCCCTTCTGCCGCCCACCAATATGCTCGATATGTGGCCAAGCTAGACGTCTTCTCCCTGACGGACCAACTTGAGCAAAGCGAAGATACAGAGTGGATTGATGCAAGAGAGACAGCATGGGATGGAAATTAGGATGGCCAATTTGTCGCCTTTCCCGGATTGGAATGGACAAAGGAATGGGGCCACATGAACATCCTCGATCCAAAGACGCATCGGTGGCCAAGTGATCCGGCTGAGTTTTATAAGGCATGTGTCGACGCCAAGGTTATTGCGAAGTTCAATCACCCAGGCGATGGCACCAAGTATCATGGTGGACTTGAATATTCCGAGGTTGGTGACAAAGCCGTGCAACTGATGGAAGTTCGAACACCTGATGAGGAGAAAGCTTTCATCCGTGCATTTAACAATGGCTGGCATATCGCCCCCGATGGCTCCGATGATACACACAGTCCGAATTGGGGGACTACTCGCGCATGGACTGGTATACTTGCACCAGGATTGTCAAAGCAGAATATTCTTGATGCCTTATCGAAGCGGCACTGTTATTCGACTCTTGACCGTAATTGTGTTCTGGGGTTTCAAGTCAACGGAACACAAATGGGTGATATCATCAAGGAACCGATCAATAAGGTCAGTGTACTGGTTGTTGTGGACGAGGCTGACAAGATTGATAAAACTTCGAAGATCGAGTTATTCGAAGATGGGATCTTTATCCAGTCAGATGAGTCGAATTCAGAAAAACGGCGTTGGGAGACAACCTACACTCCGGAACCAGGCAAACACTACTACTTTGTCAAGGTCACACAGGCAGACGAAAATATGCTGTGGTCGGCTCCGATCTGGGTGACGGTTGCTGAGCAGTGAACGTCGTGGATGAGTGTTGTGGCACAATCTTCAAACCGTGGTACAATCTCTGGGTAAATATGCTTGTTCCTTATTTGGACGTAGCGATCATTCATCCTTTAACTATTCGCATAGAGATTCAATTACCATGCAAGCAGATCTGGCTTTTATTCAAGCACTTCGTGGAACCAAACTGTCGAGCACTGACAGGATAGCGCTCGAGCCAGACCATCTATTTATGCTGGCTTTACGGAAGGCAATCGAATTGACTTCGAAAGAAAAGCAAAAAATAGCGCCCGACGATCTATTCGTTCTGGCCCTGCGAGGAGTAGCCAATCTGACCAATGAGGACAAACAAAGGCTGCCCCCTGATGATCTCTTCATGCTCGCTCTCCGTGGAGTTGCCCATTTGACTCAGCAGGACAAGCAGCGGTTAAGCTCGGATGATTTGACCCACTTGCAGATGCGCGGGTTGATATAATCTTACTTGATCTTTACCAGAGGGACTTTTCGTTCTTTGGTGCAACAGAATTCCGTAGGAATTATTTCCAAAGAGCCATTCTTATCCCGATCTATACAACTCTAGCACGTATTCGGGACGATGCCTTAGCCTTGCATGCGTGAGGGAGGTGAAGTCGTCCCTTCTCAACAACCAATGCCCTCCCTCCATCGGCAGCGCGCGAGAGCGAGGGTTGTGACAGTTAGG
>JAFGFZ010000052.1 GCA_016930815.1 Pirellulales bacterium | reverse complement strand
CACGCTAGGACTCTAGCCCGGATCGATCACCCATCCACCACGGAGCCATGCCATGCCTCATCGCCGAACTTCACGCCGTGATTTCATTCGTCGTGTGTCCGTAGGAACGGCTGGATTTGCGATTCCGTATTGGTCGACCAGCTCGCGCGTTCGAGCCTCCGAACCCGCCTCAAAAAACGATCGACCACACATCGGTGCCATCGGAGTCGGTGGGCGAGGATCAAGTATCTTGCAACAGGCTGCCCAATTTGGCGATGTCGTCGCGATATGCGATGTCGACCGCCAGTTTGCCCAACGGGCCAAGGCGGCCTACGGTGGAAAACCGGCGATCTATGGCGATTACCGAAAACTACTCGAACGCGACGATATCGATGTCATTATCAACGGCACTCCCGATCATTGGCACACCGCAATCAATGTCGCAGCGTGCAAAGCCGGGAAAGACATTTACACTGAAAAACCGCTCACACTGACAATCGACGAAGGGAAAATTCTTCGTGATGTTGTCGAGCAAACTGGCCGAATTGTTCAAGTAGGAACACAGCAGCGAAGCGAGGAGCATTTCCAGCTTGCTGTTGAACTGGTTCGCAATGGACGCATTGGCCAACTAAAACAAGTCTGGGTCGCTCTGCCTTATTTCAGCACGAAAGGAGGACCATTCCCGCCCGAACCGGTCCCCGAAACCTTGGATTGGGATATGTATCAGGGACAAGCTCCGCTCCACGATTACTGCCGGCAACGAACCCATGCCAATTTCCGCTGGTGGTATGAATATGCTGGAGGAATCGTGACCGATTGGGGGAACCATCACCTGGATATCGCCCATTGGGGAGCAGACTGCGAGGAAACCGGCCCAATCTCGGTCACGGCACGCGGCCTATTCCCAAATCATGGAAAACCGGAATGTTTCAATACGCCGGACAGGTTCTTCTCGCAGATGCTCTATCCCAACGGCGTGGAAGTTCTCTATTTCACAACGCTGAACGAACGCCTTCTATACGGTGGGGTGGCGGAAACACACGCGAACACGACAGCCGAGGAATCCGACTTCCTTTTCGGTGCCGACTGCCCGGAAGAAATCAAGTCATTCGAACGGAACGGCATCATGTTCCTCGGCGACCATGGCCGCATCTTTGTCAACCGCGGCGGTGTTTATGGCAAGCCAGTTGATTTACTCAAGGAGAATCCACTCCCCGAAGATCGGTGGCGCGTCCGTCCCAGCCAGGATCACATGGGCAACTTTTTCCAGTGTATCGCCAACCGTGATGAACCCGTCTCGCCAGTCCGGATCCAGCACCGGACCATCACCGCCTGCCATTTGACGAACATTGCACTCCGGCTCCAGCGCAAGATCACCTGGGATCCTGTCACCGAAGAGATTGTTGGCGACAACGAAGCCAATGCCTGGCAAAAGAGAAAACAGCGGGAGCCGTATCAAATTGAAGTATAACAGCACCATGCACATCTGCTTCTTTGATATCGACGGCACACTTATTCTGACCGATGGCGCGGGCCAGGAGGCATTTGTTCAAACCTTCACGGATGAATTTGGGGTTGGCCGCTGGAATGGCAAGGTGGAATTTTCAGGTCGAAGTGATCGGGCAATTGTTGCGGATCTCTTCTCGGAATTCGGTATCGCGAACACCGAGGAAAACTGGGAACGTTTTGCCGTTGGTTATATTGAGCGACTCCCAGAAACACTCACCGAGCGAACCGGTCGCATTCTGCCAGGAGTCAAGCCGTTACTCGAAACACTCCATTCCCGACCGGATTTAGTCCTTGGCCTCCTTACCGGAAACATCCGCGCGGGATCCTTCCAGAAACTTCGGCACTTCGGCCTGGCTGATTACTTTTCATTCGGCGGTTATGGAGATCTCCATGCCGATCGCAATCAAATCGCCGCCGTGGCACTCGATGCAGCGAAAACCCATCTTGCTGCGATCGGACAAGCGGGGCTGCCACTATCAAGGAATCACTACCCGCTTCAATCGGTCCTTGTCATCGGGGACACACCCAACGACATTCGATGCGCCCGGTCCATCGACGCAGTCGCGATCGCCGTAGCCACGGGATTCTCACCCTATGAGGACCTCGCCGCCGCTGGACCGGATCTGCTCCTGAACGATTTGAGCGATCCCACACCGCTCTTATCATTGCTCGAGGAATGGAAGATATGACCCTGGGTGAATCATGATCAGAAACCATTACGCCGAAGGCGTTTTACATCGGAAGAATTGATTTGTCTAACGCCTTCGGCGTAATGCATTCTTGATGATCACGATTCACCCAGGGTGCGCCGCGATGCGGCGACCCTGGGCTCTGGAATATAACGCCTTCGGCGTATTGCCGACGCGTCGAATCCAGAATTCTGGCATCGAACGCCTTCGGCGTATTGCTGGCGCGGCGAATCCAGAATTCTCCAAGGCCATCCACCGCGGTTCTCAGACGGTCCTGTGGTTCCGGTCCTAGGAGATATTCCGAAAATACTAAACTCGGCTCCGATCGGAACACAAAACAATGGGCTGATTAAACGTATACTTATCCGACTCATTCGACGCATGGGATCCATTTCATGTTCATTGAACGGCAATCGGATGGAGCCTTGTCATGTCTCTCGGCAACCGGCGAATCTATCAACAGTGGTCGGTATTGCATGCCCTTTACCGCCTGGTCGATGCGATATGCATCTTCCTATCGCTCTGGATTGCATTACGCTACGAAGAGTATGTGGGCTTTTCCCATCTCTTGGTCATAGCGGCAGCGACGATTCTTGCCCATCGAGCCGTTTCGGAGATCAGCGGCATGTATCGGAGTTGGCGCGGAACACCCATTGAGCGTGAAGTCACTTGTGCCGCGCTTACGTGGATCTGTGTTGTTCCCGTCATTCTCGCTCTGGGATTGCTCACTCGATATTTGGATGGCATCCGCCGCGTCACGCTCATGGTCTGGATCGCGATCACTCCTTGCACGATGATTGTCGCGCGGGTATTCGCCCGGAAGCTGCAGTACTGGCTACGCGAACGGGGATACAACAGCCGGCGGTTCGCCATCTGTGGCGTCAATGAACTCGGATTCGCCTTGGCTCAGAACATCGAGAACTCACCCGAAATGGGGCTCCAACTACTCGGTTTCTACGATGATCGGCCATCCGAGCGGACATGCGAGGTGCCCGAGGAGATTGGAACAAAAATTGGGAATATTCACGAATTGGTCGACCATGCACGGCGCGGGGGCGTCGATATTATTTACATCACGTTCCCGATGCGGGCTGAGGATCGGATCCGCGGCGTCTTGGAAGCGCTCGGCGATACCACGGCATCCGTCTACATCGTGCCGGACTTTTTTGTGTTCGAATTATTACATGCCCGATGGACGAATATCGGCGGATTGCCCGTCGTCAGTGTCTTTGAAAATCCGCTTTATGGGGTCGATGGATTGCTGAAGCGGACTGCGGATCTGGTACTCGGGACTCTTTTTCTTGCCGTGGCTGCATTGCCAATGCTGATGATCGCCACGGCGATCAAACTCTCATCTGCCGGGCCGATTTTCTTCCGGCAAAAACGGTATGGCCTTGGCGGTGAAGAAATATACGTCTGGAAATTCCGGACCATGACCGCCTGCGAAAACGGGCCGGTTGTCCAGCAGGCATCGAAAGATGACAGCCGGATTACACCCATTGGTCGAATTCTCCGCCGCACTTCCCTCGATGAATTGCCCCAACTCTTGAATGTGCTCGCAGGAAGCATGTCACTTGTCGGCCCGCGCCCCCATGCCACCGCGCATAACGAACTCTACCGATCTCTCATCGGTGGCTACATGCTTCGGCACAAAGTGAAACCGGGAATCACCGGCCTGGCCCAGGTCCTCGGCTTTCGTGGCGGGACTGAAACACTCGACAAAATGGCGAAACGGGTCGAGTGCGACCACCAATACATCCGTGAATGGTCGCTCGGCATGGACCTCAAGATCCTCCTGCGTACCTTTTGGATTGTCCTTTCCAGGAAAAATGCCTACTAGATCTAGCTCCTGATCAAGCGGAGGCCTGCGGCCTCTGCTTGATAGGAAGATGGCCTGGGAAAAGAAGCCCGGCTTTTTTCGAAAAGCCGGGCATCTGCCTTTGGATTGAAGGCGCGGACCAGATTGGGCCGCTTATTTGAATGACTTCGCGATTCTCCCTGGTTCACGATGGCCGTTGCCTTGTACTCCTGTCAAACTATCGCTCAGTTCGGACCGGATCGTATCGGCAAGATGCTTAAGCCGTGCCACGACGTCGGGATATTTTTCAGCCAGATCGGTTGTTTCGCCGGGATCTATTTCCAGATCAAAGAGGGCATAACCGATTTCTTGTTGCGAATAGGAGACCGGCGTTCCGTCACGGCCACCCTCTTGGCCGGCTAGTGTCGCGTATTTGTGCGGGAAATGCAGTTTCCATTTCCCGGACCGAAGTGCCTGGAGCGCATTTTTGTGATAATAGAAACAGTAGGTCTCCTGGGGTGATTTTGCCCCTTCCTCGCCGGCCAGGAGCGGCCAGACATCCTTGCCGTCGATTTTGTGCTTTGGCAGTTCCGCACCGATCAATTGCGTGACGGTCGGCAAGATATCGATCGTCATCAGAGGCTCATCGCAAACGGTCCCCGCCGGAATATGGCCCGGCCAGCGCATGATGCACGGGACTCGAATCCCCCCTTCAAAAGTCGTCCCCTTTCCTTCGCGAAGGATGCCCGCTGATCCGGCATGGTCGCCATAGCTGAGCCAGGGGCCATTGTCACTTGCAAAGAATACGAGCGTATCGTCCTCGATATCATGGCGGGCCAGAGTTTCCATAATCTGACCAACCGACCAGTCAATTTCCTGAATGACATCTCCATAGCGGCCTTGCACGCTGGTGCCATCGAATCGTTCGGAAACAAATAAAGGGACATGCGGCATTGGATGTGGCAGATACAAAAAGAAGGGCCGGTCATGGTTCCGGTCGATGAATCCAATGGCCCGCTCAGTGAACTGCCTGGTGAACCGCATTTGATCTTCCGGTGCCACTTCTGAGTGAACGACCGTTGTCCCCTCGATCAGCGGAAGATCGGGATACCCCTTTTTTCGCCGCTCGGCAATATCAGTCAGGTGGGCCACGCGTGGATGCCAAGGCCACATGTCGTTGGAATAAGGCAGCCCATAAAATTCATCAAATCCATGATTGGGTGGCAGGAACATCTCCTGGCAGCCTAAGTGCCACTTCCCAAAGATTGCCGTTGTGTACCCGCGACTCTTGCAAATCTCGGCCAATGTCGTTTCATCCGCGCTGATCCCGTGTTGATCTCTTGGCCCGAGCGCGCCGTGGATCCCAAGCCGGTTCGGATAACAGCCGGTTAAAAGCGCCGTCCGCGATGCCGAACAGACGGGCTGAGCGACATAGAAGCTGGTAAATTTCCTTCCCTGCTGGGCCAGCCGATCCAGGTTCGGCGTCTTGAAATCCTGCGCGCCAAAACAGCCCACATCGGCATAGCCCTGGTCGTCGGTATAGATAATGACAACATTCGGCGGGCGTTCCATGCAGGCGGCAAGAACCGTCTGGGTAACCAGGAAAACGTAACATCCGGAGGTTAAGAATCGCATGAATTGATGATAACACAAAGGACCTAAGGGACCAAAGGGACCTAAAGGCCAAAAAATCAAATTTATCCAATGATATGGCCTTTCTATTCATGGTCCCTTCGGTCCTTTAGGTCCTTTCGGTCCTTTAGGTCCCCTTAATTCTTCTTGTATAATCAATATTTCAACTCCAATAACATGAAGCCAGCCGATGGCGTCTTACCCGCATGGACAACTTACAACGATCGATCGACGAACGGTTCCTACTCGAACCCTTCGAACCTGCATATTTGGCACTCACCCAAAGCGGCGAGCTGGCCCGGCGGGTTGTCGCTGGATTGCGAGAACTCGAATCGTGTGCCGCCTGTCCTCGCCATTGCCGAGTCAACCGTATCGAAAATGATAAAAAAGTCTGCCAAACGGGCCGGTTTGCCCGAGTGGCCAGCGCGGCTCCGCATCATGGCGAGGAGGGATGTTTGAGCGGCTGGAACGGTTCGGGAACGATCTTCTTCGCCGGCTGTAATCTGAAGTGCGTCTTTTGCCAGAACTGGGATATTAGCCAGCGGGGGATGGGCGAAGAAATGGATTCCGACCAGATTGCCGACATGATGCTTGCGCTCCAAGCCCGCGGTTGCCACAATATCAACTTTGTGACACCTGAACATGTGGTCCCGCAGGTCATCGAGGCAATCGCCAGCGCAACAGAACGCGGTTTGCACCTGCCCATTGTCTATAACACGAGCGCATACGACTCGCTCGAATCCCTGAAATTACTCGACGGCATTGTCGACATCTACATGCCCGACTTCAAGTTCTGGAACAATACATCAGCCAAGCAACTCGTTAAAGCGGAAGATTACCCCGAACGGGCCCGTGCCGCGATCCTCGAAATGCATCATCAAGTCGGTGTTTTAAGATTTGGCCCGGACGGTCTTGCCCGCCGCGGTGTTTTGGTCCGCCATCTGGTAATGCCCGGTCTCTTGGGGGAGACCGAGTCCATTATGAATTGGCTCGCTGAGGCAGTATCCGTTGATACCTTCGTAAACATCATGGGACAATACCATCCGGCCTATCAAGTCGGAACGTTTGCCATCGACGGTACACCAAAATATTCATCGATTAACCGCTGCCTTCATACCGAAGAGATGGAGACGGCCTTCACCGCCGCCCGGCAAGTCGGCCTATGGCGATTCGATTGACAACGATTCACATGATGAGAAGTAAGAAGTAACTACAAAACACGCGAAAGGCACGACATTGGGAGCAAAGTGGATAGTTTGATAGAAATGACGAAGAATCCACTACTGACAATAAGAAATAAAAGGTAGGATGCCGGTTCTGGGATAGGCAAATAGGCCATTGCCAGATGGACAGAATAATCTAAGCTACGTCCACTATAGTCCGCAGGCAAGAACTCCTGACTTGCCTCACCATCAAACACACTGGCACTCATGATGTGCCTATCAGGATATGAGTTTCCCCAATAGATCCTCTGCCCGACAGAATCAAATACAATCGAAGTAGGATCTTCAGTGCCATCGGTTAGCCAGAGAATCGGATCGCTTCCATCAAGTCCCACGCGAATAATGGCTTCAAATACTCGATCAGAAGCATAGAGGTATCCAGACGCAAGATCTAATGTGATTCCAGTAGGCCATGGGTCCCGACCAAATGCGCTGTCATCAAGTACAATCTCTGTTCGTGAGTTGTCCAAGGTTGCCCGTCGAATGACACCATGAAGCTTTTCTGACCAATAATAAAATCCTCCAATCGGATCGACTTCAATCGCAGAAACCGATGGGATATCACTTGTTAATATTTCTCTATCTGTGCCATCAAGATTCGAACGGCAGATCATATTCTCATCAGTATCGTACCAATAGACTTTCCGATTCACCGAGTCGAGTGCAACTCGAATAGGCCTTTCCAACGAGGAAACGACGATTTCCGGATTGCTGCCATCGAGATTGGCGCGTTGAATCCCCCCTGCTGCAGGCGACGGCCAATACATTTTATTTTCAATAGGATCGATGGCTATATCCGGTTGGATCCCCCCGGGTGTTCGTATTAAATCTTCATGACCCGATCCGTCAAGATTGGCACGTCGGATCATGGTATCCCCAAGCATTGCCCAATACAGCTTTGGAATAGTTTCCGCCCGTGCTAAACTACCTGTAATGGCAGCATAAGCACATGCAAATACGGCAAAACGGAGGAAAGAATCCATTGAGACTTGATGGGATGGATCGATCGATTGCAGATAGATGACAGAACTAGATTGCTTGTAATGGTTTCCTCGAAATTTATCAACACAGATTCCACGGTCTCACCCAACAAGAATCTCTGTGTCCTCTGTGGCCTCTGTGGTTTTGAAAAAATCAGATTACAAATTCCATCACATTCAATGTTGCATCCGTCTCGCGCACCAAAAAACCCCAATTCAGGCGGCTCAGCCCGAATCGGGGTTTTGGTGGTTTTTTGGTGAGTTCTCAGTATGGCGAACCATCTGAGCGACCTTCTGGGCGGCATAAGGACCGTCCCCAAATATTCCGCCACTTGGTTACCCAAATGGTGGTTCTAAGAAATATCCTTAGAAAGGAGGTGATCCAGCCGCAGGTTCCCCTACGGCTACCTTGTTACGACTTAGTCCCAATCGCCAAATTGACCTTCGGCACCTGCCTCCCTTGCGGGTTAGCTCAGTGACTTCGGGCCCCTCCGGCTTTCGTGGCTTGACGGGCGGTGTGTACAAGGCTCAGGAACACATTCACCGTGGTATGCTGACCCACGATTACTAGCGATTCCGGCT
>JAFGFZ010000051.1 GCA_016930815.1 Pirellulales bacterium | reverse complement strand
TGCTTCGATACCCATTTCCCAAGCACGATCGATATCCGGAAATCGCGACAGAGTCTTCGCGCTCTGCCACATCCTAATCGCGATATAGAAAATGATGGGTGTTACGAAGGAGAGCGAGATCAATAACCAGAAAGTACCCCCTTTAATCTTAATTGCTGTGTCCTTGGTATAATGTGAAAGAATTGCACTAACAATTGTCGAAATGATCAATATGAAAAATAACGCAATTGAGAGGCGTGCTGCCAAAGAGAGCGATCCCAGCTTCTTCAGGCCAGGGATCAACTTCGCGGACCAATAGAGCAAATTGCGAAGTGGCCGGACAATGTGGCTGATGAAACGGTTAAAATATCCAAAAAATCCCATTGCGTTTTTTCATTTTCCGAAAGAGGAATGGGTAAGCAAATAAGATGCGAACGTGATAATCAGGCAAATCACGGCGAATATGGACATAGTCCAAAGGCTGGATTTCCCTTCCAATGGGCCGGATGGATCGCGAATTGGTTTCGGTTCTTGGCGAATTGGCGGGCGCTCGTCTTGTTGCAGGGATTCCGCCGTTTTTCGCACCCATTCTTCTCGCGTTGATGGAAAGCCGAGTTGCTCCGCCATCTCAGAGCTACTCGGATCGCCATAAATACCCTCAAATCCCATGATAACGCAGACAAAGAAGACTTCGAGTGCATCTTTTCGGGCGAGCTTATTTGCCTCCTTGGCTTTTACGTAGAACTCGGTGAATGCTCCCGCCGTTTGGAAGTACTCAAATTCAAGTTTATGATTTTTAAACCACTCCGCACCACTCCAATCCGAATGGATCATCGTCGAATCGACCCAGCATGCAAGGGCGTATTTGGCGAGTTCCCAGCCTGGAAAGCCGGCCTGCAACGCTTCTGCGGAATCGATTTTGGACATGATGCGAGCGCGTGTTTCCTCCGGATTCAGAGCCTCGCTCTGATTCAGTCTCTCAATCACGTCGATCACGCAAAGAAACACGGGATCGATCGCCCGCGCAAATTCTGGCTTCATACGATCCTCTCTCTCATATCATGTTCTTTGGCGGACTGCGAAAACTGAAAATTCCAGGCCAATGAGCTTGCCTTCCTTGGCGAAGATAATTCTCTTTTCCCCTCGGAGTTTATCAAGGTTTTTGATGAGCCGTTCATTCATGCGGATAGCCAGATCGTTGGACAACTGAACATGTTTCCATTCGGGGGTGTCCTGACTTATCTTGAAAAAGATCCAATTACCTCGAAAACTTGCGAGTGCGGAAGGTATCTGGACCAATGGTTGCAGTTCCACGCCATGGGCTCGCTCCTTATAAATGAATTCGACTCGATCCGAACTGCCTAACTTCCAATCGATAGTCCCGCTTGTAAGGAGTTGCATGCATTCATCGCTAGTGATATTGATTGGATCCACACCAACATACCACTTCCAATCCGGTTCGAACCATTGCTTATCGAGTTTAACTTGGAGCCCTTTCCCAACACCGATAAAGTAACGTTGCTCCACTTCGTCCCTTTTCAGGGCATGTATCAGAGCATCTATTTCACGTTTGGCCCACTGGAAAATGCGCGCCAAATTATCGTGATCGTAATGGGGGATATCACCAACCTTCTTATTGGGTCCCAGAATGGAGAGCTGGCCGACGATTTCACAGAGCGACCGATACGAATCGTACGGATGCACGCCAGCCGCGAAAGAATCGCAACTCAGCTTGCCAATCGCTTCATTCAGGACGCTCAACATCCATAAGCGTTCCAAATCTCCCGGCTCACGGCTGGCGAATGTGATCCGCCGATCGGCAATCTCGCGCCGAAGTGCCTCGCTACGCTTCCCGATCATGTCGTAGATCTCGCGAACGATTCCCAACGCCAAGCCTGGCCAGGCATCGATGGCCAACACCGGAGGGAAGTAATCGGGATCAATCACTGGCAGGCCATCGCTGTCGGCAGATCGTTTGATTTGGCAGATGGGAAGGACTTCATAACCGGCGAGATCATCGGTCGAGAGTAGGATTTGCAGATTCCAATCGCGATGGTCAATATCTTGCGGATTCCCACCAATGCTTTCATCTGGAGTATCAGATCGCAGTACCTGAACGAAGCGACATTTATTGGTCAAACCTGCTGAACCGACGTTCGGGGCGCCAAGATTCAACTGGGGAACCGCGAGGTAGACCCGCAAGACTTCATGATCGATAAAAAGCGATTCGAGATCTTGTTCGCCACGCAGCCCTTCCCGGAGATCAAATCGGTATTCCTGAGCGGCATCGAAAGAGACCACGGCGCCATCTTTCATTCGTGCCAAGCAATTCGAGATGGCGATCTGGTGATTCGCGAGAGCTTCTTCGCTGATACGAATGGAGGCAAATCCATAGTGATATGCCTGATTGAGTTGCTCACCGACCGAGACCCGTTCACCCCAGTGCCGATCGGCTGCCTGCAGATGATGCGGACGAAGAAAGAGTCCTTCCTTCCAGTGAACAGATGGATTTCGCATTCGGATACCCTACGTTATTTCATTTCATCTCGTATACGAAATTACCCTCAGGCCCGACGGATATTTTCACTCCGGTGATTCGTTCCCCCACTCCCATGCGGGCAAGAAATTCAGTCGACATTTCCGGCAGTAAAGTCGTATTGAAAATCTTATCGACATTACGAGCACCCGTATCGACTTCGGTGCAGCGGGAAACGACGACGTCGACAAGCGCATCGGAATAGGCGAATTCCGCATTATAATGATCGCGAATCCGCTTGGCTACTTTAGCCAGTTTAAGTCGTACAATTTGGCCCAACACCGATTCCGAGAGGGGATAAAAGGGTACAATGCTGAGACGGCCTAGAAATGCCGGTTTGAAGGTCTTAAGAAGTTCGGGATAAATGGCCTTTGTAAAGGTTTCGGGATCGGGTAAGGTCTCCGGATCGCCACACAGCTTCTTTATCAGATCGCTGCCGGCATTGGATGTCATAAAAATGACGGTGTTTTTGAAATCAATTTCACGGCCATCGCTGTCTTGCATCCGGCCCTTATCGAATACTTGGTAGAAGATATCTTGCACGCCGGGATGCGCTTTTTCCATTTCATCGAGGAGCAGCACACTGTAGGGTTTTCTGCGGACGGCTTCCGTGAGAACACCTCCTTCGCCATGGCCAACATATCCTGGCGGGGCGCCCATGAGTAAGGAGACTTTATGCTCCTCCTTGAATTCTGACATGTTGATCACGGTCATGTTCTGTTCGCCACCATAGAGTAGCTGAGCGAGGGTTATTGCTGTTTCGGTCTTGCCAACGCCGCTTGTTCCCGCGAGGAGGAACACGCCGATGGGGCGGGTGGGATCGGTGAGACCCGCGCGCGAAGTCCGAATACTTTCGGAAATCTGCTCCAGAGCGTGCGATTGACCGACAATCGATTCCTCCATGAGCTCTTTCAAGGTCAGAATTGTTTTGATTTCGTCCGCGACCATGCGGCCGACTGGGATTCCCGTCCATGCTGCGACAGTGGAGGCAATTGCGCTTCCGTCACAGCAGATATGCACCAATGGCAATTCACCCTGCAGGTCTATCATTTCTTGCTCGAATCTCCGGAGCTGAGTACGAATTTCTTCTTCTTGTTTTGGGCTCCAAGAGGGCATGGTATCTGATATTTCTTCGACTTTTGTTTGCTCCTCCCCAAAGGCAGTTGCCGGCAAGGTCTGATCGTCCGATGGCCCGGCCTTTTTTGAAGAGTCTTCAGCGGATTCGGTCTGGTCCACGGGAGGATTTTCCAGCCGCTTACGCAAAGCATCAATTTGGGTGACCAGTTCCTTTTCCATTTCCCAACGCGATTCCAGGTTGGCCAATTCCTGTTCCGCCGCCTGACATGCGCGGGTGGTTTCTTCTATCCTTTCATGATGATCGGCCCCGGCCGCCGCTTCGCGCCGGAGGATTCCCAACGTGACGTTGAATTGCTCGATGCGTCTTCGACAATCCTCGATTGCAGGAGGGACGGATGTCTGGCTCAATCTAATCCGCGCGCACGTTGTGTCGAGGAGACTGACGGACTTATCCGGTAACTGACGGCCGCTGATATAACGGCTTGATAGCTTGACGGCCTCTTCGACTGCCTCATTTGTAATTCGGACCTTATGGTGATTTTCTAGGGTCGCAACAACGCCGCGCATCATCTCGATCGCTTCCGATTCAGTCGGTTCATCAATTTGGATCACTTGGAACCGGCGGGCGAGAGCGGCATCTTTTTCGAAATATTTTTTGTATTCTGCCCATGTTGTCGCGGCGATTGTGCGAAGTTCACCCCGTGCCAAGGCGGGTTTGAGTAGGTTGGCGGCATCTCCTTGTCCAGCCTGCCCACCGGCGCCGACCATGTTGTGGGCCTCGTCAATGAATAAGATAATTGGACTGGGGGAAGCTTTGACTTCTTCAATGACGGACTTCAGGCGATTCTCAAATTCGCCCTTAACGCCAGCGCCCGCCTGGAGTAAGGCGAGGTCCAAGATGCGCAGGGAGACATTGTCGAGGGCCGGGGGTACGTCCCCCGCGGCGATTCGGAGCGCGAAACCTTCCACCACGGCGGTCTTCCCAACCCCTGCCTCGCCAGTAAGTATGGGATTGTTCTGACGCCGTCTCGATAGAACGTCGATAATCTGTCGAATTTCGTCATCGCGACCAAGGACCGGATCGATTTGACCATCGCGGGCACGGGCTGTAAGATCGATTGTGAATTGATCGAGCGCAGGGGTTTGGGTTGGTCCCCTGGCTGCGGGTGCACCTCGATCTCCCCCAGTGCCGGAAATCGACCTGGAATCGGCTGCTTCGGCAGTCTCCGATGTTAGGGAGAGGAGACTTGCCCGAAGTGCCTCGATTGATATCTTTTCAAACTCGTCCGACGCCGATATGATCGTGCGGCGCAACATGTCATCGCCCAGCAAGGCGAGAAAAAGATGACCAGAACGAATTTTGGGCGCATCGTAGTCGATCGAACAAATGAGCCAGGCATCGCTGGTCAGATCGACGATGTTCTGGCTTAAAGCAGGAGGACGGGCGTTCCCGGTCTTGAGACGATCGAGCGTGCGTGTCAAACTCGAGGCGAGCGACAATAGGTTGACATCGAAATGCTGGGCGATCGCATCGATATCGGAATTGGTATATTCGAGGATCTTCAAAAGCCAATGCTCGATCTCCACGTTATAGTGAGATCGAGACAGGCAAAGCCCCGCCGCGCCTTCCAGGGCCTGGCGGCAAATAGGATTTAGTCGAGCAACAAGCGCCTTTAAATTAGTTGTGGCCATGTTTTTTTATCGAGAAGGTGAACCACTGTGACAGAAGACGGCGTCTTCCACGTCACAGCTAGGAGGCTCAGTATAAAGCCATGTATTCATTCCAAGAAACGCACCATCGCCAACTGATGCAGCGCCTAGTAGGCATCGGGGTACCTCCTTGCCAAGTAGAACCACTTGGAAATCAAAGTCAAGTGCCGGTCCTACGTACAGTCGTGTCAGTTGAGCCAAAGGTACCAGCTGACTGCCAATGGGCATAAGTTCCCGGAATTGATGGTACGAAACAGGACCAATTCGGATGCGGAACTTACACTCCACACTCCAGACACGCTCACCAACGATAGCCGTATAACCAAGCCGGTTGTTCAAACCTACCGGATGACGCGGTCCTGGCATCGCCGTTTGCTCAGCGGTTGACAGGTATAGCCATTCTCCGTGGTACTGTTTGACCGTGCAAGGCAAACCAAAATAATTTGACAGGATCGATTCGAGCGATATGGCGCAACGTGGGAAATGTCCGTATTGCCCACCATAGAACAGAATCGACTGATCACGGATATCAAGCCGACGGCGCAAGTTGGGAGTTCCCATCCCAATCGAACAGAACAGATACTCAGTAATTTCGTCGGTCGCATCCGATTCCGGGCCGCTATTTGTGCGCTCGAAAACGATTGGAAACCGGTGTTTCTCCCAAGCACGATAAAAAAATGAGATAACGCGGTGATGAAAGATATCAAGGAAGTCAAGTAATGATTTATTTTTCGCAAATCCACCCTGATCGCAGATGGACTGTATTAAATGGCGGGGCAATACGCCGGCCGGTCCGTATAGCCCCATGAAGTTGACTGTCATTTGAGGCGGTTCGTCAGCTTCACTTTCGTCCGCTAACCGCTCGAATGCAAAGATATCACTGGCTGGAAAGTTCGTCGATGGTATGCCACGGAACCGGACAATTTCATCTTGCGGTGGGTGGTCAAAACCGACTGGTAGTCTTTTACGAGTGACTTTGCCCATTTCCACGCGCGCGAGCAGGCCTAGGAGCCGTACGGCCTGAAAAAAATCGAAGCGGTAGGCTTCTTTGGCAAGAACTTCCACTAGAGAAGAACTTGTTCGCCTGCTCTGGGTTGCCATGCTCGAATCACCTCGTCACGTTGCTTGCTGCGTGCGATGGTCTTGGAAAATGAGTTGATGGATGCATAGAGTGCGAGAAACCGATCCAACACACTAGCAAGCAGGAATAATTTCCCATCGGGATATCGATCTTCGTCAAAGGTCAACGTTACTTCCAAGCCACGACAAACACCGACAAGTTCGCCTGGAACACGTGCCGTCACGCGGCGGTATGAAACACCGACCAAGCCATTGATCATGGTTTGCGTATGAACGTCGCTTGGATCCGTATGATTATACAACATGAGTATCTCACGCAGCGCTTTGGCACCTTCGTTCGATTCAATGATATCTTTGTCCGATTCAGTAGCATCTTTGTCCGATGCAGTAATTGAAAGATGGTTGAGAGAGAGGTGTGAAATCAGTCGCCAGCGAGTACCGTGCTCGAGCTGTGGTCGTAGTGCTTTCGTTGGCCGGGTCAAACAAGCGAGCTGTGCGACAGCTCCTCCCTCATATTGCAGATGGAGTTGATCTGGGCTCACAAGATTGTACGGCTGGTCACTACTGAAACAGGTTGTCTCGACATCAATGGTCCAATCTCTAGGTTCGGCCGGGTTAAAATCGAGATCGGTAAATGTGAGCCAGGTTTCAGTTCTTGGATTGGCCGCATTCGGGTCCATCTCACGGTACCGATGTGATGCATGGTAGAATACACGTTCTTTTTGTGGATCAAGTGCATGCTGATACGAATAGAAGGGAAGAAACTCGACCTCTTCGTCATCGGATGATGTGGCAATCACTCTGTCGATGGAATAAACCTCATGAGTTTCGGGTCTGCGACTGTCTGGTATGACTTTGTATTGAGTGTCAAAGTGGTCAAGTCGGATCGGTTCCGCTAGCTGGCGATACAGGTTGACCATGGGTGTGCAGCCGAGTTCAAACATGTCAGCGGAAATCTGGGGTTCGAGGTCGATTTCTTCGGTACCTAAGAAGAAATAGAGCTCCACATGCGTTCCCTCAACGGACTTCAATAGCTCACCCAATTTGATGTCGAAAAACAGGAATTTATCTGGGAATGCGAAAAACTCGGTGAGTAGACGATAACCAAGGAACGCGTTGGCCGGATAATCGATCAGCCCTTCATTTCGTTTCAAGCCGACGGGTTGAATATGGTCTTGGAGGAGTTGATGGTACTTCTTGTCGGAACTGCTTCGCGCCAAGACAATACCGACCTCGTTTTCGTGCAATCCGCGAACCTGCTTGCTCAATCCCACGACGTCGTTAAGAAGCATTTCATAGAGGCGGAATCGATATGCCGGTTGTGCGTGAATGTAGAATCGTAGAAATGGCACCTCCAGACTTGACATCGGCGTTTCGGTTGAAAGGCTGTCGAGTTCTATCCGTAGCACGGACGCGGAATTATCGGAATAAGCGGTTTGCGGGGCATCGAACGGTTGGCGATGAAGACTTGCTTGGCTGATCCAGATCGGCCAACATGTCACGTCGTAACACGTTCGGAACCGGCAAGGATCGCCGTCGATGGGCTCCGTCTCAATAAGCGTTCCCCGCGGGATCATGGCACCGGAAGTCAGATCGGCTTGATCTTGATCCAAGAAAAAATTCACGATGGCAGCCGAGGGAATGGGGCGCAAGTAGTGCGGATAGAGCACTTCCAACATCGACCCGCAAATTTCCGGGAAATCATCCTCGATTTTATATCGCGTTCGCGCGTTGAGATAGGCAAACGCCTCGACCAAGCGTTCGACAAAGGGATCACTATGACCAGCCGTGTCGATTCCTAAATTGCGGGCTACATCCGGATGTGCCTGAGCGAATTGCTTGCCCATCCGACGAAGAAAAGCCAATTCACTATGGTAATATCGAAGTAACGGATCGCTCATTAAGAATTCCCCGACACTTCAATGCGATGAGACACTGGCTCGAGACTTGAATCAAATGCGACCGGCTCCGAAGAATGCAAGGCATCCAGTTCGCCGCTAATGCGAAAATGGAGAACCCGTTCATTTTCATCGTTATGCAGTAAATCGACTTGAATGTCTACGAGTCGAGGCTCAAAACAACGAATCGAATCCTCGATGGCACGCCGGAGTTGTTCGCGGTCAAGCGAGTTACTGACGTCAACGCTCGAGAAATCGGGCAATCCATACGAGATAAGTGAATGAGCGAGTTCCTTCAGATAATGTGGTCGCGCGGAGCATCGGATTCTTGAGTTAAGTAGGTTTTCCAAGTCGCGTCTGATACTTCCCTTAATGTCGGCCAACGTGTGACGTGATTGCAGTGGCTGCCCGCTTTTTTGACACAGTTTCTCATCGGTCAACCGGTCCCAAACAGAAGGCAGAAAGGTATTGGGTTTGTTTCGTTTGGCCATGGCCTTATCCAAACTCGAGATGTCGTTTCGACATGCTAATAAATTCTACGCATTTGATGTTTATGTTGCACCGGTATCGAATACAATCATCCCGAAATCCAATAATGGAATTGCTTCATCACCTATCCAGTAAGTTCTCATCCCCAGCCCGCGAATCGGCGGTTCTCCCTCATCCCAAGCCACTTCTCTGCCAAGGATTAAACTGTCTTTATCTTGACGGCGGGTAGCTTCATAGATCGCCGGTATGTAAACATCTCCATTGATGCCGCTTTTGGTTTCCATTGTAACTCGCGGCCAGAGGATGTCACATGGCCTTTTCGGTTCATGGACTTCCATTTGATTGATGTCATCATGGGGCAACCAGTAGTATTTACCGTTCCCGGTAAGGACTTCCAGGAATGCGCAACAGATGTCGTCGGTATCGCGGAAGTCGTCGAAGGGGTGATTTCGCCGTGATCCAGGAATGAAAGGCCGTATGTCGTCAATCGTTCGACTCAGTTCAGCTGCCCGCCCGGTATCATTTTCACGAAGTGCGACCAAAAGTTGCAGGTGATGCTTGATAGGTTCGGTGGGTTCACTGAGAAACTCAGGCAAGCGACCCTTGTCAAAACATTCCCTCCGCCATGTTTCCGCGCGGATGAGATGCCGCATGAGCGAAACGCCAATCGCTGTGGATGGATCTTGGTTCATAATTGTATCCAGGTGCGTATCAGCGCGACCGAACTCGCCACGAAAACAGAGCAGTTCGGCCAATACAAACCGGACATCGGTATCCGTCGGATCCTTTCGAACGCCATCGGTGGCGACCACTATCGCCTGGGCGAGGGAACCAGCATTGAATAGTTCGAGAGCTTCCATGGGCTTTCTCCGTGGGATGGTCCCCGTTAGTGCGTGGAAGGTTCAACGCGCGTGCGTAGACTGATAGCTGCCGTTAAATTGTCTAATTGATAATGTGGCCGCAAGTGGAACATACAGCGATAATGACCCGGTCTGGCGGGATCTTTATGAACCTCGATACGGGCTTCCCTTAACGGCCGTCGAGCCTTGGTTTCTGGTGGCGCCTTGTCATCGTCGACTACGTATTGAACGATCCAATCATGTAAGAGCCGTTCCAATTGCTCGGGATCGGCGAAGCTGCCCATTTTATTCCGTGCGATGACCTTCAAATAATGAGCAAACCGGGAGACGCATAAGGTGTACTGGAGCATGGAGGATAGCCGAGCATTTTGCGTGGCCGCTGGCCGGTCGTATTGAGCCGGCTTCTGCACGGATGAATTACTATAAAACGCCGAATATTCAGTATCGTGACAGGGGATCAAAGGTATAAAACCCAGATAGCTCAAATCCCGCTCTTGGTTTTCGGCGATCATGATCTCGGTTGAGCTTTTGGTCGCGATGCCGATCCTGTCCGTTCCAAAGGAATGAACTGGAAGACCAGTCACCAGGCCACCCCAGTTGGCATCCGGTCGTGCACCTCGAATTTCCGCGAGCCATCCGGTGTTGGCGAACGATCGCATGACGACTTCGCCAAAAGCGTAGGCAGCATTGCCCCACAAATACTTGCGTCGATCTGCCGAGGCGACATCTTCCGTAAAACAAAATCGATCGATCCGTGATTCGTCCAGTTTGTATGGCAGGCGCATCAAGACGCGTGGCAAGACGAGGCCGATGAATCGAGCATCCTCTGTTTCGCGAAACGATCGCCAACGTATAAAACCCCGTTCTTGGAAACCGGATACAAGGTCATGGACCAATTCCAGCTGGCTGAAGTCGTCGATTCCAAATAGGGTAGGGCTAGCAGCAGCAATGAACGGACAAAAAGCGGCTGCCATGACACCGGCCACTCTACTCAACGTGGTGATATCATCATGGGGATGCCCCTCACTGGGCCAAGGATGGATTTCGTAATTGCCAATGAACAGCCCAAAGGGGCTGCCACCGGCCTGGCCATATTCCTGTTCATAAACCTTTTGGAATAGCTGGCTTCGATCGAAATTCGACGCACGTTCCAAGTCGCTTTCAAGTTCGTTCCAACTTATGTCCAAAACGCGTATCTCGATCTTGGGATCAGCATTCTTTGACGCCTGGTCGACCAAGTAGTCCAGTCCACGCCAGGCCGCTTCGAGAACCTGAAAATGGGGATGGTGGAGAATCTCATTGATCTGATCGTTGAGGAGCCGGTCAATCGATACAATCGCGCGGCCTAGATGTCGGCAGATCGTATCAACTTCGAGGCTGGAAGCGGGCACTCCAAACCAAAGTGTGAGGGCCTGGCCCACCGTAATAGCTCGCAGAAACTGGCCAAGACGCTGCTCGCGATCTGAGGTGGATACGTGACCCGCTTCGATAAGTTGATCCAAAAGCGATCGCTGATGCGGGCGCCTGTCCGCATCCGTGCCTGCAGCCCCCAACTCGCTCTTGGGTATCAGCTGACCAGTCGGTAAACCGGTTTCTTGCGGCAACATGATGGCGCACCTCTTCAACGCTAGGGATTCGGGAATAGGAGCCACTCCATGGACGAAATCCCATGCGAATCCCGCCCAGAGTGCAAATCGAATCAGCTCTTTTTCCTAGGAATTTTAGCCACCATACGAAGCGATGCGGTCAATGCCTCCAATTGCAGCCAGGGTCGAAGATGGACAACGGCATTGTAATAGCCGGGTTGCCCAGGGATTTCCTTGACTTCAATCTGAGCGTCGGCGAGAGGGTACCGTGCCCGCACTTCCGCTGATGGATTGTCATCGGCAGAAACGTAGTTCTTAATCCATCGATCCAGCCATTTTTCGCAGTCCTCCCGTTCCATGAAGGAACCGATTTTGTCCCGGGCAATGCATTTCAAATAGTGGGCGAACCGGGATGCGGCCATGATGTAAGGTAAGCGGGCCGAGATCGCCGCGTTCGCCGTTGCCTCCGGACGATCGAATTTTTTCGGTTTCTGGGTGGTCTGACCGCCAAAAAATACGGAATAGTCCGTGTCCTTGTAATGGCATAAGGGTAGGAATCCCTGCTGGCTCAACTCATTTTCCCTGGAATCGGGGATCGATATTTCGGTGGGGCACTTGACTTCTTCGTCCCCTTCCATGCTCTTGAATACATGGACCGGCAATTCCTCGACCAGGCCACCGTTTTCGTAGCCCCGGATCGCGGTACACCAGCCATATTTGGCAAATGCGGCAGTCAACCGCGCGCCCATCGCATAGGCCGTATTCATCCAACAGTACTTGTTGTGGGGGACCTCAATCGCTTCTCCTCCAGCGCCAAGATTCACCTCTTCAAACCCGAACTCTTCAATCGGTTTCGTCATTTTTCCGTATGGCAACCTTGCCAGAGTCCGGGGCATGCACATTGTGATAAACCGGGAATCATCGGTATCGCGGAAAGATCGCCACGCAATGTGCTTCTTGCCTTCGAAAAGCCGGGCGATATCGGGTTCGTCCTTCAGTTGTTCCCAGTTATCCAGGTCAAATAGCCCTGGACTCGGAGCCGTCAGGAACGGTGTGAAGGACAAGGCGCAAGTGCCGGCCATTTTCGCTAGCAAGGAGATATCGTCCGGATGATTATCGAACTCATAATCCCCAAGCAACGCTCCATAGGGAACTCCACCTGGCGTGTCGTACTCGTCCGAATACATTTTCTTATAGATTTCACTTTGGTCGAAATCCTTGGCCCGCTCCAGATCATTGAAAAGATCGCGTTTGCTGCAGTTCAGCATGCGGATCTTCATCTGTTCGCCCGTCTCGGAATTTTTGACCAGATAGTGCAGTCCGCGCCACGATCCTTCAAGTTTCTGGAATTTCGGATCGTGCATAATTTCTGCCAATTGCTCAGAGACGACCTGATCGATGGCCGCGACGGCACCATCGATGGTTCTCGTGACCGTGACGTCAACCTTCGCAGCGCCGCGGGTCACCTCCTCAATCAGAGCACCGATCAACTCCTTGGCGCGATCCCTTTTCGTGCGTGGCGTTGCCTGAATCGCGATATCGAGGAGGCTCGAAGCGGCTTCTGGGGCCTGGACCTTGGCTGCCTGCTGTTCTTGCTGCTTTCCGTCCGTACTCATTATGGTTTTTCTCCTTATTCGTCATCGGAGGTATCTGATTTCCCAAGTACCTGGGAAACCTGCTTGCGAAGTTCGTCATCGGAAAGTATCTGTTCCAGAGTTTTTTCAAGCTCTGGGCTCCGATCGATCCTCAATGCCAAGTCCCGGAGTTTCTCGCGGGTTTCTAGAAGTTTTTTAAGGGCCGGGACCTGCTGTGCCACTTTGTTAGGATCGAAATCGTCCATCGACTTGAAAAGCAACTGGAGCGCTAGTTCGGAACCATCGTCCTCGAGTGTGTTCTTAACACGGAGGTTCAGCTCCGGCTTTATTTTTGCCATCACGTCGTCGAAATTGTACCGATCGATCTGCGTAAACTTGCGATCTTTCAGCGACTGCAATGGCTCCGATGGATTGCCGGAAAAATCGCCCATCACGCCCACAACGAATGGGAGATCCTTGACAATGACTGCGTCTTCCGTCTCGACCTCGTATTCGATATGGACCCGAGGTGGTCGGACGCGTGCTTTCTTTTTCTGGAGACTTTCTTTTGCCATGGATAAATCCTTTGGAACAGAAGACACCCCAACCATAAAGGCAGGGTGGCCGTTACCGGATAAGGCACTACGAGACGAGCACGGTACTCCCCCGTAGAAATCAATTCTATGACCCAAAGTGTTAATTTTAAGTAATTCGTGCCCTAAAAATCAATCACCCTCAGAAATAAATTTTCCAACTGAATTCATTGTTCAGCAAGGTGAGATAATGTTCCCGCTCCGGTCCCCGTTCCCTAAGCAAGTCCCCGTTCCCAGAGAGCCGCGTTTTTCCTGTTCCCTTGGAAGCTGCGACTTTCCCGTCTTCTGTCCGGAAAATTTTCCCTTGCCCCGGGGATGTCATGCCTTTCCGTCCCCTCTCTTTCTAGTATTCGGAGGCCACGTGTTCTCGTTGGATTTGAATTCATCCGGTATTCCTGGGAAGAGGATTCGGAGGAGGGATAAACCGGTTCCGAATATCGGCTCTACAATCCCACCGGGAATCCATTGACTCCAGGTAGTTTTCCCACAACATCTTTCCCAGTAAAGGGTTATAGCATCTCTAATCAGATTGCTGGCGGTGAATATACCGGCTAAGTTTCCAATCCATTTGCTGCCAATTTGAGACCAATCCGGATTACCGACTTTGCCGGTTGGGCAAGCCTGGGGAATGGATCCATTTCTCTCCGCTCAACAAAACCTGTCAATTGGCTACCTCGCAACATTGAATAGAAGTGGATCCTTATTAGTCCAGGCCCCCTCTTTGAATTGTTCGACGGGCGTGAGGCGGATTTTGATTTCGTCTGCATACGCTGGATCGTAAATGAATTGGTGCGTCACCCGGCGCCCATTCATGAAATATTGCCGTACCGTTTCCTTGAGCACACTATTCCGCAACTTCTGGCGGGGTTTGACCAGTTCCACCAGGACGTCTAGGGCATCACCCGCTTCGGTCGATTCCCCTTCAACGTCGAGATAGCTCATGTTATCGGTTCGGATCCGACTTGCATGGAACTCAATACCAGCTTTGTTGATCGGGATAGAATCTGTTCCCTGGGGTGGAATTGCGGGCAGGTCTCCTTCGGATGGTTCATCGAACTGAAGCCATATCTGTACTCGAGCCCGTATCGCTTTTCGCGGCCATCGGGGCGCTGTGAGTGTTACTATGGGTACAGGTCGATCCTGTTCGAACCTAAAGTCGCAGAACCGGTACTTTTTCAATTCGCTATCTTTGCCGCCTGCCTTGGGGATACAGACCGGCTGCTCACTTTCTGTGAGTGGTGTTATTTCACACCATAGGCGACGCGGTGGCTCAGTGTATCTTGTCTGATCAATTTTCCCATTCGCGTTGGCTTTTTGGAATGCAAATTGAAATTTCATTTCATTCTCGACGCCACGCAAAGGTGTAAGGGCCATGACGCAATACGTCTTGCCCTGCCCCGGTTCCTTTGCTATGATCCTTCGCGCGCCTTCGGCATCGGCCAGTTTTCTAGCCGTTCCATCGTCCGCCTTATCGAAGCTTCTGAACAGTAGCCGGTTCTCGTCGCTGCTGGCATCGCTATCGTAGTCCAGTCGCAGATGCTCCCAGCCAGATAGGGTGATGGGCTTTGATGAAGCATCACGTTGAGTTGAGCGAGCAACAATCAAAAACTCTTTAGCAAAGGTGAGTGGTTCAGGTGCTATCCAAACATCTCCAAACTTAACGAAGTCTTCTTTTTCTTCCGTGCCCATGAGCATTCGATCTTTGACTGTGAATGTTGCATGTTGAGGTCTTAATATTTTTTCTAATTCGTCATCAAGAATTGCAGGCGTCTCTGCAGGTATTGCTCTTCCGACATCATTCAGATCGTCTTTTATTGCCTTAATCTTTTTTGCAGAGTTACTACCAGTATCGATGCTGAAAGCGTACATAAGATAAACGATTTGAATGTTCTTATTCGAAAATTTACCGAGATATTTCTTCAATGTATCCTTGCTGGTCAAGAAATAATCAAGGTATTTATGACGGTACTGAGATGAAGTAAATTGATTATCCTCGCCATCGGTTATAACAATAATAAGGCTTGGTAAATTGTCCTTGACTAGCCTATCCAATGCCATGCGAGATGAGTAATAGAGCGGTGTCTGGCCCCATGGTATGAGTTTATTTAATTTAGTCTCAATAGTTGCCAAGTCTCCCAACTCCATAATTTTGGATTCATCGTAAATAAATTCGGCATCGGATCCCGGAAATTCGTCTATATTTGCTGGAATCTTTCGTATTACTTTCTCGTTATCAATATTCCGAATCATCACTTCTTTTGGGTCGCGATGTTCAGCCCACGCTCGGCGGTGGCCGTAGGCCATAATTGAAACTCTAAAACAAGAAGCTTCGCTCATTTGCTTGAGGCAATCAATTAACACACCTTTCGCAGCATTGAGTCTCGTTGTTATCGTTTTGTCAGGTTTTTCTATTGAATCTTCCATGCTTTTTGAGCAATCTAAAATAAAAATCACTTCAGTAACTTGCTTTTCATCCCCATATACTGTTACTTTAGCCTTGTTGTATTGACTATCATTCCAGTCCATACTTAATACGATAGCATCACTTATACCAAGCCGAATGGAATCAGTTGTGGCAGAATGACCGCGGAAAAAAAGTTCCGGTGTTACAAGGCTGATCTGATTATTATCAATAGCGAATCGAATAAATTGAAATTGATTTGATTGGACTTTGTTCTTATTTGAAGGCTTGGGCAGTCCCATAGCCCATCGCGGGCTTTCGGATAATCTATTAGAAATCCGAAAAGGCAAGGATTGATCATTCGTGCTGCTTTGATACCGAGTTCCAACAACCCGCAACCGTACTTGATCAGGACTATCCCTGGCAGGCAGTTCAATCCATGGAAGATCTTGAGGCAGTTTAATTTTCACCGGCAGATCAACATCCTGGAAGTTCGTCGGAAGCTCGATTTCATTTTCACTTGAAGCAATAGAATCACGTTTGAAATTGCTTGCCGCGGTGATGAGTTTTTTTTGAAGTTCATCTACTTTAGTCCATTGTTGTGTATCCTTCATACGGAACGACGAGTCGAGTTGCCCTTGAATATAATCCGAAAGGCGGGCAAAGTAGGGATTGGAATCGGCAATCTGTAGTTTCCCATCACCCCAGAAATCATCGAGGGCCCGTTGCGCGAGCCAGAGGTGGTGGTAGTATTGGTCGATGTCCCATGTAAGTTTTGCGACATCGTAGGCGCTATGTTGATTAGGCCGAATGTAGACGCCGATGAGCAAATCGGCTGCGGCTCGAGTGCGGAATGAGATGTCGGCTAACTCTTTGCGTAGATCCAAGAGGTCTTGATGACGGTTTTCTTCATTCGAGTGCTCATCGATTACTTCATCGACACGCTTTACTTCATCGACACGTTTATTAAGTTCGGCGACTAAATCAGTCAGCCGATTGCTGAGCTTCTCTTCGGCAGACAAGAGAGTGATTATTTCGTTCTCAGCATGCTTGATTCCAACAGCCTGCAGCGCGGGATGGTTGTTGGCATTGATTAGATCGATAAGCTGCCGTTCGTAACCGGTGATTGGTTCAGCATTGGCTTTAACCTTCATTTCCCCATTTCGTATGTCAAATGTGTTTCCCAGTTGATTGCTGCGCGTCATCGAATTAGAGTCATTTGCAACATCGATTGGTTTATTATTCGATTCAGTTTCATTCTTAATAGTCGACGCGTGGTTTGCATTGGTTGTTGTTTTGCTTCTTGGTGGGACATTTTTAGTAGCAATTTTAAGAGCTTCGTTAACTTGTGCGTGGATTTTTTTACGTAGGGCTGGTTCAAGCAAGGGACAATCCAGTGCCGATTGTGCGATGCTCCACATGTTTTTATGGCCTGATTCCGGAGCAAGTTTTGCCACCTCCGCCTGATTTAAAGCTTTCGCAAGCTGGTCGAGAATTACTTCCAAATGGATCGCCTTTACCCTTAAATCTTCACTCCACGTGTCGATTTCATCGATCCGAATGTCCGACTTGGATCGGGAATCCGATTTTGTCAAATATGACAGGCATTCACGCCGTTGTTTTTCTAGTATCTCGTGGAGATCATGGGCTGCCGGAATGATCTCGATTAGTTTCGCTTGTAGATCTGCTTGGTTTGTAATTGAATTACTAGAAGAACCGAGCAGCCACCGGCCGAACCAGAATGCCTCCGCGAGAGCCCGGTCGCGGACGAGGTACGCCAGCGCAACGTTTTGAACAATTCGTTCCACGGTTGCATAGGGACCATCGTCGGGTCTCAAAAGGTTGCCATAAAGTTCCTTGGCTTGGTTGACATACCCCGTGAAGAGCCAATCCTCGGCGAGCCGGCGTTGCTGGTCGGTATCGTCAAGGAGCACTCGAATAAAGTAATGCACTCGCGGATCGGCCACGAAACAATCATCCAGAGCAAGGTTCGCCAGCCGCTGTGACTGGTCGAGTGCCTTGATCGCAAGAGCCACGGTTGTTGCTAGAATATCCTGATTTTGCTCAGTGGCTTCTGCTTGCCAGTCGATGTGGTCGTGAAGCAAGCGAAGAAAATGAATCTCGACATATTCCGGAGCATGATCAAATTCCGGATCCTCATCCGAATCTCGAGGGCATGGTTGGATTGCATCGATAGCTTTCGTCAACGTATCTTGATCGATAGCTTCTTCCTTGAGGAGTTGTTGCCAGGACGCGATGGCGACTGCTTCAAATCCTGGGGGACGGATCGCATCTTCACCCTCCTTTGGTGTGGGAGGCGAACCGCTGGACCAGAAGGAATGGATCCACGTTTGCACCGAATCCGAAGCGGGATTTTCCGACGCGGATTTCGCGGAGTCTGCAAGGGCCGCGATACTTCGACCCGTTCTGCCCGGCCGGTTCGGCGTGCCATCTTTTAGCAGTTTATCTAGGTTATTCAGTAAATTTCTTCTACTCTCGTTGTCTTCATCGACCGCCAGAGCCAGATGTTCCAGTTGGACCAAGTAGCTTGCTACGCTTGCCCAGTCAAGTGGTCGGGTGGAGCGCATCGACTGTGACAGCTCCTGGATTCGCGTAGCCCGACTTTTCACATTATTGACGTCGTCATTATCGTCATCAAGCTGACTGAAATTCGGAATAAACTGGTTCTGTGACTGTGCAGAGTCCGCCTCGTTGATTGAACCGTCCTTGTCTAGTTCATCCACCCATCCTATTTGGAAGTCGTTGTCCTTGTCTTCCGTGTCTTCCGTGCTCAACAGGAGTGGGGTCTGCGTTGCATCCCGTTCGCGTTGAACCCATCCAGAAACTTGATCCGTGACATAATCCGTTAGTTCAAATAAAGATACCTTTTCGAAAAACCAGTCATCATTTTCTTCCTGATCCGCGAAACCGCGCAGGCCCTCACAGAAATAATAGTCAAATATCGATCTGCCGAGTTCCGGAGCGGTCCACGATTGTTGATGGTCGTCACATGCTAGGAGAACATAGAGCCTGGGAATTCGTATTTTGTTGTTGGCCTTATCGTCTTTCTTCAATTCGCCAATAAGGCGCTCAACCGACGAAGCAAATATGGTTGAAAGCTGACCCAATTCCCACTGCTGCTGATAGCGGCAAGTATCTATGGCGACCAATTTATTATTATCTGGAAATGTCTTGCCAATCGCGGTCAAGATCCTACGCAAGGGCACACGCCTCATGAACTCGTTTTTTGGGGTGGGACCGGGCAAATAGAGGAAAGGATAGCCATCTTTGTCCACGCCACTCGCTGCGGAAATATAGATTACAACTGATTTATCACCGGCTGGGCCGCCTGGTTTTGCGATCTCTTTACGCGCAAAGTACTTTAATAATGCGTCCTCGTCCTGCACTAATTTGTCTAGAGAAAGCACAGGTTCATTACGCTTCTCTTTCTTATATTTCCCGTTAAACGCGGTATCTCCCAAAGTCGTCCATGATTCTTTCAAATTGCCGGTATATCCATGCAGGACAAGGGGTAGAGTTTCCGCGGAAAAGTACGGTTTTTCTGGGGCAAAAACGACGAGTGGCAGATCGCGTGGACTGAAAAAGATCAGTTTCACGAAAATGCCGAGCAGCGTGGCCATGGCACCCCAGATCAGATACAACCTGATCTTCGGCCATTTCGGCGGTGGGGTTCCAAGTTGATAATCTGGCTGCCAAGGGTCGGCCTGACGGGGAGGTCCGGGAGATCCCGACCGCTTTTTCCAAGCGTCTTTGGCTTGAGGCAGGGTCGATCCAGTTTGCACCTTTTTTATTTTTTTAGATTTGGAAGACTGCTGCTTCCGGCTCGGCTTACTTCCCTCACGCCAATCGCCCATGGCTAAATCCCCACAGTCGAAATGCATTTTGGTGGAATATGACACTTGTGACTCTACTCCACTAGCCATTATTTCGCAAGCGTCAAGCGTGCTTTCCTGGAATACTGTGGGCGATGTAAGCTCCTTGTGTTCAATAGGTTGCATTCCACAACCGCCACCTCATTCGGACCTATCCGCAACGATTCGGCCGATCCAACGATAATGGGGCAGACTTCGTGGGGTAGGAATCCCCGCCGCCATGAGTCCATGCCTTACTGCTACCTAAATCGGGCAATCGTTTGCCATGAATTCTTGACCGCATCCCACTTGGTTACGAACCAGAAAGAGCCATACCGTGGCAAAGTTTCAACAAGCCAGCCGTCCGATAGCCATTTCGACACTGTTCGGTGAGGACGTCTTGGTACTTCAACGTTTCCATGGGATGGAGGCACTCTCACAGCTCTTCGAGTATGAGCTCGAGATGTTCTCCGAGGATGACGGCCTCGATCCACGCGAAATTGTCGGGCAAAACGTCACTTTCCGCCTCGACCAGGACGGCCAAAAGACCCGCTACTATAACGGCTACGTCCGCGAGTTTCGGCACTGTGGCTGGGCAGATCAGGCGACGAACTACCGGGCATTGGTGGTTCCCTGGCTCTGGTTCCTCACGCAGACCACCGACTGCCGGATTTTCCAGGAGAAATCGACCCCGGAAATCGTCGAGCAGATATTCAAGGATCTCGGCTTCCAGGATTTTAAGCTCAAACTTAGTGGCAACTACCCATCGCATGAATACTGCGTGCAATACCGCGAAACCGATTTTGC
>JAFGFZ010000407.1 GCA_016930815.1 Pirellulales bacterium | reverse complement strand
GGCATGACCGTCTTCGATCGGCGCTTTGCCCCCGCAGAACAGCCCAACCTGGATGTCATGACTTCAACTGCTGCGAAAGAAGTGTTGGATTGTATCCTGCAAATATTGGCCCAGGCACGCTAGCCCGCATATTTCATGGATTTCGTCGCGAGCGGTCACAAGTGCTCCTCTGGCCACTGCGTTGCGTCCTCTACCGACGACCCGAAGCAGGAAAATCGGCTTTGTCCACAACTTGGATAACCTTTCGAATGATCTTCCCATCACGGGCGAGACGGATTTCAATCTCCCGGTTCACTTCGGTCAAGCCAACAACATTAACGAGCTGGCTGTCGTTCATGATACGAATCCCATCAAATGACAGCACAACATCCCCGATATGAATCCCAGATGATTCGGCCGGCGAGCCAGGTGTCACATCGGTGACGCGAGCGCCTTGGGGCCGGATCAGGCCATCCTTGCCATCGTCATTCGTGGCGTAGCTACTATCGAGCCGGACACCCAGAAAGGCCCGGGCAACTTTGCCCTTCTCGGTCAATTGCCGGGCAATGTGCATGACAATATTAATAGGGATCGAAAAACCGATGCCATCGTTACCACCCGAGTTGCTGGCAATGGCCGTGTTGATTCCAACCACCTCGCCCCGGAGATTGATCAGTGGCCCACCACTATTCCCTGGATTGATCGCTGCATCGGTTTGAAGAAAGTTCTGATATCGGACCTCGCCATCGCCAAGATCCAGATCGTGCCGGCCCTTGGCACTAACGATTCCATAGGTAACACTTCGACTCAGGCCAAAGGGGCTCCCTACGGCAAGGACAAAGTCGCCGATCTCCAGGAGATTGCTATCTCCAAGCCTCGATTCGACGAGATTCTTCGCGTCAACGGCCATGACGGCAACATCGGTTTCTCGATCTTCCCATATTTTCGTGGGATGAATCAGGCGGCCATCCATTAGGCGAATTTTCACGCCGGACGGTTCGGCAAATTTGATCACATGCCGATTCGTCAGCACGTAGGGTTTCCCCTGAATATCCACAATCACTCCAGAACCAGCCTCTTCGATATCCGCCTGGGAACCGTAGCGCAGGTTGGACTCTTGGCTCCGGGCCGCTTCGACGTGAACAACCGTCGGTTGAACAAGTTGAACCACCCGTTTGACTATTCCAAACCGTTGCTCCAACTCGGTGACGTCCCTGGCAAGGTTTTCATAGAGACGATCCCGTTCCACGCGGGAAGCCACTTCGTCAATTTGGAGCTGTGCCTCCAGTGGCCGGTTGAAAAAACCCAACCAGAGAACACTTGTGAAAATCCAGAAGAGGGTGGCCCGGTTAACAAACCGGTGCACGTCCATCAAAAGATTACTTTGCATTGGATAATTCAACAAGGATCGTCGCAGTTAATGCAATCCCATATCCGTCAGAGGCACATCCGCATCTTTGTAGCTCGAATCGAGGACTCGGCTCCAATCGGCGTCCAGTTGGCTTCCACTCCCGCTAATTTCCGAGGCGCGTTGGCAGTTGATGCAGAATGTTGCATAGGGGAGAGCATTCAAACGGGCGACTGGAATTTTCCCTTCACAGCCTTCACAAATACCATACGTCCCATTACGTAGTCGTTGAAGTGCCTTTTCAATATTTGCCAACTCCCGGCTTTCCACTTCGGCCAATTGTGAGCTGATCTCGTTCTGTGCGCTATCGAGCGCGGCATCAACCACGTCCCCGGCGTTTTCGCTACGGAATTCCTTCAGCAAACTCAAGTCCCCAGCAAGCGCTTTGCGCAGGGCATCCCGTCGCTTCACTAATACATTGCCTAACTTCAGAATCTGATCTTTGCGAGCCATTGCTATACCACCCTACAATTCTCTCAGGTTGCACTTCTCTATTCCGCTCGAGGTCAGGCATTGCGATCCGGAAATGGCTCCATCTGACCTAGGCGACAAACCCTCTCTTCTCTGTCCCCCTGCGTTTCTCAAAGCGATCCCCAAATGCCTGGTGGTATCGTTTGGACACAGCAGGGTGACAACCAAACTATAGTACGCATCGAGGCACAAGGTTGTTGTCTTTTTATGTTTTTCCTTTATCGAATCCTGGCACGGCCAGGCTGAAATTCCATATGTTCTTATGGAATAATATGTTATGGCGATTCTCGAATTTCCACCAACATCGATCATGTAAAACAAAGCTACCTAGGAGAGTAGGACACTTTGGCCACCCAGTGATTATATGCCCGCACCGAGCGGGTATCCTACACGCGAAGACTCGAATCTGGATTCCCAGGCTATCTCTAAAATGGCGGGTATGGCATCGTAATCGGCAGGACTGCTAAAGATATACAGCCCAAATTTCGGATTTAGTTGGAACTCTTGGCTAGACCAGGAGTTGCGTCAAACCAAATTTTGACGAAACCCGAATCACAAGCTAAATGCTCAAGGGGGAAGTTGTATCGAAAGAAAGCCGTCTATGGACCCGGCAAGACATTCCGCGGTCACAGAGTCCAAACTGGGGCTAAGCAGGGCTGATTCCAGGCTCAAGATAGGTTCACCCGTCCAATGCCAATCCATGTTTCGCAGCTGTTGGAGCCACCTCAGGTTCCCTTGACGTTCCGTATCCGGGATGAAAGGCAACACATTTCCGTGGCCCATCTGACATCAGCCAAATGCACCATCGGCTCCGCTCCAACCTGCACACTTCACCTGACCGGGCAGGATATTCGGCCCGTCCATTGCCTGATACTCCGGGGACGGCGGGAAACAGTCGTCCGACGCTGGGCGCCAGATACACTTCTGAATGGAAAAACATACGAAGATGCCCTCCTAGCAGCAGGAGATCGGCTCCATATCGGTCCGGTCGAACTTGAGGTCCTCAATTCCGAAGCCACCGCCGAAGAAGAAAACACGCTTTTGGAAAGCATCCTGGATCTGAAGAAACAATGCCAAAATCTGGAACTTCAACTCGAGGGACAACGAACTACCGGATTGCAACAATTCCAGGCGTTTGAACGCGAGCGGTCGACATGGATCCATGCCGAGGCCAAACAACGCATTGAATATGAAAAAAATATCTACTTGCTCCGAGAATTATTGAATCAGCGTGATTCTCAGATCGGACAATTGACGTCCCGATTGGAACAACTCAAGAAGGAACTTAGTCACGTTCGAAACGATAACAAACCAGTCCATCAGAACCAAACCGACGAACTCGATCGGCTTCGCAGTGAATCCGCCCGTCTTCGCGAAAGTCTGGCGATAGCCGAGTCGAGAGAAAAAGAACGAGAGGCAGCGATTGTAGAGCGTGAGAAGAAACTCGAAACGCAACGCCTCGCATTGGAACAACTCCGCGCGGCGTTGGAAGAAGAACGGGCCATGTGGGATGCCCGGCAGAACTCTCCAACTGCTGACGAGGAAACCGATCAAGAGGCATCCACATTCCAGCCCATTTCGTTTATGGATCAATATGCTGGTATGTTGGATCAGGACAAAGAACCGGATCCCGATGATCCCACGCCAGCAGACCATGAATCCATGGCATCCGAATCCAAGCTCCTCCTGGATGCAATCCAAAATGGCTCCGATCCTGACAACGGGCCAACGAAAATCGATGGCAAATCAGCGAATGAATCGGAGGAATCACTCGAACAGTACATGAGCCAGCTGATGCGGAGAATCCGTGGGGAAACGGAATTGCCCAACGGGGTGGAGCCCCCCGATTTCGCCCAGGAACCGCCCGCGGACCCTGGCGTGGCCTGTGATCCCCCGGCACCACCCGCGGAAGAACCTACCGGACGGATTCATTTGGAAGATATCAAACGAGCCAATGTCTTGCCCGAACATCGTGGAAACTTCGAGGCACTCCGGCAATTAGCAAACATCACGGCTCATCAGGCAATTGGAACCCATGCCAATCGAATGAAACGGCATCGTCTTTGCAGCAAATTATTAGTATCCGCCGTCGGATTCACCGGCGGATTAATGCTGTTATATCTGTCTCCGCATTGGAAAGATTCCCTAGCATGGTACGGTGTGGCTTCCTTGGCGGCCGGAATCTTCTGGGCGGGACAGTCGGCGGCAATGCTACTGAAGGCAATCCGCCAGGGTTCACTTGACGAACCCCCCCTCCAAGCAGAGCCTGCCAGCCATCCTGAAATCGATACGCGGGATTAGAAACCCCGCGCGGCACGGATATCGTCGAAATCGTAAAGATCGTAACCGATGCCGACGTAATCAAGCAGCCGCGCCAGGCTACGGAGTGCCACACCCATCCCGTCCGGGCCACTGGTTCCACCAAATTGGCCACCACCGCGGATGTGGGGCTCCAAGTCCATGAAGACACCCGGAATACCACGCCGCTGCAGTTTGCGTTCCAGCTTGGGGATCCAGATCGCAAAATCGCGAAGAATCCATTCATGGCCCGAGTCTCCCCGATCGGCCGGAACGAAGTTTTTCAGGGCGTCCTCATCGACATGACCACGGACTCTGGCACGTCGCGGCCGGCGGTAATCCTTGATGTGCATCCAGCCCAAGCTCGGTTTCATGGCCAGGTACTGCCGTGCCACTTCCTCGGTCGAATAACCCTGGCACACAAGATTTGCCCCGTCAAAAATCGTCACCAGCGCCGGGTGGTTCACATGCCGGTGAATTTCAGCAACGAGTTCGCCATTTTGACCCACCAGATTCGCCTCGACCTCGAGTCCAAAGGTCAGGTCGCTTCGATGAAACGCCTCGACCATCTGGCCGATTTGGTCGATCACTTGCGGGAGATGTTCCTCCGGTCTGGAACCTTTAGGCGGATAGAAAGAAAAACCTCGAACAAGCTTGGTCTCAAACGCATGGGCCAGCTCGCAGACCTTGGCAACATGATTCTTCAAATAGCGCTTGAAAGGGATGTATTCGTTGGTTGTACCATCGTCGATGTCCTTGAGTTTCACTTTACCGATCGGCGATCCGATCGACGCAACATTCATGCCGTATTCACTTTCCAGGTGACGAAGCTTGGTGATTTCCGCCTTGGTGAGCGACATCACATTCTTGATGCCCTGCCCCACATCCATGAATCGAAGACTGTAATATTGCATGCCCAGCGCGGACATAATCGAAAACTGTTCGATCGCTGTCTTGGTATAAGCAGCCTCGTCAGAAAAACCAGAAAGGATGACACGCGCGGATTGGGACATGGAATTGCCTCGTCGAACGGATGGCCGTGGGAATAAAGAATACCGCTTTATTTAATCTATCGGGAAGGCTCCAAGGATCCAAGGGTGGCGGTGTGCTGCGCTGTAACCGTTGTCGAAATACCACCACGCGGCGTGAATGAGGCCTCCAGTTTCATCCAACGCGGTGCGAGCACGGCCACTAAATCTTCCAGAATCTGATTGGTGACTGTTTCGTAAAATAGACCCTCATTCCGGTATTTCTGAAGATAAAGTTTGAGGCTCTTCAATTCGATACAGAGCCGATCGGGAATATAATTGATTTTCAACGTCCCAAAATCAGGCTGGCCCGTCCTGGGACAAACGGACGTGAACTCCGGGCAAAGGATTTCGATTGTGTAATCCCGCTCGGGAAACTGGTTATCAAAAGTTTCCAGGATGGCACGAAAAGCAGTCATGACACGGCTCCTTTACGAAGAAGACCCTATTGTGCCATGATGGTGGCATCGTGGGAAGGGAAAGTTCATCCGTGGCACCAGAAACGCGCGACATCATGTCCAAGCCTGCCGTTGTTCTGCTTTCCGGAGGTCTCGATTCGGCAACCACGGTTGCTATAGCGCGAGCCGACGGATTTGATGTGCACGCACTCAGCATCAATTACGGACAACGGCATCGGTTTGAACTCGATGCCGCGATTCGCGTCGCCCAGGCATCTGCCGTGAAAAGCCATCGCATTATTTCCGTTGATCTCGCGGCAATCGGCGGCAGCGCGCTGACCGACACAATCGCCGTTCCATTGGACCGGACGAACGAGGCCATACGCCATGGCGTTCCGATCACCTACGTACCAGCCCGCAATACCATTCTCCTGGCCCTTGCCCTCGGCTACGCCGAAGTTCTATCCGCAGCCGACCTCTTCATTGGAGTGAATGCAATCGACTATAGCGGGTATCCAGACTGCCGGCCCGAATTTATTGACGCGTTCACACGGCTCGCCAATCTGGCCACGAAAGCAGGTACCGAGGGAACAATATCTTTTCAAATCCACGCTCCGCTTATCGAATGGTCCAAGGCGGATATTATCCGTCGCGGCATCGAACTGGGTGTCGATTATAGTCAAACCCATTCGTGCTATGCGCCCGATCAGCAGGGCACCGCGTGTGGGCACTGCGACGCCTGCCTTTTGCGTCTGAAGGGATTTGCCGAAGCGGGATTGCAGGATCCATTGAAATATCAAACGACGGCTCCGTGATGCGAATTGTCGAAGTCTATCAATCGGTTCAAGGTGAAGGTCTGCTGACCGGCACGGCATGCGTCTTTGTCCGCGCAAGCGGCTGCAATCTCCGGTGCTGGTTCTGCGACACCCCCTATGCATCGTGGCGCCCGGAAGGAGTTGATTTGACGATCGATGAGGTCGTTGCCAAAGTGGAAGAATGGGATTGCCAGCATGTTGTTCTTACCGGTGGCGAACCGATGCTGTTTTCGGAACTGATCCCCCTCACGCAGCAACTGGCCAATCGGGAACGCCACATCACGATCGAAACGGCCGGAACCCTGTATCTGCCCGTCGCATGTGATTTGATGTCCATCAGCCCGAAGCTATCGAGCTCGGCCCCAGCATTGGCAAGCAATCCCCACTGGCATCGGCGTCACCAGCGTGAACGGTGCCGCATGGATGTGATCCAACGCCTGGTCCGCGAATATGTCTATCAACTCAAATTTGTCGTCGACCGCCCCGCCGATTGCCAAGAAATCGAGGAATACCTTGCCGCCCTCGAGGATATCGATCGCGAACGCATCCTGCTGATGCCGCAAGGAACCCATCCTGACGAACTAGCCGATCGCACAGGCTGGCTCGCACCTTATTGCCAAATCAAAGGCTACCGGTTCTGCCCTCGCAAACAGTTCGAATGGTACGGCACGGTACGCGGGTCGTAATTCGAAACGGCATGAAACCAGGATTCGTTCCCGCTTTTTTAGATGGTTTTATCACCGAAACCTTGCCCAGTCTTGTTGCCAGAGGTCTCTTTCTTCGGTGGCGCGGCAACCTTTTGCTGCGGCTGGACCTTCTCCCACGGTTCTGTCCGTGGTGCGAAGATGAAGACCATGATCGATCCGGCAAGGATAAGAACCAGCCCAGTCGTCCATAACGTTCCGGCATCACGGATCCCGCCTGCCATGACAACCGACCGCAGGCTATCGACGATCACCGTCCCCCCCAGGACAAGTGGTATGACAAAAACGGGCTTCCCAACTGGACGCAATATGAGTACGAGCCCAAAAACACCGATCGATCCGGCAACGCCAGCCAGCAAACTCCAGCTTGTACCGGCTATCGTATAGGCGCTATTTTCCGCGAAGAGTGTGAGCAACAACAATTGGGGCAGAATGAGGGCTATTCCAGAAGAGGCAAGACCCATACAGAGGAACGACCGAAAAGAGCTCCAATGCATCCCATGCAAACCTCTCTCGAGGATCGGTCCCAGGGTACCCCAGCAGACAATCACCAGCACGATACAAAGGATCTGCCAGACGAAACGGAGCCATCCTCCAATCGCTTCGTGCTCGGCATGCCCGACGCCCGGCCGGCTGATGAGGGCAAGCACGGCCCCAAGCATCAGCATGACCAGGCCGGCACCGAATATCCAATTGATCTGTTGCTTGATCCCAGCAAGAAAGATCGAAAGAAACGAGTTGACAATGAGCACGCCCCCAATGACCAAAGGCAGGACATAGATGGGCCAACCACCGAAATAAAACGCGAACAAAAGCCCCATGACCCCGATCACCGCGACCACGCCAGCCGCCATATTCCAAACCATCCCTGCCACGGACCAGTGGCCCGCTTCACCCCAGACCCTCAAGAAGACGATCGGTACAAGAACACCGATCACAAAGATCGCTAAACCGACGCAAGTCATCGGCCTCAGAATGGCATCACTGTCTGCCAACGCCATACCGCGCTGACCCCATTTGAGGAATGGCCCCTGGAAACTCCAGAGAAGCACCGTGCCGATGAAAGCAACGAGAGTTCGTAGGTGTTTTTGCATAAGTCCACGGCTCGTTATTTATTCGCCGCGCAGAGCAGGCATGAGGGGCTCTCGAACCAATTTCCAAACGGCAATCCCTCCCGCTGCCACGCCAATCACGAGGATCACCAACAACATACCGACGATGTCAGTCCATGGGAAGCCGGATTGGGAGCCAAGCCAATGAGGCAGCAGGGCGAATACGGCCGCGAATGTGCCAATGCCGATCCCCGTCACCAGTAGCACACCATTTTCACTCAGGACCATCCAGGCTAGCCGGCGCTGGCGGAAGCCGAGTGCCTGCATGAGGGCCAATTCCCTTCTACGTTCAACAACACTGCGGAGCTGAACGGCCGCCAAGCCAAAAGTACCCATGACCAGCCCCAATCCGCCGAGGGTCTGGAATGTCGCGAGGTAGGTGTTCTGCACCGCGTAGAGTGCCTCCAGCCGGCGTTTCGATTGCGTCGCATCAAAACCGTAATCGCCCAAAGCCGATTCGAGGATGGTGGCCACACGATCGTCATCCAGGCCACTGCTGGAGCCATCGATGAGGAAGAACCGATACCCGCCACTTTGTGGATAGAGTCTCAAGAAATTTTCTTCACTGATCAGTAAGAGACCTTGCAATAGACTCTTGGAAAGCAGCCCGACAATCTGGAATGTCGTCTGCCCCGACGATTGGGCGGCTATCGAAAACCGTGTCCCCACGCCACCCAGATGCAACGCATAGGCCGCTGTATCGGCATCCAGAACGACTGGCACAACCGGCCGGCCCTGGCTGTCTTCTCCCAGCGACTGTTCCAACAAAGGCCATGGATTGGCAGAACGAGCCGGCTCCTGGGCACGACGGGCGGCCGCAGCCCAGAGAAATCGATTGTTCGCAATGAATTTTTCCGGCATGCCAAGAATTTTTGGAACACGCGGTCGATACATATTCAGACAACTGGCATCATCTCCATCCTGGACTCGGCACCCATGGATCGCGACCGATGCCAACTGCCGATTCTCTCGATCACCAAATCCAAGTTCCAGCCGGCCATCGGCCGCTCCCAAATCGAACTGGATCGGGATATCCGATTCCGCGATGAGTCCGAATCCACCTGTACTTTCATTGTTCGTTTCCAACCGAAAAGTACGAATTGCGACGATCAAGAAACAGGCCGCTGCGACCAGCCCAATACAGATTCGGGACCGGCCCGGATTTCGAAACGCAGATACCATGGCCAAATGGGCGAGGGATACTCTGCCTCGATGTCCCAAGAACCTGGCATCACCTCGCCATAAAAAAACATGGACACCCACAAGCATCGCCAAAAGGACGAGCGCCCCCGTGCCGAAAAAAACGCCGGCTTGTATTGCACCCGATTTCCCAAAACCCCAAAAACCTAGGCCGACCGCCGCGATGACGAGGAAAAGAATTGCCCAACGAAACCATCGAATCCAGCGGCTCGGAGAACCAATTTCAGGCATCCTATCACCGTGGAGCAGGCGCCGTGGAGGCAGACCGGCCCCGGCCCGAATTGCCAGCCAGCAAGGGACAATCGCGGCCGCCAAACCGAGAATCCATCCCAGCCCGAGGCTACTCCAGGCGACATGCAGATTCATCAAGGAGGTTCCAATGGCTTCAATCCAAAGTGTCCGCAGGCCGACAAGCATCAACCAGGCATAACCAATGCCACCCATCACCCCAACCGCCGCGCCCAGGATGGCAATGATCGCTGCCTCACCAACAAACATCCTTCGCACACGCCAATCCGGCAGCCCCAATGATGTCAGCAGACCTAGTTCACCGGCACGCAATTGCACACCCAACTGAAAGAGCAGCGCAATCAACATGACGGCCGAGGCTATTAAAAACATGCTGAAACCAAGAAACAGGAGGTCGAATGACGTCGCACCACCGGATGCGGCTATGGTCCGTTCGCGAAGAGATAAAACATCAAATCCGAGTTGGCGTGGATCCAATGCGGCTGCCAGCTTCTCGCGGAGCCTCCCAAGCGGGATGGCCGATGAATCCACACGGATCGAGGTGACCACTCCAAACCGGCTCGACCATAACCGCCTCGCCATCGCGAATGAAACAAATGCTTTGGGTGTCGTTAAGTAATCATCCCAATAGGTTTCATCCGCGGGGCGGATGGTTTCGATCAGTGGAAATGGAACTTGCCAATCACCGATGGATGCCTGGTCAGTCACCCCGGCAATTTGTGGTGTCAAGAACCGATCTGCAGCCGGCGTTGGCCTCCCGTTCCGATCCCTCAGTGGGACGATTGCCCTAAGGTTCAAGGCCACTGGCGGCCCTTCCCGAAGCTGGCCATGGGCGCTTTCCGGTTCGTAGAATCGAACAACCACACGGTCACCAATTCGGGCATCGAGTTGTGCTGCCGCCCAATCATTGAGAACAATCTCGTTATCTGCCACGTGAATCGGTTTGCCATCTTCCGTGACTAGTGGCCCAAGCTGAGCCGTCGAATCAACGCCCGTGATCGTTGAATAAGGGATCTTGCGATGGCCGACGTTGATCGTGTTCGCCAAATAGGTGCTCACAGGTTGCATTTCGGCCTTCTGGAGCACTGCCTTCGCACAATCGACAACATGCGGCGGCAAGACAAGGGCATCCGAAGAAATATTGATGTAGCTCGAGTCCTCCTTTCGGGAACGAACACTCGCCGCTGCCCCGTCCAAAGCTTCATCGGGACAAGCAGGCCCTTGATTAGAGTCATCCGGCGTTTTGGCGAAATTCTCGACGGCCGGCCCAATCCAATCCAGATGAACGCCATAATCTTCCAGCCGCAGGTGATCGCGGAGCGCGCGGGCCAACGGGACCGGGCCAACGGACCCCGCTGTCAGACGCATTGAGCCCGCAGGCCCATCCGGTTGGCGCGGATTCCCAGCAACCAAAATCGCATTCACTTCCTTCGGCCGATTGAGCATCTCTTGCACCAGATCGAGCGGAACGAAGGCGTTTCGAGGGTGCCGTTGGCTGGGTGATAGACTGAATCGGGCCAGGCCATCGGATCTTTGAAGGACAGTCGCAACTCGAAGCCGTCGCGAAACGACCGTGTCTTCCTTCTCACCCAATAGACTTTCAGCCGGCAAGGATGCGCTGATCGGCAGGCGCAGTAACACTTCGTCTCCCGCTCGGACATCCAGGTCGTCAGCCAGCGATTGTGTCAAAAGAACGGCCGACTGATCGCGGCGCGATTCGGATAAATTTACCCCAAGCGACCAAAAACGCTCCGTGCACCCAATGATCGAAAGACCTCCGGCTCGGCGCGTATCCCCAACCCCACCAGATTCCATGGATCCGCGCAGAAGGATAACCGGCACAGCCTGGATGGCGTTTCCAGTGGACCAGTCTTCCGCCACTATTTCCGAAGCCAGGCCTTCATGAAAGAACCGCGTGGCGGTGATTGCATATTCGATCCGCCCCAAACCATCCAGTGCAAGTGCCTTCAAACTACCCTGTACCGAATCACCAACCACAAGAGCCCCTGTCAGTATTGCCGTTGCCACGGCAACAGCAATCCCAACACTGGCGTGAACTCGCCAATGATATCGAAGACTTCGGATAATCCAACGATAGGAAGAGATGGTGGCCGGCTCCGAATCGAAGGACCGTGAATCACGGAAAATGCAGTTTCAGAACATAGGCCTCCCAATCCTCTTGAAAGGCATCCATGTCATCCCGGCCAAGGACTGCTTGAAGAGTCTTGTAACCGGTCGGATCTTGCTTGAAATTCTCATGGAACTTGTGATAGAACTTCCGCAACAAGCCATGTTCCTGGAGATAATAGCATAGATAGCGAGCCTCTGCATAATTCGTGCCTTTGTCCATTCGATAAAACTGGTGCGTTGTCGTGAAGCAAAGCGCTTTGAACGAGGGTACTTGCTTTTTCCGTATAGCTTCTTGCAGGCCGGCGAGACGCCAGTTGGTCAAACCTACGATCTGGCCATCTTGCTCCGAGCTCTGTTCATACAACGAGCCAAGGCCCTCATTCAACCATGCCGGGCACTCTGGAAAATTGGCGGCAACAAACGGATGGACGATTTCATGAACCAGCGTCCCGCCACCCGTCGCAATATTCATGATGAGTGCCTGGTCGGTATGCGAAAAGTACCCATAGGGCGTATCCGGATCATCACCGAAAATTTCCCGGGCATGCTTCCGATAACTGGCCTCATCCTTAAATAACCAGATATCGATGATCTGCTGGGGATCTTTGGTGAAGTAGGCCTGCTTCAGTTTGTCGACCGCCCATTGAACGGTTCCAGTGGACCGGCGCCGGACCATGGCCGGCGATTCGTCGCCAATGACAACGAACGGGTGTTGAATAATCACCGTGAATTCAGTCGATGGTATTTTCTTCTTCAACGTTATCAGATGCTGGGCATAGTCGGCGGATGGGAAAGTACTGGGTGCCATCCCTTGCTCCAATGTCCCGGGTTCCATCCGGAATTGGACCACAGCATCTGGATCGGGCACCGCCACGTGGACGCCTTGTCGTCGCGTTCCCTGTTTGTTGTTTTCGACGGCTCGGCCTGTAATCGCGGCAATCAGTACGGCGACGAAAAGAACCAACAACCAAGCCGGGAAATGTTGCTTTTTTGGCATTCCAGGTCCCTTACCATGCCTGCGTGACACCCGGGACCGCACACGGGTAATATCCCTTCTCGTCCGGTAGCACGCGTGGTTTGGCGTCCCATGTGAGGGTTTCTGGGGCGAGATCCAGGTTGGAATGAAACGCATCGTCCCAGGAGACTTCTTTGCCCGAGTAGGTTGCCATCCGGCCGAGGATTGCGGTCATGGTGCCATCCGCCGTGGCGTCGACTTCATTCGTTGGCCGCCCGCCGATATAAGCGGCAAACAAGTCATCCATTTCAACCTGGTGGCCATCCTTGCCCCGATCCCATCGCTTGGATGGCTCACCATCGATCGAAAGTTCCGCCGTCCCTTCCCCATCCAAGCGAGCCGATCCCTTGGTGCCGTGGGCATGTTGTGAAAAACTGGTCCAGCATCCCGGTGTCTGGCGGCAATAGCTATACATTTTCACACCATCTGGATAGGTGAATTCGACGGCGTGATGATCAAAGATATCTCCGTATTCCTTGCCAATACGAACCTGCCGGCCGCCCATCCCTTGGGCCGACACCGGATGGCCGCCATGGATCCAGTTGCAGATATCGATATCATGAACGTGTTGCTCGACGATATGGTCGCCTGATAACCAGGTGAAGTAGTACCAGTTCTGTACTTGGTATTCCATTTCGGACTGGCCCGGTTTCCGCGGCCGGACCCAGAGGTTGTGCGTATTGAAATAGGCTCGCATCAACATCAGCTTACCAATGGCCCCGTCATGGATCCGTTGCACGAGTTCCCGGTATCTGTCCTCATGTCGCAGATGGTGCCCGACGGCGACGAGTAATCCTTTTTCCTTTGCCAGATTGTTGGCGGCGAGAATCCGGCGTAGACCGGGCGCGTCGGTGGCAAGCGGTTTTTCCATAAAAACATGTTTTCCGGCGGCAACCGCCGCTTCATACTGGATCGGCCGGAATCCGGGCGGTGAACAGAGAAGCACCATATCGACATCGGATTCGATCGCTGGCTGGTAGGAATCCAGTCCAACGAATTGCCAGTTCCCAGGGATATCCACGCGATCCGCGCAGGGCTGTGCCAGGATCGACTTCAGGCTGATATCAACACGTGCCTGAAAGGCATCCGCCAAGGCAACGAGCCGGGTATTGGGACAGGCATTGAGGGCATTGATCGCCGCCCCCGTTCCACGTCCCCCACAGCCAATAAGAGCGATTTTGATCGCATCACTTCCCGCAGCATGCGCGGTACGAGCGATCCCGAGCGATCCGGCGACCGCGCCAATGGACGATGCCATCAGGAAAGAGCGCCGTGAAGTAGTAAAACGGGGTGGATTGGACGTATGTTCATTCATCGTACGACTCCTATCTCTCATACTCAAGAGCTTTATCAGAAATATCCTTTCGACACCATGCACCATTCCAGCGGATACATTTAACCCCGCGATAGGCCTGAAGTTTGGCGGCAGAGATGGAATTTCCCAGCGCTGTGATCCCAAGGACCCGGCCACCCGCGGTCACGGTCTTACCATCGCTGATCGCCGTGCCGGCATGGAACACCTTGACATCCGGCAACTTGGCCGCATCGTCCAGGCCGCGAATTGGGAAACCCCGCTCATAGGACCCAGGATACCCATCGCTGGCCATGACAACACAAACCGCCGGACGAGGATCCCAGGCGAGTGCATCCAGTTCGTCAAGTCGGGAATCGACCGTGGCATCGAGCAGGTCGAGCAGGTCACTCTGCAATCGCATCAAAAGGGGCTGGCATTCCGGATCACCAAACCGGACATTGTATTCGAGGACTCTGGGCCCTTGTGCCGTGATCATGAGCCCGGCATAAAGCATGCCACGGAATGGGCGCCGGGATCGTTTCATCTGGTGAATCGTCGGCACGAGCACCTGGCCTTCAATCATGCGAAGAATTTCTTCCGTGACAAGTGGTGTTGGTGTATACGCACCCATACCACCCGTATTGGGGCCCTGATCACCATCATAGGCCGGCTTATGGTCTTGCGCGGGCGGGAGCGTGACAATGGTGCGCCCATCCGTGATCGCTAAAACGCTTGCCTCCTGACCTTCCAAGCGTTCTTCGATGACAAGTTCATTCCCGGCATCACCAAATGCACGATCGACCGCGATCTGCTTCACCGCATCAATCGCCTGCTCGCGGCTCGCGCAGACGAAAACCCCCTTACCGGCAGCTAAACCATCCGCTTTCACAACAACCGGTATATTGTCACGTTCGTTCAGATAGGTAATCGCGCTTGCGGCATCGTGAAAAGCACGGTATTCGGCCGTCGGGACATCCGCGTTCCGCAGGACCTGCTTGCAAAACACCTTGCTGCCTTCCAATTGCGCCGCTTCCTGGGTTGGACCAAAGATGCGGAGTTTTTCGTCATTAAACGCATTTACGATCCCCCCAGCTAATGGGGCTTCCGGGCCAACGACGGTCAGACCGACCCCATTCCGCTTGGCAAATTGGATCAACCGAGGAATATCACTGTCCGAAATATCCACATTCTCGGCATCGGCGGCCGTCCCGGCATTCCCTGGCGCGACATAAACACGGTCCGCCCGACGGCTCTGGGCAATCTTCCAAGCCAGAGCGTGTTCGCGACCTCCACTGCCAACCACCAGGACTTTCATGGGATCTCTCCATAACTGAATAATGATCCAATGGAATAATATCAGCAGGAATTATGACACGGATCCATCGAAACGGCAACCGATTCCCGAAAGCACTTAACCGAGCAAGAACAATTTCATCCCTTGCATCTCGAGGAGGCATTCATGATTGTCGTCAAAAGAATTACGATATTTTCTCAGAGCGCCAGGTCCGTATCGAACCCCATCCCACCACGGAATAGCATCCCGGTCACGTTATCTCCTGCCTTGTCAGTTTTGGCAGCATAAGGTATTTTGCAGCCTTTCCTTGTTCGTTTCCTTTCTCAATCCTCGAATTTTCACCTACACGATTTGATGGTTTCTCCTTGCGTTCTCATACTCCGCGCCCCTGGCACGAACTGCAATGAAGAGACGGCGTTTGCATTCCAGCAAGCGGGCGGTCGACCGGAACAGGTCCATATCAATCGGTGGCTCGAAAAACCTGAATTAGCCGATCGTTATCAAATTCTCTGTATACCTGGCGGATTCAGCTATGGCGATGATCTGGCCGCTGGACGAATTCTAGCCAACCAGTTGCGCCTTCACTTGGCCGATGCATTACATCGGTTCCACGAACAGGGCAAACTGATCCTCGGGATTTGCAACGGCTTCCAGGTCCTCGTGCAAACGGGCCTCTTCGTCCCTCCCGATGCCCAGGGCCCCCTGGTTACACTCGGCTGGAACGAGCGTGGTCAATTCGAGGATCGTTGGGTTTCCCTTCGCGTTTGCGGATCCAAATGTGTCTTTCTGTCCGGGATCGAATCGTTGTCACTTCCCATCGCCCACGCTGAAGGGAAGTTTATTGCGCGAGACATGGATGCCCTGGAGGAAATCGACCGGGCCGGGCAGCTCGTTCTGCGATACACGCTTCCGCGATCCCCTTCTAGCAGCGGACGGCCCGATCCGATCCCCTATCCGGCCAATCCGAACGGCTCGCAATTCGACGTCGCGGGGATCTGCGATCCGACCGGCCGTGTCTTCGGCCTGATGCCACATCCGGAACGTTTCATTCGATGGACCCAGCATCCATGCTGGACGCGGGCGGAACGGCCTGCGATTGGCGACGGCCTAAAGATCTTTCAAAACGCCATGGCTTATTTTTCGTAGGAGCGGTCCATCACGCGACCCGCTCAGCATCTCATCAACCCAATCACGGGCGGCTGCATGCGCCCGAGCCAGCGATGGAAAGTCGGTTAGATAGGCCATCCGATTTCCCGACGAATCGAAAATCGTAACGGTATAAACGGCCCTTCGCAGAGTCGCCCCAGTCATATGACGCACCAAATGGTAGGTCCAGTCATGATATTCGGCCCCATAGGCCTCTTCTGTGCCAAAACGCGGAATATGGAGGAACTTGCCGCTGGGATTGGGATTCTTTCGATGAGTACCATGGAAAAGGGACATGGGAGGGAGAACCGTTCGGGAGGAAGGGGCCGTATTGGGTCGCCGGATGGGGAAGTGATCGAGGAACTGGCACGGTTCCTAATCTCACACTCGGCAAATGGTACGCCAGATGTTCTGGCGAAGCGGATTCGAAGGCGACGACTGGCCACGAACGTCTCCCATTACAACGGTCATTTCGAGCGTAGCGTTTGGGCAAGGCACCAACCGAGTCGGCCGAGGAGGCGAAAGTAGACAAAAGATCCGGCAACAACGATTGGAGTGATCAATGGAACCAGCCATGGATTGAATTGGTAGATCCAAAAGTTGCCAAAAGCCAACACCGCGACGAGCAAAAATGATTCCATGGTGAAGAAAAACCACGCAACTGGCGCCCGCCAGAGACTTCCGAAAACCCTCGGCGAAAAAATGGCCCATGGTGAACTGATTTCAAGCATGGAGAGCAGAACAAAGGGAAACAAGATTAAAAACAGCATGGTGCCAACAATGACAACGGCGAGAGGATCCGCAGCAGTGAACATGCGAATCGCCCAACCAGGAACCGTCGCAACAGCAATTGCCATAAGAACGTAGAAGCCGTTGAGCATCCAATCGATAAACTACTGGGACCAATCCCGCCGCTGCCTGCTGCTAGGGATATTCATCGCCTTGCGATATTTGGTGACGGTCCGGCGGGCGACGGTTAGTCCGTGTTCGGCCAATTTTTGGACGAGGCCATCATCGCTATACGGTTTTTTCTTGTCCTCGTTGTCGATGATCTCCTGGAGCTTCAACCGGACGGCATCCCAGGCGATTTCCTCACCATCCGCACTCGTCGTTCCACCCACGAAGAATCGTCGCAGCGGAAAGATGCCGCGGGGTGATTGGAGCCATTTATCGTCGACCGCCCGGCTAACCGTCGTGACATGGACACCGACTTTATCAGCAATTTGCTGCATCTTAAGCGGTTCGATATACTCCGGGCCATCGTCCAAGAACCGCGTTTGATGATCGACGATCGCCTGGGTGACGCGAGTCAATGTGCTCCGCCTCTGCTCGATCGACTCGATCAGCCATTGGGCCGAATTGATTTTTCGTTTGATATATTCGCGCGTTTTCTCATCGGCTTCGCCGGATTTGAGCATTTTCAAGTAGGTCGGATTGATGAACAGAGAAGGGAGCTGAGTGTCCTCCAGCCGCACTTCATATCTGCCATTTTCCGCCCGGTCGATATACACATCAGGCATGACACTCGGCACGGTTGTATCCATGAAATCGGCGCCCGGTTTGGGCTTCAGTTTGCGTAGCTCAACCCATACCTCTTGAATGTGTTCGATTGAATAACCGGTCCTCTTCGATATGAGTGGCAGCCGGTTATTTTCGAGGTCAGCCAAGTGGTTTTCTATCAGCGTGCGAAGCTCTTCGTAGAATGGCATGCCAGGTACCAGTTGCAATAACAGACATTCCTTCAGGCTTCGCGATCCGACGCCGGGCGGATCAAGACGCTGGACGACCGCCAGTGCTTTTTCGGCGATTGCCTCCTGTTCGGCTTGCCAGGCCTCGGCGTTCCCATTCATTTCCGGAGGCATCAGTGTCACCAGCTCCTTGAGCGGTGTCTTCAAATAGCCGTTGGAATCGAGGTTGTAGATGATGCGGTCCGCCATGGATCGGACATCCTCATCAAGATCGAACCAACTTAGCTGGTGATGCAGATAATCGAGCAGAGACTCCGGCCGGGCCACCATATTCGCCATGGCGTCCAATCGGCGATCGGATTCAGCCTCGATCTGCCCGCGAGATGGCCGGGACCGTTCTTCATAATCGTATGGCAGATTCTCCGCCATATTGATAAGCCGCTCAAAATCGGCCTCGTTCGAGCTGTCATCTTCGACAACCAACTCCCGTTCCGTTTCGGCAGGTGCATTTGGATCCTCCGTCTCGGAATCGGATTGTTCCAAGTCCAATAGATCGGTTTCGGACTGGTTTTGATCGAGGCATGGATTCTCCTCCATCTCCTGCTCGATCCGCTCTTGCAGCGCGAGGATCGGCAGTTGGAGTATCTCCATCGATTGGATCATCCGCGGTGCAAGCACCTGCTTCTGAGCCAGTTGCATCTGTTGTCCAAGAGAAAGACGCATCGAAGGAGCCGGATCTTATGGGATTGGTACGGTAGGAATATCCAGTAATATCATATTGTAGCTTTTAAACTGCCCCTGGCACCAGGATTTCATTCAGAACTTTTGCCGGCCGGTCAATGCATCGGCCAGAATTTCCCGGTTTGATAGTTCGAGAACACTACCCGTCGTAATTCCACGGGCTAGCTTGGTGATTTCAAGCGGGAAGTCTTGTAGACAGTTGGCGACATAGAGGGCCGTACCATCCCCTTCCAATGTCGGATTGGTGGCCAGAATCACTTCAGTAATCCCTCCCCGGCGAATCCGCTCCACGAGTGCACCAATGGTTAGATCGTCCGGCCCCACATTCTCAAGCGGCGCGATCCGCCCAAGCAGCACGTGGTAAAGGCCTTCATAGACTCCGGCCTGTTCGAGAGCGAAGAGGTCGCGGGGCTGTTCAACGACACAAAGCTGGTCCTGGCGCCGCCGCCCGTCGAGGCAGATTGCGCAGAGGTCCTGCTCGGCCAGATTGTAACACTGCCGGCAATGGTGGACGTTCTGCTTAACTGCAAGAATTGCATTTGCCAGAGCGACCGCTTCCTGCTCATGAATCCTCAAAACATGGTACGCCAACCGCTCCGCCGATTTCTTACCGATGCCGGGTAGCTTGGCAAATTGATCAATCAGTTCAGTCACGGATGCGGATATCATCTTGATCGGTTTGGCTCCTCTCCCTCTCCCTTACGCCGGCTCCTTTTCTTCATCTTTGCTGAGTTCACCCAGCGCCTCATCCAGACCGGGAATGTTGAGGCCGCCGGTCATCGACCGCATGGCGTCAGCATGCAATTGCTTCGCCTTGCGTTGGGCCGCATTGAATGCGGCCGGCAGAAGATCCTCGATCATTTCTCGATCACCGCGGGCGATAAGATCCGGATCGATGCGAACCGATAGAACTTCGATGAGTCCGTTCATCTCAACCTCCACCAGACCCCCACCAGCAGCCCCTTTCGCGCGTTCGTTTTTCATCTGTTCATTGAGTTGCTTGATGCGCCCTCCCATCTCCTGCGCTTGCTTGATGATGTTACCCAAATTGGCCAGGTTGCTAAGATTCTTGAACAAGGGATCGGCTCCGATGAAAGGGATACTCTACCAATCTGATTCTGGAAGTGTTAATTTGAGGTGATCGGTATCCGCATCGAAGAGCTCTGCGGCTCGTTGCACGAACGGCCGCTGGCCAACTTCGCGGCGCATCTGGCGGCGCGAACGCCGCGTGGATTGTGGTGACTCTGTGTGAACTTCCTTCTTCTCCAGGACCAGATTCAACTGAACGGGCGAGCCAGCAATTGCAGCGAGT
>JAFGFZ010000406.1 GCA_016930815.1 Pirellulales bacterium | reverse complement strand
GGGCCTCTTCGACCAGGAGATGGGCGTTCGTGCCACTAAAGCCGAAGGAACTGACACCGGCGATCCGGGGGCGGCTGTTGCGTTTCCAAAGACGGCCTTGAGACGGTACTTCGATTGGGAGTGTTTGCCAATCGATGTTTGGATTGGGGAGCCGGAAGTGCAAATGGGGCGGGATCAGTTCGTGATGCAGGGCGAGCAGAGTTTTAATCAATCCGGCAACACCCGCCGCTGCTTCCAAGTGCCCGAGATTCGTCTTGACGGAACCGACCAGCAGTAGGGCTCGTCTGGGTGTTGTTCCTTGATCCGCGGAGCCACCCATCCATGGCTGTTGCTGATAGACCTGGCCCAACGCCGCCAGTTCGATCGGATCGCCGAGCGGTGTTCCCGTACCATGCGCTTCGACATAATCGATCGCATCCGGTGTCAGGCCGGCGCGTCGAAGTGCCTCGCGAATGAGAGCCTGTTGCGATTCCCCATTTGGTACGGTCAAGCCACCGCTTCGCCCATCATGGTTCACGGCCGATGATCGAATGACACCCCAAATAGGGTCGCCGTCTTCCTGCGCCTGGGATAGTCGCTTGAGCACAACGATCCCGCACCCTTCACTGCGGACGTAACCGTCCGCCAGGGCATCAAATGTTTTGCAGCGGCCTTCTGGGGATATCACCCGTGCTTTCGATAGTGCCACATTGATATCGGGGGTCAGGATTAGATTCACACCACCCGCCAGCGCGGTTTCCGATTCGCCAGAACGCAGACTCTCGCATGCCAGGTGCACGGCGACTAGTGACGACGAACAGGCGGTATCGATGGCCAGGCATGGGCCTTGAAATCCCAAAACATGCGCGATCCGGCCAGCAGCGATACTCAGCGTGTTTCCCGTCGCCAGATAGCCATCGATCAGGTTCGGATTATTGGAGCGCCTCATAACGGCCAGGTAATCGTTCCCGCTAATCCCGATGAAGATCCCCGTTCGGGATCCGGAGAGTCGTTTAGCATCCAGTTGCGAGTTTTCCAGCGCTTCATAGGATGTTTCCAACAGAATTCGATGTTGTGGATCCATGCTCAAGGCTTCCCTGGGTGAGATTCCAAAGAATGCGGCATCAAAGCAATCCACATGATCGATAAAACCGCCCCAGCGCGTGTTCATCTTCCCAATGGCGTCCGGATTGGGATCGTAGACAGCGTCGATCTCCCACCGTTCGGAAGGCACCTCGATGATGGCATCCTTGCCCGAGGCCAGGTTCTGCCAAAAACTGGTTGGATCATTCGCGTTGCCTGGAAACCGACATGCCATGCCGATGACCGCGATTGGCTCACCGTGATATGAGATAGTGGAAGATCCCGGCTCCGTTGACGCATCGGAAGTTTTTGAACGCGACGTAGAATGAGGCACAGGGAATGCCATCGCCCCACTCTCCAAATCGTGATCGCTCGACTCGGACAGCCGGGTGCCAGTTCCAATGTCCGGGAGTTCATGGTACGGGAATGCCTTGGAGCCTTGTTCAAAATCCCGCACCCCCGACACCTCTTCCCGCAAGCGGAGCGAGGGGAGCCGATTTCCGGATAGGCTCCTATTTCCTTGGGACTCTTGCAGTGGCGTACCACGGAACGATTCGATTTGCTGGAGCAGAAAATCGGTGACCGCATGGATGGTTGGACGCGAGAAGGCAAACGTGATTGGCAACACTTTTGAATTGCCCAGGTCGGCCTGCAATGCGGCATGCATTTCGACAGCCATCAACGAATCCATCCCGAGATCGAAGAAACCGGCATCCGGGTCGATCCGCTCCGTCGCATCGATTCCCAGAATACGGGTAAGATGTTCGTGGACATATTCCAGGACACGACCGCGGCGTTCCCCTTCCGGAGCCGTTTGGACATCTTGGACCAATTGCAGCCATCGTTCGGACGGTGGTGGTAGGCTCCGACGCCCATCCGCTAGGCCCGCGACGAGCGGTGGTTCCAAACCGGGCGGGAATAGTTGAAAGAACCGGCCCCAGTCCATCCGCATCGCGCCGCAGACGGCTCGATCGTTGCACAGAGCCTTCTCCATCAATGCGAATCCGTCCTGGGTATCCAGTGGCTGGATCCCAAACGTCCGCCAGTTCTGCGGCTGATCCAAGCCAATCCGCGCTGCCATGCCGGCTTCCGCCCAAGGGCCCCAGCAGATACTTGTTGCCGAGAATCCCCTGGCCCGGCGATACGTCGCGAGCCCATCCAGGAAGGCATTCGCTGCGGCATAATTAGCCTGTTTCGGGGATCCTAATTGGGATGCGATCGATGAAAAGAAACAGACAAAATCCAATGACCGGTCCGTGGTCTGTTCATGGATGTTCCAGGCACCATCGAGCTTCGGGCGGAATAATGTTTCAAAACGAGGCCAGGTCAATTCGGGAAGGAATCCGTCATCCAGCACGCCAGCCAGATGGAAGATGCCGGCCAGCGGCCGATTCTCTATATCAATGGATTCCACCAACGCCTTGACCGATTCCCCATCGCTGACATCGCATCGCCGGTAATCGATCTGGATACCATTCATCCCGAGTGTGGCGAGTGTTTCTTGTAGGTTATGATCGAGTTCCCGACGGCCGCTCAGGACAAGGTGCAGCGCGCCGCGGCTGATAAGCCAGCGTGCCAATAAGAGACCAATCCCTCCCGATCCACCGGTGATCCAATAGGTCACATCGCTTTTAATGTTGTCGGAAATGCTTGACGATTCTAGTTCCCAACGTGCCAGTCGCGCTACATAGCGTCTACTACCACGGACAGCAATTTGGTCTTCGCGATCGTCGCCAAAAGATGCCTCCACAAGATGATTCACCTCCATTTCGATGTCTGGTGTATCACACCAAGGCAGATCGATTCGAGTGCACTGCAATTGTGGACGTTCGATGGCAACTGTTCGCGCCAATCCCCATAGGGGCGCATGAGCCAGACCTTCGCAGCGATCCGTACTTACCACGCACTGGGTTCCACGGGTGACCAGCACGAGTCGAACGGTGGATTCACCGGCCGCGATGAGAGCTTGAGTCAGATGAAGAACTGCCCGCAAGCCCTGCTGTTGCGCGGTATGCAGCGCTTCCAGACTGCCGGTTGCTGGTGTTGTATCCGCAGTCGGAAGGAAAACAATTCCTTCGAGTACTCCGACAGATTCGGAAAGGCCCGTGACCTCGCGCAACAGCTCGCGCCATTCATCGCATTCCTGCGTTCGGATCGTCCATCGATTTCGGTCAATCTGCGCAAGACATTCGCCAGGGACGACCAGATGGCAATACCTGCCCTTTGCTTCAAGCCGGGTCATGAAGACTTTCACAAGTTCGTTTTCATTGGCTATCAGGATCCATTGTCCAGACTCAGCGACTGGCTTTGCCGGCGTGGAGGGGGGCGACTCGATCCAGCGTATTTCGTAGAGACGATTTTGAGGCGACAGGTCGGATGCATCCGCCTGGGATACGTCCACTGGCGATGCATTCAGTGGGGTTGCGGCTGATTCCGATAGGAACCGTTTTTCCTGTACCGATCCGTGGCTTGAATCGCTTGGGATCTGTTGACTGGGTACTTCCGGAAGGACGGATCGGGCATGTTTCAATAATTCAGGATCGATGTCCAGAACATCACGACGGCGTTGGAAGGGATAGGTCGGCAGCGAGATGAGTTGGCGGTGGTAGGGAGCATCGAAGGATGCCCAGTCTATCGAATGGCCGATGAGATAGAGTTCTCGTAAGGTTTCGGTAACTTGTCTCCAATCCCCACCAATGGGTGAAGAGGGATGTCTGGGTTCCGGCGCAATGGCACTCGTTCCGCGGTGCTGGTTAGCGCCTCCACGTCGCAAGGACGGCAGCCATCGCCGCGCGGAGTTCCCATTCGATTCGAATAGATCGATCGCTTTTCCCAGGCCGCACAAGGTTGCTTGCGGGCCGATTTCAACGAAGACTTGATACGCTCTCTCGAAGAGCGTGCGGATGCCGTCGGCGAATTGGACGGGTTGCCGGATATGGTCCCGCCAATAGGACGCGCACCCGACCTGTTCCGAGGATGCGAGTTTTCCAGTCACATTCGAGATCAGACCGACGCGCAAGCCGTTGTACGGAACCTTTTCCGCTTCCGCGTTGAATTGGTGCAGGATTGAATCGACCGTCATTCCCGGAGTGTCCATCGATTGGAGCAAAGCACCGCGACAAGCCGCCAATCGCAATCCATCCTGCCAGGTGAACAGGCCCGCGGCCCACGCCGCGGCATATTCGCCAATGCCGTGCCCCAGAACAATGGCGGGCTCAATACCCCAACTCCGCCACAACAGGGTCAAGGCATATTGCAACGCAAAAAGGGCCGGTTGCGTCCAGCGCGTTTGGTTGAGCGGCGAATCGTCGGAATCGAGACGATATATGGCATCCAAAAGACCCGGTTGAAGTGTATCCCCTAGCAATGTATTGCATTCTTCCATCGCCGCGCGGAAAACGGGCTGCGTATCAAAAAGTTCTCGGCCCATACCAAGGTATTCAGATCCCTGTCCGGAATAGAGGAATGCGATCTTCGGGGGCTTGGAATGGGAGGTCCATTCCGGTGGATTGGCAGCGAGTTCTTCCAAGCCGCGGATCGCTTCGGATCGGGTCTGTGCGATAATGCACGCACGATAGGAGAAATGATCCCGGCCCTTGTTGGTCGAATACGTGATGTCGGCGAGCCGATCGGTCGATGACTTCTTCAAATGATCGAGTAACCGTTCCATGGACGCTTGAAGGGCTGGCTTGGTTTTGCCGCTCGTACATAGCAAATGCAATGGACGGTCCGGATATGGTCCAGCGGATGCCGGTTGCGCCGCAAGGCTGGACTGGCTTGCGGACTCCTCGGAATCACTCGAGAGAACCTCCGCGGTTTCCGCGCATGGCCATCCAGCGAGCCCTGGACCGGTGTTCATTGCCTCCGGAGCCTCTGCAACCAAAACATGGGCGTTCGTGCCGCTGAATCCGAAGGCGCTGATCCCGGCAATCCGAGGCCGGTTGGATGAAATCGGCCAGGGGACCGCCGCCGCCGTGATGCGGATTGGATACCGTTCCCACTGTATATATGGATTCGGTGTTTGAAAGTGCAGATGCGATGGAATCTTTTGATGCTGCAGAGCCAGCACGACTTTCAGCAGGCTAGCCAATCCGGCGGTGGCCTCCGTGTGGCCAATGTTCGTTTTCACGGATCCAACCAGCAGCGGGTGTTCGAAGGGACGCTTACCATAAACGGCACCCAATCCCTGGATTTCAATTGGATCCCCTAGGGAAGTTCCCGTCCCATGCGCTTCGATGTAGTCGATTGCATCCGGTGAAAGCGAGGCACTTGCCAGAGCGGCTCGGAGTACTTTTTCTTGCGACAGGCCGTTGGGAACCGTCAAGCCACTCGTTGCCCCATCATGGTTGACTGCCGATCCGCGGATAATCGCCAGAATTCTGTCGCCATGGTGTTCGGCATCGGAGAGTCGTTTCAAGGCGATTGCGGCGCAACCTTCGCTCCGGACATAGCCGTTGGCTGTCGCATCAAATGTCTTGCATCGGCCATCCGGGGAGAGGGCCCGCACCTTGGAAAAATAGATTGTCGTTTCCGGGGCGAGCATCACATTCACCCCAGCGGCGATCGCGACGTGACTTTCATGATTCTGCAGGCTCCGGCATGCCGCGTGGACTGCCACGAGGGAAGACGAACAGGCGGTGTCGATCGGATAGTTCGGGCCCTGAAATCCAAGGATGTAGGAAATGCGACCGGCGGCGATACTCGCGGCACTCCCAGTTCCAAAATAGGCGTCGATCTGATTAATGGGTGCGTTGCGGCAACCGATCTGGAGAAAATCATTGGTGCTAATACCTACAAAGACCCCCGTGAGTGTTTCCACTAGTGAACTAGGAGCGAGCCCCGCATGTTCCAGCGTTTCCCAGATGACCTCCAGCAGCAGTTTCTGCTGTGGATCCATCCGTTTTGATTCACGAGGTGAGATCCCGAAGAACCCCGGATCGAAATTTTCGATCCCATCGAGGAATCCGCCATGCCAACAGTAGGTCGTTCCCGGATGGTCCGGATCTGGATGGTAGTAAGCGGCCTTATTCCAGCGTTGGGCTGGTACTTCGGTAATCGCGTCGCCGCCGGAGTCCAAAAGGTGCCAAAATGCCTCAGGACCGGCCGCGCCTGGGAGCCGGCATCCGATGCCGATAATCGCGATTGGTTCACGGCGACGCGATTCGACTTCTTCTAGGCGTTCCTGCATGCGGCGAGCAAGCAGGGCCAATCGCTCGCGTGACATATCGTCTATCGGATCGGTCATGTCGCTCATCAAATGGCTCCAAGATCACTGCGTGAATGAATCCGGCAGAAAGAGATCTTGGCAGTATATCCATTTTTTTCTTGGCTGGGCAGCCATGCGAGGATTCCCAGCATGCAGATTCAACCTGGAAGCCCGGCTTTTAAAAAAAGCCGGGCTTCTTCCGCAGCCGGGCTTCTTCCGGAGCGTCATCAATTTTCGGATGAAGACGGCTTGAGATGATTGAAACGGTGTCAGCTTATTTCGTTCAGAATTGCCGCGCCATCCCCGGAATGACAAATGAGTATGGCGGCATCATCCTTGAGTTCAGGATACTGCTTCGCGTAGCGCTGATGGACCTCTTCGGCCACTTCATCGGCCCGGTCTGGATCCACCAGTGCCAGACAGCAACCGCGAAATCCCGCGCCGCTGAAGCGGGCCCCGTACACGCCGCCGGTTTCGATGAGAATATGGTAGAGATCAATCAGTGGTGGGGCGCCGCATTCATAATTCTCGATCGAGCTGGCTCCCGACGCGGTGATCAGCCGCCCGAACTCCGGAAGATCTCCTAACTGCCAGGCTTCAACACCCCGTTGGACCCGATCCGATTCAGCGAAAAAATGGGCTGCCCGCCGTGCCGGGGCGCCGGCAAGCCGGCTCCGATGGGTGGCATACTGCGCTGGTGTGATGTTGCCCAGGAAGGGTTCCCGCGCGGATTGTCCGGTGGCATCTAGAAGAATTTGAGCCGCTTCGGTGCATTCGGCGACACGGCAGTTGTAGTCCGTGCTCGTCAGCGCCTGCTTGACGCCCGAGAAGACAATCAGAACGACAAAGGATGCCATCGACGCACGTTGCGGGATCAGTTCATGATGCATGTCGGCACAATCGACTAGCGTCAGATGCCTTCGTTTCGAAAGTAAAATGGCCGACTGGTCGAGAATCCCATTCCGTAGTCCCAGATAAGTATTCTCGATGTACTGGTCGAGGAGAATATTTTCCGATACATCAAGTTGTAGCGCGTTAACATCTTCCAATGCCAGCAAATAAGCCACTCCCACGGCCGCTGACGAGCTCAAACCCCCTTCGGAAACTCTCCCCGCGGTAATGCCGATCAGCCCGGTCTTGAGTTGGTGATTTTGCTGAAGTGCTCGAATAGCACCCCGAACGTAATTGCCCCAATCGCCATCCTGATGGTCTGGAACGTGTTTGAAGTGGCAGCGAACCGTGCCGGGGTAGTCAAGGCTGCTCATGCAGATTTCCGGTGTATCGAGCGGCGTGTAAGCCAGCCAGACGCCCCGGTCAAGCGCCATCGATGTGACTTGCCCTAATTGGTGGTCGATGTGCGCGCCCAGTGGACAGATGCGATATGGAGCGAAAACGATCCGAATGCGGCATCGATCCACACCAAAATCGTGCACCAATGTATCGCCGAGACGTTCAATCAATTCACGATCGGGCATGGATGGTTCGCACCTGACAATTTCACTTTCTTTTCCCGGTGACTCAACGTATCGGAAAAGACTCTCATGGACTACGGAGCATGGAATTGCGCGGGGATTCCCGCAGGGAGTGTGATCTTTGGAGCATCCGGCCCATCCAATTGTCGGAGATTACCGAGCGGATCATTTTCCAAGCGGAGGAATTTGAAACCGATGAGCCGTGCCTGTCCCGCCGCGTCCCGTTCGGCGACCTTTTCGGCTTCCGCGGCGATATAATCGTCGAGAACCTCTTCGCGTACCTCTGGCTTCGCGGAATGGATCAAGTGCGGCTCCCCACCATCACCAAGGACTATCATTCCCACATGCCCAACCCATGCGCTACTCCCAAAAGTTTCGTTCGGCGGGACATCCTTCTTGGCGATGCCTCGGACAATGTTCACGAAATCACCATCGGCCAGAGATGGCTTGGCCAAGTCGATGTCTTCGTAGGATAGATAAATATCGCGATGGATCTGGATGGGAATGTCGATGGCCAGGTGGTAGCGATTCTTGAAAAAACGGGCCCGGTCAATTTTTTGCTCGAAGGGAACCGCCCGGTCTTTGGCAAGGTCCCCGGTCATGTCCCGGACCAGCCAACGATTCGATGTGTTCCAGTCGGCTTCCGTGTAATGATTCCGAGTGACCACGCCGATTTGACCGTCCCGGTACCGGATTCGCTGTAACAATCGCATGAAGCTCGTCCAATCATTTCCAATCGCCATGGCATAGGTGTGCTCGGCAAACACCAGGCAATCACTCTTGGCCAGGCAGTAGATCGGCTGCGGATCGTATGGCTCGAACGGCAGCTCGCCAAGCAAATAGAGTTCGTACGGCTGGCCCAGATTCTTTCGAGCCAGATGCGCGACGCGCCGCCGGACATCCGGTTCCACTGCATGCAGGAAACGTAAATAGATATCGACTTCCATTTCAGTGAACTGATGAAGGGGCTTGGCCATTAATTCCTGAACCTGTTGCGGATCAAGATCCAAATTTTCACATGCCAGAAGCTGTTCGGAACGAAGGATTCCCGGTTCCGTGCTGCCTGGGTCCGTTGTCGATACTTGCGGTGTCGGTGTATCCGCTGCTTGTATGGCACCTGTTGGAAAACAGATCGCAAGCGCAAGAACCGAGGTTAAAATGCAATGGGACATGGCGCGCAAGATGCAAGATGGTGCGTGAATCATGGAAACTAGAACCGGTTTCAAAACCCTCATGGCAAACGTGGCAATATTTATTTTTCGGCTATTTCACTACTTTCAGTCGCTGAATTCAAGTTTTGAAACCGGTTCTAGTATAGCGATCACTTAAACTGCCGTCCATTGTACGCCTGGATGAGCGATTCGCCCTCGGGACTTCGTGGATCTCGCATGAATCAGACCAACTTCCCGCCCATCCACCGGTTGACGTGTTGCCTGAGTTTGAATCACAATATTGGCCAGTCCGTCTTCCAATGAAACCTGAAACCAGACGCGGACTGGCAACTGGAGTTTTTTGATGACCTCGATGGCCGCTGTGGTTGTTTGGACGGGGAAACCGTCGGGTGCTAGCGCCCTGGATTTTCTCAAGCGATGTCCAGAAATCCAGGATGTGGCAATTGTGGCACGAGCCGAGACACCATTGCCATCGGGACCTCTTGCGGTTTTCCAGGTATCGAATCCATGGTCTTCCGAGGTGGTGGTTGATGTATTGCGCTGGTTCGATCAGTCAAAAGCCGAATATCTTGTATGGATTTTATCTCCATCGGCCATCGTGCCAGAGGCCGGCCTGAAACGGCTTGCCGACTGTGCCCGCGACACCAACGCGTCGATTGTCTACTCCGATTATTATGATCGAAGAACCAATGGCGTGCTGGAAATGCACCCTTTGATCGACTATCAACCGGGGAGCCTCCGGGATGATTTCGATTTTGGACCGGTCCTGCTGCTGAATGGTACTGCTTTGACGAGGGTGGTATCCCGGATCAAGCACGATTCGTTGGCAACAGAATTTGGGGGTTGGTATGACCTGCGTCTTCGATTGACCGAGGAAGGGCCAGTGATGCGTCTGCCGGAACCGAATTTCACGCTGCCACTTCCAGAAAAACGGGGCGGCATCGAAGAGCATTTTTCCTATGTGGATCCGCGGAACCGGAATTATCAAATCGAGATGGAGCGGATTGCCACGGCGCATTTGAAACGGATTGGTGCCTTTTTATCACCACCCCAGAGCACGTTGATTCAGGAAGCGAATCCATTCCCGGTCGAGGCGTCTGTTGTGATCCCGGTACGGAACCGGAAACGGACTGTGGCCGATGCGGTTGCCAGTGCACTCGCTCAACAGGCAGCATTCCCGTTCAATGTGATTGTTGTTGATAACCATTCGAGCGATGGAACGACGCAAATCCTGGCCGATATGGCATGCCGCGAACCACGCCTCGTGCATATCGTGCCATCACGCCTGGACCTTGGTATTGGCGGGTGCTGGAATGAAGCCATCCATTCGGAGGCCTGTGGGAGGTATGCTGTGCAACTGGATAGTGACGATCTCTATCATGGCACCGATGTGCTGACGCGGATCGTCGCGGAATTTCATCGCGCGGATTATGCGATGGTGATTGGTTCGTATACGATCGTCGATTTCGACCTGAATCCAATACCACCCGGACTGGTCGACCATCGCGAATGGACCGATGAAAATGGACCAAACAATGGGCTCCGTATTGCCGGCTTCGGGGCACCGCGGGCATTTCATGTGCCGACATTGCGATCCATCGGTTTTCCCAACGTGAGCTACGGGGAGGACTACGGCGTGGTCCTGCGAATCACTCGCCAATACCGCCTCGGTCGGATCTATGATTCGCTCTACTGGTGCCGCCGCTGGGAAGATAACTCGGACCATGCGCTGAGTCTGGAAACCAAAAACCGGTACGCTCTCTATAAGGACCGGCTGCGCACGATCGAAATTGCCGCCCGACAGAAATGAGCTGGGAAAAAACCATACTCGACATCCCGAACTCGGACATGGATCTGGTAACGCGGATTGATGCTCTATTTGCCCATCAACGGGCGCATTGGAAAGCGATGCGGGATGGTCAGGCAGCTCTGGCGAAGGTCCGGGTCAAGATCCTCCGTGATGCGAGTTCCCAGGTGATGGTGCAGGCGAATCCTGGACGCGCTCGATCGATACACGCCCGGGTCGATCCGCAATCCATCGCGAATCGGCGGTGTTTTCTCTGCCCGGAACATTTACCTAGCGAGGAACGCGGGATTGCATTTGGCGGGATGGTCATTTTGCCGAATCCCTATCCCATCCTCCCGCGGCATTGCACGATTGCCGACCGGATCCACCGCCCCCAACAACTCGCAGGACACCTCAAAACGCTCTTGGAATTGGCCCAGGCATTGGGGCCTTTGATGCTGGTATTCTACAATGGCCCCAATTGCGGAGCATCGGCCCCCGACCATTTGCATTTCCAAGCCTGTGATGCCCGAAATATTCCCCTATTCGATGAGCGGCCGCTTTCGGAACTAGTCTCCGGCCGATTTGGCCATGCCAGCTTTGGTCGTACAATGATTGTCGTGGCCGATCCAGATGCGAATCGAGTCGAGACAATGATCCAGGGCATCCTCGATCGGTTGAACTCGCTTGATAAAAAGCCCGGCTTCTTCGAAGAAGCCGGGCTTTTGGAAGAACCCCTGGAATCTTCCCAAGAACCGATGGTCAGCCTGCTCGCCCTCTATCGCGAGGGCCGCTTCATCTGCGTCCTTTTCCCTCGCGTTGCCCATCGACCCGCCTGCTATTTCGCCGAAAGTGCCCATCGTATCGCGGTGAGCCCAGCTGCCCTCGAAATGGCCGGATTGCTCGTAGTAGCCGAACCGGAGCACTTCGATCGTGTCAATGCAACGAGCGTTCGATCGATCTATGAAGAGGTCTGCCTGTTTCGAGAAAAGAATCTGAATCGATTTTTAGAAGGACTGAAGACCGAAGACTGAAGACCGAAGACAGATACGGAGTATTGTGTTCGGTTAAAATGAGAGCAAAATATTGCGTGGTGGACATGATTCGAAACAATGGCACATTTGCGGCAGACCGGATTGACTGATAGGAATATGCTCCAATCCAAACAAGAACCTGTGATTGCTGTAGGCTTGATCGATGGATCGGAATCGGTGACGATCCGTTTGGAGGGAAATTACCACATGCCCTCCGGGCGCACCGTTGGCCCGGGTGAGATTCATGTTGCCTGCGAACGCGGGATCTTGCGATGTTCCGGCGTGGAAACGCTCGAAGTGCCAGTATTGGATCTCGTACCCGACCGGCCAAACGACTGCCTCTTTTCGCTCGAAGCGACCATCGGAATCGACTTCCATTGGCAACAGCGAGAAGTCCAGTCTTTCCGTGGCAGGCTCCAACTCGTGCCCCAGGGTGAAAATCGGATCATCGTGATCAATCACGTCCCTCTGGAAACCTATATCAAATCCGTCATCTGTTCGGAGATGAATGCGACCGCGCCGCCTGAACTGGCCAAGGCCCACGCCGTGATATCGCGGAGTTGGCTTCTGGCGCAGCTGGATACGAGACAAGGTGCCGGCATTGCATCAGAGACTGAAGTCCACGTGGAGACTGAGGTCCGGGCGGAAGAAGGGGCGGGTGATTCCTTTCGAAAAAAATCGGCCAATTCGATTCCTTGCCAGATCATCCGCTGGACCGATCGGGAGGCGCACTTATTATTCGATGTCTGCGCCGACGACCATTGCCAGCGCTATCAGGGGATAGGGCGGATCCATTCTCCAGACGTGGCCGCGTCAGTCGCGGCAACCCGCGGAATGGTCCTCACCTCGGAGGGCAAGGCTTGTGATGCCCGATATAGTAAATGTTGTGGCGGGGTGACCGAGGAATTCCAGACGGCTTGGAGTCATGAAGCGATTCCTTATCTGGTCGCGATCCGTGATGCCCCAAATCCCCCAGCGACGTTGCCACCTCTGACGCAAGAAGCCGCCGCGAGGGAATTTATCCTGGGATCCCCGACCGCATACTGCAATTGCACGGACCGGCGTATTCTGAAGCGGGTCCTCAATGACTATGATTTGGACACCCATGATTTTTTTCGATGGCAAGTGCGCCTCGACGCAAACCAGGCAAGGTCGCTAATTGCCAAAAAGGTGGGGATTGATCTCGGGCGTCTGGTCGCATTGGAACCAGTGGCACGGGGACCTTCAGGAAGGCTCGTCCGGCTCCGATTAATCGGTGAATCTGGCAGTCTGGTGATCGGCAAGGAACTTGAAATCCGCCGCGCGTTATCGGAATTCCATCTCTACAGTTCAGCATTTGTTGTGGATACCGAAGGCCCGGCGAGCAGACCGGATACGTTTGTGCTCAGCGGCGCCGGCTGGGGGCACGGGGTTGGCCTATGCCAGATCGGCGCGGCGGTGATGGCCTGCCAGGGGATCCGCTTCGAAGAGATCCTCAACCATTACTATCCGGGAACGCGGATTGTATCCTATTATCTCTAGACCATGATGATAAAGGCCTTCGACGAAAAGGCTCCCATGATATAATCACCGACATGAGACTCAGTACCATCCCATGTGCCCTGGCATGCCCCGCGGTGTTTCTCACGATGCTTGCCGTACGCTCTACGGGAGCCGGGGATCTATCCACGATTCCGCTCATCGATGGGGAGCGCGCCGGTGATTTGAACTACTGGGGCGGTCCATTCGGCATTGGGAATATCAGTAGCATCGCTAAGCAGTCGGTTGTTGTGCACTCTGGCCAATATGCCTATCGTGTCGATCTGGGATCCATTGGGAGTGGCGGATTTGGATTTTTTCAAACCTTTTCGAGTGGTTTCGGACCCTCTGCGGCATACCGGCAGACACGGAACCTGGACTACTTCGATCTTGTTGGCGGCTACATTCGCAACGAGACGGGCACGGATTTCACACTGAAGTTCGAGATCAAAGACTACCGTGATTCAGGGAGCCATCAGGCGTTCCGCCGTTTTGAAATCCCGGCCTCGGGCGATTGGACGAATATCGAAGCTTCGCTCGATCTGAATGCAAGTGGATGGACGGTCGTCGGCAGCCCTGATCTCTCCCGGACGTTCGCCATCAGTTTCATTGTGGAAGCAACGCACGGTCCGGTGGACGGATTGATTTACATGGATGACATCCAGTTGTTTGAGCACGGCAGCCTCGATATTCAGACGGCGCCGATCCGGGAAATTGCCACCCGAATTGCCCATCGCCAATTGGATGGCCTCTGGTCGTCTCGTAGCCGCACGCACGGCCTGATTCCAAACACGTCGCACGAAGTGATGAAATCGGCGATGAACACGACGGCAGGTGTCCTGTGGCTGCTCCCATCGGCTATCCGCCGGGGTTGGGTGTCCCAGGCCGATGCCGATGCCTATGCGGGCCAGTTGGCGGCGACCCTGAATGCGAACCTCAATCAAACGACCTATTTGCCGTCCCGCTTCGCCGATCTGGCAACGGCCGGCCCAGTCGCGAATGCCGAGGAGTCGACTATCGATGCCGCGTTCCTGGCCTTGGCACTTCACCAGTACAAATCCCTGCCAACCACCTCGGACGCACTCCGCCAGGCAATCGACGACGTGCAGAATCGATTTCAATGGGATGCCTTTAGCGAAGCCGGCCGGTTTCACATGGCCTATTTCCCAGCTAGTGGTATCACACCATATTCATACGACGGCTACACAAACGAGGGGAAAGTCATTTCGCTAGCGGCAGCGGTATCGGAGGACCATCACATCCCAATCGAAGCCAATTGGAATGCCGATACATTGCGTGTTCGAGCCCATCTTGCGGATCCGGGCAACAGCCATCTGGTGCATTCCTCCAATCAATTCCGCGCGCCGTTTTCGCAAGCTTTATTGAATCTATTCGTCGATACATCGACTCGCGGGGTCGATAACTTCCCTGTCCGAACGCTGGCGACGAATCCGTGGCAGAATTTCGTGCGTTACGAACGCGATGTGGCCGCGCGCCTGGACCAGCTTGGCCGGAATCACCTTTTTCAACCGGACGCCGGGCAAGGGCCACAGAGCTACCGGCAATACAGCCTCTACAACAACTTCGACCAGCCGAACCTGTTCATGCCCTGGAGCGTCGCGCTGGCACTTCTGGCCGGAGCGGATGGGGCCGAGAATGCCCTCCGCACGCTTCTGGATAGCGGCTTGCATGGACCACTCGGCCCGGCCGACTCGGCCCAATGGGCAACCGACGCTACCGGGCCAACCGACGTTCCCGCTTATCAAGATAACTGGAACCTGGTTCTGTCGACGATGGCGCTTATGGAGTACCTCGACGGCCAAAACAGCGCGAGCCGATTCTTCGCATCGCTTTCTGAAGTCGATGCGTCCCTCGATCGCGTCTTTCTGCCCAGTGATTTCAATGGGGATGGCGTTGTCGATGGCGCTGACTTCCTGGTCTGGCAAACTGGCTTTGGAATCACCGCCGGTGCCACACCCGCGGAGGGAGATGCCGACGGGGATGCCGATGTGGATAGGGATGATCTTTCATTGTGGCAGCGACATTTTGGCGATTCACTCTCCAACAGCGACGGCGTGGCGGCCGTGCCGGAGTCCCCAAGTGTCCTCCTCTGGCTGCTTGTCATGATCGGTCAATGGAGCCTCGTCTCCGGTTGGCACGCGGAACGGATTGGCCGTACCAGTCTCTCGTTGCGTCGTGCCAAGGCGGTGTCTCTATTTTTCACCCTTTTTACATGAAATTGTTGACATCCTGGCTTAGAGACGTTTATCTTGAGCGGTCGGTGGAGGTGTCCATACACGTCTGTTGCATGAAACGGAACAAGTGAATGCCAGAAGTCGGGGCTTGTCGTTTGATCATTGCAGTTCCTGAATGGATGTCGTCTTGGACCCATTTCATCGTGTCGTTTCTTGGTTCTTCTACGGGGAATTTTCAATCAAAGGAGAGAGACTCATGAAACACATTCTGTTCTGTTTTACGATGGGCTTGGTTGTTGCTTTATCTGCCGTGCCGGCATTTGCAACCGATGCCAATGACGTCAATGGCGTGAAGATCAATGAACGGGTTTTTAACGATTTCACAACGACCACACTCGTGACGACCAATAATTATCCGGCATCGGTCGAATTCAATGAGACCAACTACACCGACGATGGGATCGGCGGCAGCTGGGCGAACCGGCACGATGCGATCCTCTCCATAGACAGCGGCCTGTCCGAGGCCGTTTTCAGTATTGATGATCCGATCAGCTTCAGCGCGGACGTGACACTGACTCCAGGTTCCAACACGCCCCGCAAAGAGGCTGGCCTCCGCCTGAACAGTTCGGTGACCGGTGATGCGTTGTTCATTATCAATTCGGACGTCGGCGAAATTGTTGCCTTCGGTGGCGGCGCGCCATTCTACAGTTTTGGAAGTGGCGCAACAGGATACACCTCCGGTGATACGATTCGGATGGGAATGGACTACATCCCCAGTGGCGGGGGACCGAACGGTGTCCCTGGCCTGCTCCGCTACTGGATCGATCGCGGAGCGGACGGCTTGGACATCGAAACGAGCGGTTTCTTGGCATGGGCCAACCTCGAAGGTGGACCGGTCGATTTCCAAGCTGGTTTTTACCTGCAGGTCGCCCCGGATCTCTCGATTGCCGATAGCTCGTACGCTTCCTTTAAAAATATTTCGGTTTCCGTAATTCCTGAGCCAGCATCGATCATGTTAGCGGTCCTGGCCGTGATCGCAGGCGCCATGCTGGCGAAGCGATGATTTATTGAATCCGCTTGGCTGGTCCGCAAGGTCGGCTTGACATCGTTCATTTTCAACGGCCGGACATGCGGCAAGTCAATAGTGGCAATATGCACTAAAGGGGTTCATGCCCCATAGTATGGCACTGTCAGGTTTGCTGATTGCTTTGCATCAGGACTAAGGAGGATATCGCCATGAGAATACCGTACCGCATTGCATGGCTGGCGACCGCCGCGATCGCACTGACGGTAAATCCAACGCATGCCGAGAATCTGCTCCTCTCTGGGGATTTCGAACCGCCTGGCGACGAGGTTGCCGGCTGGACGCTCGAGCAGTATGCATCCGGCTCGGGCACGATTCTGAATACGGCGGAGCTGGTTACCTGGTACGATACGGTCAACAGTAGCCCCTACGCGCTTTGGCTGAGGGCCTTCGAGGGCGGATCGGCTCCTGGCCCGGACAACCTGACCAATGCCATCCTTTCACAGACCGTACCTGGGACTCCCGGTGAAACCTATACATTCAGTGGATACGCCAAGTTTGAGATGAATTACTCAGGCACTGCCGACGCGCTCGAAATCGGCCTGATCGGTGGGCCCTTGGTGGGAAACCCGTCGCCCACGCAAACAGTGCTTGAATTAGCCTTTCTGGATGCGGGTGGTGGTGTGCTGGGCACGCCGTGGATGATTGACCTCGGCCTGATCCAAAACCCGGATGGCTCTTACGAGCAGCATGAGGTCGTTGGCCAGGCTCCGGCCGGTACCAGCAGCGTTCGCGTCACCGCGGCGGCCAGAGACATGGTCTATAACACTGACCCGAAGCAGTCAGCCTTTTGGGATACGTTCTCACTGACTGGGGCCAGTAATCCGGGCATCGAGCTCCTTACCAATCCCACTCTTGATGATCCACCACCCACACCGCTGGACGCATGGACAATCACGATCGATGATCCTGCGAATCCCGGCAACGATGAGGTCATCCGCGCGAATAGTGAAAGTTTCGCTAACCATACGCCGGGTGGAACTACGGGGATCTGGTTGAGTTCCTTTCTGGGCGAGATTGGCACCGAGGTCGACGGGATCATCTCGCAGATCGTGCCAGGAGTCGAAGGAGGCAACTACATGCTCAGCGGTTGGTCCCGATGGGAGCCAGGCTATTCCGGCGGTCTTGCGTTCTCAACGCAGACATTCATGGAACTGGCCTTCCTCGACGGAAGCGAGGCGGTGATTGGTGATCCTGTCACCCTCGACCTCCGCACCGAACAAATGAATGATAACATGTGGCGGCAGCATATGCTGAACGGTGTCGCTCCGACCGGTACCGTCCACATCCGCGTCAGTGCGGGCATGATGGATGGCCTTCACAGTGGGACCGATCCCCAATCGGCCTTTTTCGATGACTTCGTGCTCGAACTGGC
>JAFGFZ010000405.1 GCA_016930815.1 Pirellulales bacterium | reverse complement strand
CCTGGCGATCGCCTGGCAAAACGTAGGGTACAATCAGCCGCCACATCCCAGTTTTTATCTGGGTGAAGGCATGACGCTGCCTGTGCCGCAACCGGACATTACACTCATACCCAGCGGTGAATGTGGAACGACTCCTATAACTCCCTATGTGCGGATCGATAGTGGGACGTGGCGGCAAAGCGTCAATGCGGCAGTTGGTGTGGGACAAAACGTCACTCTGGGGCCTGAACCGTCAACCGGAGGAACGTGGCGTTGGACTGGGCCTAACGGCTTCACCGCCACGACGCGCGAAGTGAATCTTTCCAACCTCCAGCCCGTTCAGGCAGGAATCTATACGGCTGCCTATACCAATGCCTGCGGCACGCAAAGCCGACTTGATTTTAACGTCATTCTCAAATCGATCATGGCACACTACGAATTCGAAGCTGACACGACAGACAGTTCGGGCAACGGCAACGATGGAACGCCGGCAGGTTCGCCAGCCTATGCAACGGGACAGATCGGTCAAGCGATCGATCTGGACGGCGCGGATGATTACGTTACGGCGCCGGCTGGGGTGGCCGACTGTGATGACATCACCATCTCCGCCTGGATCAATTGGGACGGCGGCGACGCCTATCAACGCATTTTCGACTTCAACAACGGCACGGCCGAATATATGTTCCTCACGCCAGACAACGGCGACGGACAGTTGCGTTTTGGTTTCTTGACTGCGGCGGAATATCCCAATTTATATGCTTCGGCATTGGCGACCGGCGTTTGGACGCATGTCGCCATCACCTTGGATGGAGACACCGGTGTGCTCTATGTCAATGGAACGGCTCAGGATACTCAGGCGATTATGAATAATCCATCGAATCTGCTGCCGCAAAATCTCTTCATCGGAAAAAGCGCATGGTCGACGAATCCTTACTTCAACGGGCGCATCGACGACTTTCGAGTCTACAATTACGCCCTTTCGGCCAGTGAAATTGCGGCTTTCTACAGTGGAACACCGGTGAATAATCCGCCCTATTTCTCCAGCGATTCGATCAGCAAGCCGAATGTGGTGGCGGCTGTATATACTACCAACACCCTGGCAAGCGACGCAAACGATCCGGATGGCGATTCGCTGACTTTCAGCAAGGATTCCGGCTCGGCCTGGCTGTCGGTGGCGACTGACGGCTCGCTCTCCGGCACACCGGGTGTGAGTGATGAGGGCGCCAATAGTTTCACCGTGCGAGTGACAGATCCGGCCGGTGCGTTCGATACCGCCACTTTGAATATCATGGTTTTACCGGTTCAAAGGCTTGTGCTGCATTATGAATTCGAAGATAATGTCGACGACAGTTCCGATGACGGCAATGATGGGTATGCGCACTTTGGACCGGGGTATTCGTCCGGGCAATATGGACAGGCGATCGAAATGGATGGCGAGGAAGATATGAACGCTCCATATATCGATTTACCGCCCGGAGCGGTGGGCAGCGACGACATCACCATTGCCGCCTGGGTCTACTGGGACGGCGGCGACGCTTATCAACGCATCTTCGATATCGGCAACGGCGAATACGAATACATGTTCCTCACGCCAGACAATGGCAGCAACCAGCTGCGCTTTGGATTTAAAACCGCGGCTGAATATCCAAATCTGTATGCTTCGGCAATGTCAACCGGCGTCTGGACCCATGTCGCCGTCACCTTGAATGGAAACACCGGCGTGCTTTATGTCAATGGGACGGCTGCGGATACGCAGACGATTGTAAACAATCCATCGGACATGCTGCCACAAAACAACTATCTCGGTAAAAGCCAATGGTCGCACGATCCTTTCTTTAACGGCCGCATCGACGAGTTCAGAATTTACAACTACGCCCTCACCGCCGGTGAAATTAAAGCTCTTTGCACCGGTTTGCCGCCCTATTTCCACAGCGATCCGTTTTACGCATCGAATGCGACGTTGGATGTGGCATACAGCGCTTCCATCTCAGACAGCGCCATAGACCCAGACGACGACCCGCTGTCTTATAACAAAGTGAGTGGCCCGGCATGGCTCAACGTGGCTGGAGACGGTTCGCTTTCGGGCACGCCGTCCAACGGCGTCGCAGGCCTCAATTCCTTCATCGTCGAAGTGACCGACAACATCAGCGGCAGCGATCAAGCGACGCTCAATATTAACGTTGTCATTGGTGAATCAAGCGCCAGTGTGAATTCTCTCTGGATTACATACTGATGCTCAATTGAATCAGGAAATTATTGATGAATTGGCTGACGTCTGGAAGCAGGATGGGAATTATCGTCGTTTATCTTTCTAAAGAAAAAAAGTCACATAGGGAAGAAGTATTATGCGAGAATCCCGGAATCGAAGAGTGATATCATTAAGCGCAATTTCACTCTTGATCACCTGCTGTATTACCAGCAATGCCTTTGCGGCGCGTCAGATGGAGGATCTGAATCGGGGCGTTGTGGCTGTCGATGTCGGCGAAGGCGTCTATATCGGTTGGCGCATGTTCGGCACAGAGGATCCTGCGGACACAGCGTTCAACATCTATCGTGACGGGGTCAAGGCGAACGATTCCCCCATCACGGACAGCACGAATTATCTTGATGCCGGAGGAACCGCTTCGTCGAGTTATTCTATTCGCGCTATCTATCATGGCAAAGAACAACCTTCCTCGGAAACGACCGCAACATGGACTAAGGTGCACAACGGCGCCGGTTATATCGACGTTCCCTTGCAGGTTCCAAGTAGAGGCAAAACTCCGGATGGAGTTGTATATTCATACTCTCCCAACGATTGCAGCGTTGGCGATCTGGACGGTGACGGTGATCTGGAACTCGTCGTCAAATGGTCTCCATCCAATGGCAAGGACAACTCTCATTCCGGCTTTACTGGCAACGTTTATCTGGATGGATATGAGTTGGACGGCACACAACTCTGGCGCATTGATCTTGGGATCAATATTCGCGCCGGAGTGCATTACACTCAGTTCATGGTTTATGATCTGGACGGCGACGGTTTTGCCGAAATCGCCTGCAAAACCGCGCCCGGAACAATTGATGGAGCCGGAAATCATGTGCTTCTGCCTGGCGACAATCCCGATGCGGACTATCGCTCCGGCGGATATATTCTGTCCGGTCCCGAGTATCTGACCGTTTTCTGCGGAAGGAACGGAGCGGAACTGGCCACTGCTCCTTACGTTCCGCCGCGCGGAAACATCATCTCGTGGGGCGACGGTTATGGCAATCGCGTCGACCGGTTCCTCGCCTGCGTCGCCTATCTGGACGGCGAAAGACCAAGCCTGGTCATGTGTCGCGGGTATTATGCGCGCACCGCGCTGGCCGCCTGGAACTGGCGCGACGGCAATCTCACCAACATCTGGATGTTCGATAGCAACGATCCAGGCAACTCTGATTATGCCGGTCAGGGCAATCATCAACTCAGTGTGCATGATGTAGACGCGGATGGAAAAGATGAAATCATTTACGGTTCGATGACCATCGACGATAATGGGCAGGGGCTTTATACAACCCGATTGGGACATGGCGATGCGTTGCACGCCGGCGACCTTGATCCGACGCGTCCCGGCCTGGAGGTTTTCCAGCCCAGCGAGCATGGCAACGGAGAAATCTATCAAGATGCGGCGACCGGGGAAATCATCTGGCAAAATATAATTCGCGGCGACAATGGACGCGGAACGGTCGGCGACATTGATCCGAAATATCCCGGGGTGGAATGCTGGACGAGCAGTTCCGGCGAGTTGAAAACCAGCGATGGCAAGGTGATCGGCAATCGACCGCGCTGGGTTAACGCAGTCATCTGGTGGGATGCGGAGCTGGATCGGGAGATATTTGATGGCGATCGCATCGATCAATGGGGCGTTGGCCGATTGATTAACTTTTATGAAACCGGAGTTGGAAAAATCAATGGGACAAAAGCCAATCCCAACTTGCAGGCGGACCTTCTGGGCGACTGGCGCGAGGAAGTCATTCTGCATGGCGGAAATTTTTTGCGTATTTTTACCACGACCGATGTGACAAACGTTCGTATTCATACTCTGTTGCACGATCCCGCTTATCGTCTGGCTGTCGCTTGGCAGAACGTCGGCTACAATCAGCCGCCCTGGCCCGGATTCTTCTTGGGCTATGACATGAAGCTGCCCGTTCCCTCACCGGATATCACGCTCATTAAAGGACGCGGATGCGCGACGCCATCCATCACACCTGCGATCAAGATCAATGGCGTCACACAGCAGATTACTGACGCCGCCATCAATGCTGGACAGACGATAAAATTGATTCCGCAATCGGAGGACCAGGGAACCTGGCGCTGGAGCGGTCCAAATGATTTCAACTCCGCCAAAAGACAGGTGACTCTATCTCGAATCAAACCCAATCAGGCGGGAACCTATTCTGCGGCTTTCACCAACGGTTGCGGCGCACAATGCGTTCAGGATTTCAGCGTCACGCTCAAAGCGTTAATGGCGCATTATGAATTTGATGGCGGCGCATCGGATCAATCGAGCAACGGTCGGCATGCTGTCACAACCGGCTCGCTTGCATATGCAGAAGGGCGACTCGGACTGGCCGTGGAATTAGATGGAACGGATGACTACCTTATAGTGCCGCCTGGGCTGGCGGACAGCAAAGACATCACCATCGCCGCATGGGTCAAGTGGGATGGAGGCGACGCCTGGCAACGCGTTTTTGATTTCGGCAGCAGTAAAGACCGATGTCTGTTTCTGACTCCCAGAAGCGGCGACGATACATTGCGGTTCGCGGTAAATAATTTTGGGGTGCGGCAGACTGTGGAAACCGGACGAATGGAGATCGGCCAATGGACACACGTGGCCGTTACGCTCAATGGCGATATTGCGACGTTGTACCTCGACGGGAAAGCGGTAAACTCAAACCATGCCTTCACCATCAATCCAATGGACATCAATCCTTCGATGAATTACATCGGCAAAAGCCAATGGCCCGATCCGCTATTCGATGGAATAATCGATGATTTCCGTGTTTATAACTTCGCCCTGTCGACGAGTGAAATTAAATCTCTCTATGATGGAACGCCATTAACGAACGCGCCGCCTTATTTCATCGACAATCCCATCGACAGATCGAGTGCGACACAAAACACTCCTTATACGGAAAGCTTAGCCGGCGTCGCGCTGGATCCTAATGACGCGCTGACCTACAGCAAGAAGTCCGGACCGTCCTGGATGTCCGTCGCCGCAGATGGGACGCTTTCCGGCGCTCCAGGCGCAAATGATGTGGGCGACAATAGATTCACAGTGCGTGCGACAGACGGCGAGGGCAAATACGATACCGCCACGCTCAATATCCGGGTGTTTTCATATCGAAGCCTCCTTGCGCATTATACGATGGATGATAATGCCAACGATGACTCCGGAGTCGGTTTCCATGCCCATGCGGCAGGCGCGCCAGAATATACGAATGGACGAAACGGCAGGGCGATCAAACTGGATGGGGAGAATGATTTTCTCACATTGCCGGAAGGTGTGGTATGCAGCGATGACATTACTGTAGCCGCATGGGTGAAATGGGACGGCGAAGGACAGTGGCAGCGTATTTTCGACTTCGGAAATGGAACAAATCAGTATTTATTTCTAACGCCCAGGAGCGCCAATGATACGTTGCGCTTTGGAATAAAAATGGATAAAAGTGAACAAATATTGGAGTCCATGCAACTGGCCTCAGGTCAATGGACGCATGTGGCTGTGACGCTTAACGGCGACATTGGCACGCTTTATGTCGACGGCAAGCCAGTGGACTCCAACGATGAAATGACGCTGAACCCGAGTGAATTTTTACCGGCAGCCAATTACATCGGAAAAAGTCAATGGTCCGATCCTCTGTTCAAGGGGCAAATCGGCGATTTCCGAGTTTACAACTTCGCTCTTTCAAGGTCGGAAGTTGAAAAACTCGCGAGTGTTAATAATTCTCAGTGAACTCAATTGATTGTAATCAGGGATGTAGAAGAGATAAATGAAACGTAGTATTAATCCATCAGATTGATTGTTTTTCGAATGAAGTCAATTAAGTTAGAAGGACAAAGGTCGCGCAATTGCGTGTTCCAAATTTGCGATTATCCGAAGTAGAAGCGGCGGTCACGATGACCGGCGGCGGTGGGAGGATGGCGTATGATTGCTGATAAACCGCACATGAATGCAGAGATTGGCGGGGGGCGCGATGCGGTTTTGCCCAGCCTGTTTTTTTATTGTTCTTTTTTTTTATATATCTTCTTCTATCTTGATTCGACGCTGATTTACTACGATCATTTCACCTTTTGGCGCTTGCCGCCTTATGTTCCCGGTTCGGGGGGATTTGATCATCTGCCGGGCTTTCCTGGAAAGACCGCGGTGTGTGTGGCAGGTGTGCTGCTCTATTGCTTCTACTTTTCATGGGCTGGGGCTTTGATTGTCACTATGGTCGCCGGACTGCTGAGTTGGGGAGCCGGCCGGTTTTTGGATGTGATGAGCAACGGGCGGCTGCGGGCGCTTCGTTTCATGCCGGCGGTTGTGGTTCTGCTGCAATACAGCCGCTATGATCACTACATGATGGAGAACATATCGATCGCGTTTTGTTTACTCCTTCTTTATCTTTATATTCGCGTATCCATATTGCGCGAAGCGCTTCGCTTCATCCTTTTTTTATTTTTATCCGCAGTGATTTACTATGCTGCAGTATACGCATATCTGCTTTTTTTGACGCTTTGCGCGATATACGAATTGCTGCACAAACGCGCTTGGTTTGTGGGTTCTGGGATGCTGGTCTCGGTGTTGCTGATCCCCATCGCAATCAGCTCACTCTTTTTCGATATCAGTCTTGCAGAAGTTTATCTCTGCATTTTTCCAACAGATCCGGCAACTATGCCGTATGATCCGCTAGCCATATATTTTCATGGGCCTGTGCTATATTATTTTCTCTATGCTTTTTTCCCATTCGCGGGATTCGTCAGTGTGTATTGGCGCTATAAAGGCGACAGGATCATGAATCGATTCATGAGTTATTATAATGCCGACAACTACAAATCACGAAATAAGAAAGGCCGGAAAAGCAAAAGCAGTAAAAATAAGAAGGGCGAAGTAAAAGCAAGACAACATGCAAGCCGATCTCATGGCATGTTGAATATGGCAATTCTGCTGATTATCGTTTTCGGCGCCGTCCTGTTTTCAACGGATTATCAAAGAAAGCATTATCTTCGCGTCCGTTGTTATTCTCAACTGGGGATGTGGGATGATGTTCTGCGTGAAGCTCGCAAGCTCGATGCGGGATACTTTGGCTTATCTTATAGCCATGATGTCAATCGCGCGCTCTATCACAGCGGCCGTCTGCTTGATGAGATGTTCGCATATCCCCAGCCAATCGGCTGGCAGCTATATGAAGTGGATCCTTCATCGCACACATTAAATCCCTCGGAAAAAGTGGCTCGAAATTCGGATCTCAGCGAGACTTTATATGAGCTGGGGCGCGTCAATGAAGCCGAAAATTTCGCTTGGGACGCCCTGGCAGGTTTGAAGTACCACCCGAAAGTATTGATGCAGCTGGCTAAGATCAACATCGTCAAGCGGCAACCAGACACAGCCCGCACGTTGCTGCGAATCCTGAGCGAGGATTTCCTGCATAGGGATCAAGCGCAAAATCTATTAAAGCAGCTTGAGGCGGATCCTTATTTTATCGAGAACGAGGAAATCCAGCGGATCCGTTCCTTGATGCCGGACAAAGACAGCATCGATAAATGCTCTCTCCCAGAGCTGCTTGATCAAAACAAGCACAATCGTATGGCGTTTGAATATTTGATGGCAAGTTATCTTCGGAACAGAGAGGTGCTGGATATAGTAAATAATATCGGACGTTTATCTGATTTTAATTATACTGCTATCCCCCGTGCGTGTGAAGAAGCGTTGGTTATCTATATTAACCTAACTGGTGAGATGCCTGACTTGCATGGCTATGAAATCAGCCAGGAATCGTTAGATCGCTTTCAAAGATTCCTCAATGTGTTAAACAAATATGATGATAAGCAGACGGCGTTGTTCGAAGTGGCGGAGAAATTCGGCGACACATACTTTTTCTATAACATATATGGTTTTTCCGGGAGTCAACTGAAAATGTGATCTATAATGGTCTGATTATGAAGCATATCTGGTCACATTTAATGGATTCAGGTTAAAAAATGAGCAAAGCTAAGCTATCTACTGCATTCAACTTTTTGACGCTTATAGCGTTGTTGACTTGTGCGTTGATTTTTATCCAATGCGATAAAGAAGCTGTCATCGAAGCTCCTCGCTTGATCAACCGTTCCGCGAAAATCCGTCCGGATTATTGCGGCATCGTCATTCCTCCCAATATCGCCCCCCTGAATTTTCTAATCGAAGAAAACGGCGCCGATCATTTTGTGAAAATATACTCAAAAGACGGTGATCCCATCGAAATTCACAGTCGAAAGCCAAGCATTGAAATCCCGATCGATCGCTGGAAAAAGCTGCTGGCCTCCAACCACGGGCGACAACTTTATTTTGAAGTATACGTGAAAGACAATGAGAACAACTGGAATCGGTTTGAGGCTATTGACAACACCATTGCAGACGCCGATATCGACAGTTACATAACGTACCGGAAAATCATGATTAGCATTATTTGGAATGACATGGGATTCTATCAGAGGGGTCTGGAGAATTTCGAAGAATCCATCGTATTGCATAATCGGTCGTTCAGCTATGGGTGCATGAATTGTCATAGTTATCTCAATAACGATCCTAATCATATGGCGCTTCAAGCAAGGTCCTCTAAATACGGCACTCCCATGTTATTAGTTGAAAATAATCGGGTCGAGTCCATCAGCACGAAATCCGATTTGACGTCCGGGAAAGCCGGTTTTTCCGCTTGGCATCCCAGTGGTGAAATTCTCGCTATCACGGATAATAATTTTTTCATGCTAATCCATACGACCGCGCAGGAAGTACGCGATGTCTTCGATGGCGCTTGCGATTTGGATCTGTACCGCATCGATACGCACGATGTCATCAGCGAGGAAAAGATCAGCCAGCCTGATCGCATTGAGACTTTTCCAGAGTGGTCCCGCGACGGAAGACACTTGTATTTCTGTAGCGCGCCGCAGCAGCCAGACAAACGTTATCGCGAAGTGCTGTGTGATCTGATGCGGATTTCTTTTGATGCGGAAAGCGGCGAATGGGGCGAATTGGAGACGGTGCTATCCGCGCAAGCAGTGGACGGCAGCATCACCCAGCCGCGGTTCTCGCCTGATGGCCGGTTCCTCTTGTTCAACGTCTCGCCATACAGCGACTTTCCCATTCACCAAGCCAAGTGCGACTTATACCTGATGGAGATGGAAAACGGCGAATACCGCAAACTGTCCATCAGCAGCGAACGAGCTGACACCTGGCACAGTTGGTCGAGGAATGGCCGCTGGATTGTTTTCAACAGCAAACGCCTCGACGGCCGTTTTTCCCGGCCATTCTTCAGCTATGTCGATGCGGGTGGCGTGGCGCACAAGCCGTTTGTGCTGCCTCAGCAGGATCCGGAATATTATGATACTCTGGTCTGGACATATAATATTCCCGAACTCATCAAGGAACCTATTCAGATTGAAGCAGCTCAGTTGAGCAAAGCCATCGTTTCATATCAAAAAACTATTTCAGGTCAGTCTTCTTCCTGGATGTCTGGCGCGGCAAAGCCTGAGTTGAATTCTGAAATACACTACGAACAATGAGGGGTGCATATGAACGAGATTACTCTATTTACGTTGCTTTCCCTGGCAGTCCTGCCTGGATTGACATGGCCTGAAGGATATCCACAGGCCATATTGAGGGGCGATTATGCAGACCCCACGATTTTGCGGGACGGCGACGATTACTACATGACCCATTCGCCGTTCGTTTATGCTCCCGGGTTTTTGATATGGCATTCATCCGATCTCATCAACTGGCGTCCGCTTATACGCACCATGACTCCAATCAATGGTTCGGCATATGCGCCCGATCTGGTCAAGCATGATGGCAAGTATTACATTTATTATCCCGATTCCGGATCGAACTGGGTGATTTGGGCCGACAACATTATGGGGCCATGGAGTGAACCGGTCGATCTCAAGATTGGTAAAATCGATCCAGGACATGTTGTCGGCGAAGATGGGAAGCGCTATCTGCTTCTCAGTGGCGGAATGATGGTTGAACTGTCGGATGATGGATTATCGACTGTCGGTGAAATGTTCAAAACATACGAGGGGTGGAAATTCCCGTCGGATTGGGTAACCGAGGGATTTTACCTTGAATCACCCAAGCTCACACACAAAGGGGAATATTATTATCTGACCAGCGCCGAAGGTGGTACCGCCGGTCCGCCTACCAGTCATATGGTTGTTTCCGCGCGCTCGAAAAGCGTAAAGGGTCCGTGGGAAAACTCACCATACAACCCGATCGTGCATACCTATAGCGCAGAGGAGTCCTGGTGGTCCAAAGGACATGGGACATTGGTTGATGATTCGGAGGGGCATTGGTGGATTGTTTATCACGCGTACGAAAAGGGAGCTCACACACTCGGCCGTCAAACATTGATCGATCCGATCGAGTGGACGGAAGACGGATGGTTCCGCTTGGATGAAAAGCGAAAGCCGTTGAAAGCAAATCCTGATTTTCGAGGCATGGAATTGTCCGACGACTTTTCCTCGAAGGAGCTCGGCCTGCAATGGACCACGTGGGGCAAATATAATAAAAAGGACATCGTGATTGAGAATGGCAGTCTCTATTTAACCGGCAAGGGTTCATCTCCTGGAGACGGCCGTTTATTGCTGATTACCGTACCCGACAGAAATTACGAGGCGCAGACGGAGGTTGACTTGGAAAAAGGCGGGATAGGTGGACTCGTCTTGTTTTACAGGGAAAGTGTTTTTGCCGGAATCACCGCCAACGAAAAGACATTTACAATTCATGAAAGCGCCATTGAAAAAAAGATGCTAGATAACGCGTTTGGAAAGCATTTTTTCCTTAAGATAATCAACCAAAAAGACCAATGCACGATTCAGATAAGCAAGGACGGTTCGCAATGGGAGACCATCAAGGAGCACCTGGATGTGTCCGGCATGCATCATAACAATCATCGTGGTTTTTATGCGCTGCGTGTTGGTGTCGTGGCGACCGGTATAGCAAAAACACGGTTTGATAATTTCCAATACACGGCTGGCGTCCTGGCTTCCAAGCCGCTCTACCGCGATCCGGTTTACGATGGCGCTGCCGATCCGGTCGTTCTGTGGAATCCAATCGAGAAAAAATGGTGGATGTTCTACACCAACCGCCGGGCGACCGAAACGCATCTGCCGGGAGTGAGCTGGGTGTTTAAGACGCCGATCGGCATCGCGGAATTGGAGGACGGAGCGCACTGGCGCTATGTGGGAATGGCCAATTTTCCGAATCTTCCGGATGAAATGGGCGGGAAGGACGCCACTCTCTGGGCCCCCGATATTGTTTACGGTGATGATGGCGCCTGGCATATGTTTCTGAGCATCCAGGCTGGCGTGGCTGAGCGATGGGGCAAAGTTCCCGGTTATATTGCGCACTTAACAAGCAACAATCTGCGTGATTGGAAATATGTGCGCCGCTTTGATCTGCCGGTCGGCTGTTACGACGCGGACGCCATCAAAATGCCCGATGGCATGTGGCGTTTATATTTCAAGGATCCAACGAATCACGCATCAACCTTCTACTATATGGAGAGCGCCAATCTGTATGACTGGTCCGAACCGAAAAAGGTCATTTCCAGTCAGGGCGAAGGCCCCATCGTATTTAAATGGAAAGACTTTTATTGGATGATACTTTGCGATGGAAAAGGATTCAAAACATTCCGGTCAATTGACGCGGACAAGTGGGATCGACAACCGGGAGGGCCCTTGATGCCACACGGAACCGGGAAAGGAAAAGATGACGCCACATGCGCGCGTCATGGAGAGGTGGTCATCAGCGGGGGCCGGGCCTATCTTTTTTATTTTACGCATCCGGGACGAATAGGCGCAGACAGGGACAAAGACACGTATGAACAACGTCGCTCATCCATTCAGGTCGTTGAATTGGAATTTTGTGACGGGTGGCTTGTAGTCAATAGGAATGAGCCAACATATGTACAATTATCCCCACCTCGGTAAATATTATTTATAAGGATGAGAAATGAAGAAAAATTTATTTGTCGCCGCCGCTTGCATAGGCATGTTTGCAAACACAAACACACAAGCGGGTAAGGCTGTAAATCCCATCATTTGGGCCGATGTGCCGGATGTCGCGGTCATTCGCGTGGATGATATCTACTACATGAGCAGCACAACCATGCACATGAGTCCGGGACTGCCGATCATGAAATCCAGGGATCTGGTGAATTGGAATCTCATTGGTTATGCCTACGACACGCTTGTGGATAATGATCTGATGAATCTGAAAAACGGCAAAAATGCCTACGGCAGGGGTTCCTGGGCCAGCAGCCTGCGTTATCATGACGGAACCTTCTATGCGACGACATTCTCCCGAACCAGCGGCAGGACGCATATTTACAAAACGAAAGACATTGAGAAGGGGAATTGGAAGGAGATTTCCTTTTCACCAGCGCTGCACGATCACTCGCTTTTTTTCGATGATGACGGAAAGGTTTATATGCTCTACGACAAGCGCGATATTCGACTTGTGGAGTTGATGCCCGATCTTTCTGGTCTTAAGCCCGGCGGTTATAACGATATTGCGATTGAAAATGCAACCGCATTGATCGGCCCCCGAGTGCGTTTGAATGCCGAAGGAACCCAGATAAACAGAATCAACGGTAAATACTATGTGATGAACATCACCTGGCCGAAAGACGGAGTGCGCACACAGATCATTCACCGGGCAGACAAAATCACCGGGCCATACGAGGGACGAATCATTCTGCAGGATCGCGGGATCGCACAGGGTTGTCTCATCGACACGCCCCGGGGCGATTGGTATGCTATTTTATTCCAGGATTGTGAGGCGGTTGGCCGTTGTCCCTGGCTCGTTCCCGTGAAGTGGGAGGACGGCTGGCCTATGCTCGGCATCGATGGCAAGGCTCCAGTGAATCTCGATATCGAGGACAATATCAATGGGCTAGGCAACATTGTCTTTTCCGATGATTTTGAACGAACACCCGGCGATTCAAAACTGCCGCTGGCGTGGCAATGGAACCATAATCCCGATAATGACAACTGGATTATTTTACAGAGTCCGGGACGCTTGCGCATAACAACAGGACGGATCGACGAGGATGTTGTCAATGCGCGCAATATACTCACCCAGCGGACCTTTGGCCCCGTTTGTTCGGCGACAATCAGCATCGATGTCAGCGGAATGAAGGATGGCGATATTGCCGGTCTGATTGCTCTGCAGAAGAATTACGGTTATGTCGGCGTCAAAATGGATAATAGCAGTAAGTCAATTATCATGGCAGGCATTCAAGACGATTCATCCGAAGAACTGGAAAACATTCCTCTCAAACAGCAGATGGTTTATCTCAGGATCGATTGCGACTTCAGAAACCGAGCAGATAAAGCATATTTCTATTACAGTCTGGATGCCAAAGAATGGATAAAAATAGGCGGCACAATGCAGATGGTTTACACCTTTCCGCATTTCATGGGTTATCGATTCGGACTTTTCAATTTTTCCACAAAAACAGCCGGGGGTTTTGTCGATTTCCATTATTACCGAATCAGCGATCAAATTTCGGACTGATGAAAAGCAGAAAAAGGATTAGCAAACCATTGAAAGGAATAAATAATGTCTCTCGAAATGTTTCTGACTGTTATAGCGCCGATTCTGTTGATTGGGATCGCCTCCAGCAACCTGAACGCCGCTCAAAATTGGACTTCTACTTTGAACTATGAACTTCCCCCCATTCCCGACGTGCCTGCTCCTGGCGCCGAAGATTCGGTTGAGATGGCCGATTCTGAATCGTTCGAAGAGGTAAAACTCGACCTGCCCGTCAGTCCGGGACCGTTCGAGCCGACGTGGGAATCGATCGAAAAGAACTATCCGGGAACGCCGGATTGGCTGCGCGAGGCCAAGTTCGGCCTCTGGGTCCATTTCGGTCCGCAGTCCGCCGGAAAGAGCGGCGACTGGTATGCCCGCAAGCTCTACACGCCCGGTCAACTGGCCTATAAAAATCATCTGAAAAACTACGGCCATCCCTCCGAGGTTGGCTACAAGGAAGTGCTGCGCGACTGGAATCCCAAAAAACTCGATCCGGCGAAACTGGTGGAAATCTACCGCGATGCCGGTGTGCGGTTCCTGATTATCCAGGGCGTCCATCACGACCAGTACGACAGTTGGGACTCGAAGTATCAGCCGTGGAACTCCGTGAATCTCGGCCCTAAGCGCGATCTGATGGGCGAATGGGAGCAGGCCGTGCGGAAAGCCGGGATGCGCTTTGGAATCACGTTCCACCACGAGTATTCCTGGTGGTGGTGGCAGACGGCCTTCCAGAGCGACACGGAGGGTTCCAAGGCGGGCGTTCCCTACGACGGCAACCTCACGCTGGCCGACGGCAAGGGCAAATGGTGGGAAGGCATGGATCCGCGCCTGCTCTACGGCATCAACCTGCGTGAATACAAAGGGGTCGCCAAGGCTGCCAACTCAAGGTGGTCTCCGCCGCCGGCGGGAATATTCTCGAACCACCTGGACTTTTGCGAATGGTATGCCAAATGGTGGGCCTTGCGCATGATGGATGCGGTGGACAAATACCAGCCCGACTTTATCTATACCGACGGCACCGACCAGCAGCCTTTCAGCGGATTCGGCACCGGCGCCGGCTACAAGTGTGACGCCATGCAGCGCGTGATCTCCGATTTCTACAACAAGACGTTGGCTCGTCGAGGGAAGGTGGATGTGTTTTGCATCGTCAAGTTCCGCAAGGAAACCAACGGAACCGTCAATACGCAGGAAGGCGGCATTCCCCGCGACATCAAGACGGATCAGGACTGGATCGGCGAGGTTCCGGTAGGGGATTGGTTCTACCGCCCCGGCTTCACCTATACGGCCGACGGGGTGATCCGTTTCCTGATCGAACAGGTTTCGCGCGACGGCAACTTTGGCCTATGTGTTTCGCTGCTGCCCGATGGATCGCTGGATGAAGGAAGTTCCACCATGCTTAAAAAAGTGGGTGAATGGTTGCGGATCAACGGGGAAGGCATTTACGGAAGCCGAGCTTGGTTGGTTCTGGGTGAAGGCGCCGATGGGAAGCTCAATGTGCTTCCCGGCGGAGGCATCGGCGATCGACAGGCCAACCACCGGTTTTCCACGTCCGATTTCCGGTTCACGGTCGGCAAGGACGGCTTTTTGTACGCGTATTGCATGACGGTTCCCAAGAGCGGAGAAAAACTGCACATCACTTCGCTCGGCCGTAAAAGCAGCCTGCTGGGCGAACCGATCGCCTTGGTGACGATGCTTGGCTACAACGGACGTCTGAAGTGGGAGCAGCAGGACGATGCCTTGGTCATCGAATGCCCTCTCAACATGGAGTATTCGACGGCTATCGGCTTCAAGATCGGTCCAGCCTCCATTGTTCTGCCGGATGCTCCGATCAATCTTTCCGCAGCGCCTTCGGATACAGCGGTTACGCTCAGTTGGACTGCTGCCGATGAAAAAGCAACGTACGCGGTCAAGCGTGCCGAGAGCCGTGAGGGGCCTTGCACGACTCTGGCAAGCGGCTTGAGCGTAACAACCTATGTGGATCCATCGGCCATTGCCGGCAAACTCTATTATTATGCGGTGGCTTCAGAGATCGGCGCCCATGCGTCTCTTGACAGCACTCGGATCCCGGCTCTGCGGCCTTCAGAAGCGACCATCTGGTCGTCTCTGGATATTGGGAAAACGGCTGCGGCTGGTTCCTCGGTTCAGGGGGATGACGCCCTGCTGATCCAGGGATCCGGATCTGATATCTGGGGCGCGTCCGATGCGTTTCACTATGTTTATCAAACGTTGACAGGCGACGGTTCGATCACGGCCAAAGTGGAAAGTATGGACAATACGGCTGGCTGGGCCAAGGCCGGTTTGATGATCCGCGAAACCTTGGATGCCGACTCCCGTCAGGTGATTGCATTCATGTCGCCCACGGAAGGGATTGCCTTGCAGGGACGTCGCGACACGGGAGGCGAAACGGCAGGCTTTGCGCATACACCCGGCCGGGCCACTCCCTGCTGGTTGCGGCTCGAACGCGCCGGCGACCTGTTCACGGCCTGTCATTCTTCTGATGGCCGCACTTGGACGCCTCTTGGATCAACGACGGTGACCATGGCGGCCGATGTAAAAATAGGCCTGGCTGTGTCAAGTCACCATGATGGTGTGCTTTGTAATGCTGTTTTCAACCATACGGAAATAAAGGAATAGTGATCCTAAACACGGCTGCTCGTGAGGAAACCTTCTCTACATGGCATGCCTGCAGGGTCTGATGGCACAATTAATTTTTCAGAATTAACAAACAGGAGAAGTAAAATGAAGAGTAGATGCAAAGGTTATCTTTTGATGGCGGCGGGACTGTTCATTCTATTGTCAGAATCGGCGGAAGTAACAATGGCTGCGAATGAGGATTCGGGAAGAACATCGAATTCGCCTGCGCGATCTCCACATCGATCATCCTCCGGCTGGAAGGCATACGATGGCGCAGAGGCGCCTTCCGTTTCCGGTTTTATGGATGTGCCTTTTATGGCGGTTACCAATCGGGCCTCGGAGGATGCCCTCCGGATTGCCGGGAGCGGACAGACGGCCGCCATATTTTACAGCGAGGAGGATGCGGCTGTTGTTCGGGTCGCGGCCAATGCCCTGCGTGATGATATCCAGCGCGTAACGGGCTTGGCGCCGACGGTTTTCACAAAGAAACCTGTCGCGACGGAGGCTATTTTTATAGGGACGGTCGGTTCGAGTTCGTTGATTGATGGGCTGGTCGCCGCAGGAAAAATCGATGTATCAGCCATTAAGGGAAAATGGGAAGCCTATATCGCCGTGGTGGTGGATAATCCGATGGCTGGGGTAAACAAGGCGCTGATTATTGCTGGCAGCGACCGCAGGGGGACGGCGTTTGGTGTTTTTGGTCTATCGGAGTCCATGGGCGTATCCCCCTGGTATTGGTGGGCGGACGTTGCCGTGCCGAAGAAAGAGGCTCTCTATGTCGCCGGCAGCCATACCCAGCCGTCGCCCGGGGTGAAATACCGCGGCATCTTTCTCAACGACGAGGATTGGGGCTTACAGCCCTGGGCCGCCAGGACGTTCGAACCCGAGGTTGGAAACATCGGTCCCAAAACCTATGCCGCCATCTTCGAATTGTTGCTCCGCCTTCACGCCAACTGCATCTGGCCGGCGATGCACGAGTTCCCGGTCCATACCACGCCCTTCTATCTCGTCCCGGGGAACGCGAAAGTGGCGGATGAATACGCGATCATCATCAGCACGTCTCATCACGAACCAATGCTAACGAACAGCCATGAATACAATGAGAGTGTTCACGGGCCTTATGACTATTGGACCAACCGCGATAAAATCTACAAATTCTGGGAAGATCGCGTCAGGGACACGGGGGCGTACGAGAATATCTATACCATGGGCATGCGCGGGCGATCCGATGCGGGGATGTCCGCTCCTCGCGGCTCGTCCATGCGGGACAAGGCCGCAAAAATCCAGAACGAGATCATCCCCGACCAACGGAGGATGATTGCCGATCATGTAAATAAGGACCCGTCCGAGGTTCCGCAGATTTTCATTCCCTACAAGGAAACGCTGCTTCAGTACCAAGCCGGCCTGCAACTGCCGGACGACATTACGATCGTCTGGCCCGACGACAACCACGGCTATATCCGTCAACTCTCCACCGCCGCCGAAAGGAAACGTTCCGGTGGTTCGGGGATCTACTACCACCTCTCATACTGGGGAGTACCCAGCTGCTACCTTTGGTTCTGCTCCACTCCGCCGGGCATGACCCGTACTGAAATGCTCAAGGCCTGGGACTTCGAAGCCCGTAATATCTGGATCGTCAACGTGGGCGACCTCAAGCCGATCGAAATCGGAATGGAGTTTTTCCTGCGTATGGCCCGCAATCCGGAAGCGTTCCGCAATTTCGACCAGACTGCTTACTTCACCCAATGGGCGGCACGCAACTTTAACCCGGCGCAGGCGAATGCAATTGCCGATGTGCTGAACGAATATTTCCGCCTGAACATCCTCAAGCGTCCCGAACATGTCAGGCGAGATCCCTTGGTTTTCAGTCTGGTTGACAGGGGGGACGAAGCTTGGAAGCGACTGGAAGATTTCACCGCCATGACGGCTGCCGCCGATGCCATCTACAGCCAGCTCCCTGAAGAGCAGAAACCTTCTTTCTACGAGCTGATTCTCTATCCGGTTCGGGCTTCCCACCTTGTGAATCGCCGCGATCTCCTCGCGGAGCGGAGCCGCCTCTGGGCCGCACAGAAACGCGCCGCGACCAATGAACTGGCTGCCGCGGCAAAGTCCGCCAATGATATGCTGTTTGCCGAACTCCGCTTCTACAATGAGGTAAACGCCGGCGGGAAGTGGAACCATATGCTCAGTCCCGCGCCTCAGACCCAAGGTTGGGTCCGGGATACGCAGAATGCGTATCTGATGCCGGAAGTCGGCAGCTATTCGCCGCCTGCTCCCGCTGCGCTTGGCGTTGCCGTGGAAGGAACTGCCGCGGCTCTTGAAAGCGGTGAGCAGGGCGCACTTCCTGTTTTTAACCCTGCGGCCGACCAACGTTTTTTTATCGATGTGTTTAATCAGGGAATGTCTCCGATGAAATGGAGCGCACAGACGAGTGCCCCGTGGATCGTGCTCAGTCAGACCGAAGGTTCCGGGGACGCCCGAATTATGGTCAGCATTGACTGGGATAAGGCGCCGTATGGGAACAATGTGTCGGGAGCGATTGCCATTGGCGGCGCTGGAACTCGGCAGCTCGTGAACCTCGTCATTTGTCATCCTCTTAATCTCAACCTCACGGATTTGCCGGATGCGGTGGAAGATGACGGAATTGTCGTCATCGAGGCCGAAAACTATGCCGACTGCCAGGACGGCAATGATGGCACCGGTTGGCGAAGGTTTGACCAGACAGCCGCCTCGGATGACGGCATGACGATTCAGCCGTTCAGAGCCGATAGCCTGAATCCCGGCAATTTGCCGCCGGATGCTCCCTCATTGACATACAAATTTCACTCGTTCAACACTGGTTCAGTCAAGATTCAGACTCAGTGTCTGCCAACCCACAGGATTACTTCGGATCATCCGGGAGTCCGTTACGCGATTTCTCTGAACGGGGACGCGCCCCAGATTATCGATGTCAATGCGATCGAGTATTCACCCGCATGGAATGCCAACACCATGCGCGCCGCCTCCATCGGCACTTCCTCACACAAGATCTCGAAACCGGGGTTGCAGACGATTCAGATCAGGATGGTCGACGCCGGCGTTGTGCTGGACAAACTCACCGTCAGGATTGCCTCGGGAATCTTCGAGGCCGAAGACCTCACTGTCCAGGATTCAAACGCCGAGGTCGTCGCCTACACCGATCCGCCGGCCAGCGAGGGAGCGGGGCTTCATATCAAGGCCGAGGCGAAGGGGGATTTCGCGACGGTCGTGATTCCCGATGTGAAGGCCGGAGACTACAAACTCGCGATTCGAGTCAAAAAATGGAACAGCCGCGGCATTGTTCAGATGGCGGTCGCTGAAAATCCGGACGGGCCCTACGAGGATATCGGCGCCCCATATGACCTCTATGAGGCCGCCGCCACCTACAGCGACCTCGAAATCCTCCCGGTCGGATTTGCCTCCGGCGGCCCGAAATACCTCCGTTTCACGGTGACGGGGAAAAATCCTTCGTCGAATAACTACTGGATTCTGCTGGATTACATCACCCTCAAACCGGCGTATGGTGGAACAGGAAAATGATATGAAAATCGAACATTTACTGGGCGCCTTGATTGTTTTATCTTCCCTGCTCCTTCCAGGGCAGGTCGATGGCTTGAAGATGAATGATGAAGGTCCGATTTATGAGGCAGCCGATCAATCGTCGCTTGATATGGCGGATAAAGTTACTTTACCAGCCCAGGCGCGCCCTTCCACGTTGAACTATGAGCTGGGGCCCATTCCGGATTCGCCCGAACCGCTGCCCGTGAATTCGGTGCCGATGGCCGATTCCCGTACCTTTGAAGAGGTGAAGCTCGATCTTCCGGTTACCTCGGGACCGTTTGAGCCGACGTGGGAGTCGATCGAAGCGAACTATCCGGGCACGCCGGAGTGGCTGCGCGAGGCCAAGTTCGGCCTCTGGATCCATTACGGGCCGCAGTCCGCCGGGAAGAGCGGCGACTGGTATGCCCGCAAGCTGTACGATCCCGGCAAGCCCGCCTACAAAAACCACCTGGAAAACTACGGGCATCCGTCCGAAGTGGGGTACAAGGAAGTATTGCGCGACTGGAATCCGGACCAGCTTGATCCGGAAAAACTCGTGGAAATCTATAAGGACGCTGGCGTGCGTTTCTTGATTATTCAGGGTGTTCACCACGACCAGTTCGACAGTTGGGATTCGAAGTACCAGCCGTGGAACTCCGTGAATATGGGACCCAAGCGCGATTTGATCGGCGAATGGCAGACCGCCGCGCGGAAGGCCGACATCCGCTTCGGCATCACCTTCCACCACGAGTATGCCTGGTGGTGGTACCAGACCGCGTTCGAGAGCGACACGGAGGGCCCCAAGGCGGGCGTCCCGTACGACGGCCACCTCACGCTGGACGTCGGCAAGGGCAAGTGGTGGGAAGGCCTCGATCCGCGCATGCTCTACGGCATCAACCTGCTGGAATACAGAGACGTCGCCAGTGCGGCCCATCATTCCTATCGACCGCCGAATGCGGGGATCTTCCATCGGCATTTGGACTTCGCCGAATGGTATGCCAAATGGTGGGCCTTGCGCATCATGGACGCGGTCGATAAATACCAGCCCGACTTCATCTACACCGACGGTACGGTTGAGCAGCCCTTCTGCGGGTACGGCACCGGAACCGGCTACAAATGCGACGCCATGCAGCGCGTTATCGCCGACTTCTACAACAAGACGCTGGCGCGTCGCGGAAAGGTGGACGTCTTCAGTATCGTCAAGTTCCGTAGCAAGACCAACGGCACCGTCAATACGGCGGAAGGCGGACACTTCGGCGAGATCAAGAAGGATCAGGACTGGATCGGCGAGGCTGCGGTGGGAGACTGGTTCTATCGTCCCGGCTTCACCTACAGTTCCGATGCCGTTATCCGTTACCTCCTGGAACAGGTATCGCGCGACGGCGCGGTAGGACTGAGCGTGGCGTTGCTTCCCGATGGATCGCTGGACGACGGAAGCGCCAAGATGCTCAAGGAAACCGGTGATTGGATGCGCATCAATGGGGAGGGCATCTACGGTAGCCGCGCCTGGGATACGCTCGGTGAAGGCGCCCATGGCAGACTCAATGTCCTACGCAAGGGCTTCATCGGCGCAGTGCAGGCCCGTCAGCACTTCTCCACATCCGACTTCCGGTTCACCGTTGGCAAGGACGGCTCTCTGTATGCCTATTGCATGGTGGTCCCCAAAGCAGGCGAAGAGCTTTGCATTACTTCGCTCGGAACCGACAGCGCTCTGCTGGCTGGCTCCATTACCGCTGTCGAGCTGCTTGGCCACAGCGGTAAACTCAAGTGGACCCAGGACGCTGACGTCCTGCGCATCACCTGTCCGCCAAACATGGACTACAAAACGGCCATCGGTTTCCAGATCGGCCCGCGTTCCATCGTGCTGCCGCCGTTGCCGGCGGCGCCGGACAACCTGTCGGTCATCACGGCAGGTTCAAATACCACTCTCACCTGGGGGAAGACCTTTAACGCCGATGCGACCTATACGGTCAAACGCGCGACTGAGGTGGACGGCCTGTATGAAACGCTGGCCACCGGGCTGAAAGAAACGACCTGGACCGATTCGAAGGCAACTCCTGGAGCGCGATACTATTACGTTGTTGCGGTAACCCTCAACAAGCGGATGTCGCCCGACAGCGATGCCGTTCTCGCCCTTTTACCCAAAGGTGAACCAACCTGGCTTTCACAGGATATTGGAAGCACCGGAGAGCCCGGTTCGTTCGTTCAGTCCGGGGATACCGTGCTGGTCAAAGGCACCGGCACCGACATCTGGAACACGGCGGACGGGTTTTATTATGTATATGAAATGCTCGACGGGGACGGCTCGATTACCGCCAAAGTCGAAAGCATGCAAGATACCGCGCCGTGGGCCAAAGCCGGCCTGATGATTCGGGAATCACTGGACGCCGACTCGCGTCAAATCATTGCCTTCATGTCGCCGAGCAATGGAGCGGCCTTGCAGGGGCGTTCCCGCACCAGTGGCAGTTCAAGCGGATTTGGCCAGACCAAGGGGCTGAAGGCGCCCTACTGGTTGCGGCTCGAACGTGACGGCAATGTCTTCACGGCCCATCAATCCCCTGACGGCAAGGAGTGGACCTCCCTTGGAGAGACAACGATGGATATGTCGGCCAAGGTAAAGGTCGGTTTGGCCGTCTGTAGTTCCAACGCCCACACCCCTTGCCAGGCGGTCTTTACCCACGTGGAGAACACTCGCTAAACAGAACTGATAAAGAGGGAGTTTTATGAAATACACACTGCCGCTTATGGGGCTCGTTTTGCTATTCGCTCATTCCGGTATTGCCCGGGACAACGGCGATGGCACCTATTCCAACCCGATGATCTTTGCGGATTATCCCGACTCCGAGGTCATCCGCGTCGGGACCGACTATTACTATCTATCGTCCACGTTTCATTGGATTCCGGGCAATCCGATCCTGCATTCCAAGGATCTGGTGAACTGGAAGCCGGTCGGCCATACGATTCCCGACTACAAGTGGGACCCGCGCTATGATCTTGGCGAACACGGCAGCGGCTACGGTCACGGCAGCTGGGCGCCGACGCTCCGCTACCATAACGGCGCCTTCTACTCGGCCTGCTATGTATGGACCGACAGCCGGGACAAAAAGGGCCAGTTCTACCTCAGCCGCTTCAAAAGTGTTGAAGGCCCGTGGGAAACGAACCTCATCGATGAACATCTCTACGATCCGGCGCTCTTCTTCGATGACGACGGGCGGGTTTACGTCTTTCACGGCCAGAACGAAATCTATGTGACCGAGCTCGATCAGTACCTGACCAAAGTCATCACGCCCGCAAAGTTGGTCTATCGCGGACGTAACTATTTCGAGGGGGCGCATGCCTATAAAATCAACGGCATGTATTACCTCTTCTGCACGGGAACGGGCCAGCAGCAGTGCCTGCGTTCGAAAAACATCGAGGGCCCCTACGAACATAAAACGGTCTGTGTGGCCGACTTGAACTTTCCCAACTCCTATCTGCACCAAGGCGGTCTGGTGGACACACCGAGCGGCGAATGGTGGGCCATCATTTTCCAGGATCATGGTAAGCATGGCCGGATTCCCTTTCTGCTGCCGGTGGAGTGGGAGGACGGCTGGCCGATGGTGCAGCCCGTCATGACGCATAAAAAGCCCGACGTTGGAAACGTGCCGTCCAATACCGAGGGCCAGATCTGGCGCTCCGACGATTTCAGCGCGCCGAAGCTGGGCCTGCAATGGCAATGGAATCACCATCCGGACAATGCCGGCTGGTCGCTTACCGAGCGCCCCGGCTGGCTGCGCTTGCGCACCACTTATAAGACGGATGTGCTGCGCAATGCCCGGAACACGCTCGCCCAGCAGATGATGGGGCCGGACTCCGGCGCGATCGCAAAATTCGATGCGTCGGAAATGAAAGACGGCGACGTTGCGGGACTCGGCCTGTTTTCCGCCTACAGCTCCTCCATCGCCGTCGTGGCGAAAGACGGGAAAAAGCATCTTGCCGTCATTACCGAAATGCCCAGACGGGGCCTGACAGAGGCCGCGACCGAACCCCTCGCGACCGATACGATCTGGATGCGCGCGGAGATGCCCTATCTGGAATATGCCGTCAACTATTCTTACAGCACCGACGGCAAGACCTTCAAACCGCTCGGTGAAAAGCTCGGGGTCTCGTTCGAGTTTTTCTGGGATTGGCTGGCGCCGCGATACTGCCTCTACAACTATGCCACGCAGGAAACCGGCGGCCACGTCGATATCGATTCGTTCGAATACATCCTCCCGAAACAGAAGACCAACCTCCATGCGTTCGGGGATCCGATCGACGCGATGTTCTACGACGAGATCAGCAACCCGCTGGAGCGCACCTTCAGATGGGTCGATGACGGCATGGAAAACATCTTTCTTCATGTCGATCGGATCAGCATTATCGCCAAGGGCTGGCACGAAAGACCGTATGCATGGACCGGCGCCTACGAGGCGAAGAAGCCTGGAAACTGGATCAAGTTCAACCGCGTCGATTTCGGCAAACGGGCCAAGGTCATGGGTATCCGGGCCATGGGGAAGGGAACGGTCTTCATTCGCCTTACGGACGAAAACGGCCCCGTCGTTGCGGAGGGGGGCGTATCCTCCGATGAGCTTGCAACCGTCGAGTTGAAGCTTGAAAAACGGATAAACGGCGTCCATCCGATCACGGTTGTCTTTACGCCGGAGGATCAGCAGTCCGTTGTCCTAAGAGAACTTATTGTCCAGTAAAGCAGGGATCGCGAGCGATCCCGTTGAGTAGGATGAAATGGAATGAGAAAGGGAATACGATGAAGATTAAATCATGGTCAGTGATGATTCTTGCCGGGCTGGCGTCAGCACTTCAACCCGCGATTGGAGCTGATCGGTCCGCCACGTTAACCGTTCAGACCGATGGCGCAAAGCCGATCAGCGAGGATCTGTTTGGCATATTCTTTGAAGACCTGAACTATGCCGCCGATGGCGGGCTCTATGCCGAATTGGTGCAGAACCGTTCGTTCGACTATACCCCGGCGTCCGAGCAGGGATGGGATGCCCTTTCCTTCTGGACGCTGGAAAAACGCGGGGACGCCGAAGGGCAGTTGATCAGCGATTACGCCGATCCGATTCACCCGAACAATCCGCTCTATGCGGTGATCGGCGTTAAAAATCCGGGCGACGGGATCGGTGTCAGCAATCCGGGCTTCAACGGGATCGTGGTGGAGGCCGGCGAAACCTACGATTTCTCCGTGTTTGCCCGCCAACTCTCCAATCCGGCCGGGCCGCTGTCGGTCCAGTTGGAAACGAAGGATGGGGAAGTTATTGCGCAGCAGGAGCTGCCGACGGTTGACGCCAAATGGCGAAAGTATACCGCCGAGTTGAAACCGTCAAAAAGCACCACAGATGCGCGTATCGTACTGTTGGTCAAGCACAAGGGGCGGCTCGGAATCGATATGGTTTCGCTCTTCCCGCGCAAAACCTTCAAAGGGCGCCCGAACGGGCTGCGGGCGGATCTGGCGCAGATCATTGCGGATCTGAAACCGAAATTCATGCGTTTCCCCGGCGGATGCCTGGTGCATGGGGACGGCATCGACAACATGTATCGCTGGAAGGATACGATCGGTCCGGTTGAGCAGCGCAAGGGCCAGCGCAACATCTGGCGCTATCATCAGAGTCTGGGACTTGGATATTACGAATATTTCCAGTTTTGCGAGGATATCGGAGCCAAGCCGCTTCCGGTCGTGCCCGCAGGCGTCAGTTGCCAGAATTCGGGCGGCAGTGTCACCAAGGAAGGCGGCCAGGGCCAGCAGTGCATTCCGATGGACGACATGCCCGCCTTTATCCAGGACGTGCTCGATCTGATTGAATGGGCCAATGGGCCTGTCGATTCCGAATGGGGTTCCAAACGGGCGGAGGCGGGGCATCCCGAGCCGTTCAACCTGAAATATCTGGGAGTGGGCAACGAAGACGTAATCTCCGAAGGCTTCAAGGTGCGCTACAAGATGATCAGCGATGCCGTCAAAGCGAAATATCCGGAGATTGTGGTGATCGGCACCACCGGGCCGCATCCCGGCGGACATGATTATGACGAGGGCTGGAAGTTTGCCAGGGAACATCAGCTGGACATGGTGGACGAGCACGGCTACCGGCCGCACAGCTGGTTCTGGCAGAATGTCGAACGGTTTGACCGATATGAACGCACAGGAACCAAAGTATACGTGGGAGAATATGCCTCGCGGGCCAACACGCTGGAAGCGGCGCTGGCCGAGTCGGCCTATATGATCTCTTTCGAGCGCAACGGCGATCTGGTGCATTTTTCTTCCTATGCCCCGCTGCTGGCGAAACAGGGTTTCACCCAATGGCGCATTGATATGATCTATTTCGACAATGTGACGGTTTCTCCTTCCGTGAACTACTATGCGCAGCAATTGTTCAGCATCCATAGCGGGGACGTCTATCTTCCGACTGAAATCGAGGAAGAGGATGCCGCCGTGAGCACCAGCGACAATGGGGTGCTGCTGGGCACGTGGAACACGCAGGCCCAGTTTGACGATCTCAAGGTCGTGAGCGGCGGCAAAAAGGTGCTGGATGCCGACTTTGACCGCGAGGAGAAGGACTGGAAAACGGTGCATGGCGAGTGGAAGATGTCCGGCGGCGTCTACGAGCAGACCGGCAGAGGGACGCCTACAAAGTCGATGATCTCCTTCGATGCCAAGCGGTCTGATTATACCGTGACTTTGAAGGCGAAGAAAACGGGCGGTCCCGAAGGCTTTCTGATTGGTTTCGGGGCATTGGATCCCGAGACGCATTATTGGCTGAATTTGGGCGGATGGGGCAATACAGGCCATCAGTTGCAGGCCGTTGCCGATGGGGCTTCGAGCGACTTTGGACCGAGAGTGCCGGGCCGCATCGAGATGGGCCGCTGGTATGACATCAAGATCCAGGTCTCCGGAAAACGGGTTACGTGCTATCTCGACGGCGAGTTGATCGTCGAAGCAACCGACCCCGGTTTGAAGAAAATGGATCTGGCGGCGTCCACCGTCCGGGACACGAAAACCGGAGATATCATCGTCAAGATCGTCAGCAAGGCCGATGACGCCATCAAAACGGCCATCGACCTCAGTGCGTTGGGCCCGTTTAAAGGCCATGCGCTCTGCACCGTCCTGACCGGCGATCCATTAGCAAAGAATCATTTTGGACAAGCCCCGTCTGTCTTGCCGGAAAGCGCAACCATCAAGGTGTCGGAAAAGTTTGTTCACGAACTGCCGGCAAATTCACTGACGATCATTCGCATTCCGGCAAAGTAGCAACCACTTCAGGAATCATTATCATGAACAAAAAGAAGGAAAAGAATGTTTAATTCCAGGTATCGGTCCTGCATTGGCGAACTGCTTTTCGCGGCCACGGCTTTAATCGGGACGTCATTCTGTATGGCTGTGGACCAATCCCCGCCGGAAAAGGAAATGGCGGCCTATCTGCTGGTCTATTTCAAGGACAACGACCATAGCCTTCATATGGCGTTGAGTGCGGATGGGTATTCCTTTACGGATATCAACGAAGGAAAGCCCGTCATAGCGGGTGAAACGATCGCGCTGCAGAAAGGCATCCGCGATCCGCATATCATGCGCGGGCCCGACAACCTGTTCTACATGTGCATGACCGATCTGCATATTAGCGCAAGGCGCGCGGGGTTCCGAAAAACCGAATGGGAAAGGCCGCGCGATGAGTATGGCTGGGGTAACAACCGGGCGCTGCTGCTGATGAAGTCGGCTGACTTGATTGACTGGGAGCATGCCAATGTCGAGATCGACAAGCTGTTTCCGGAGTTTGGGGATCTTGGCTGTGCCTGGGCGCCGCAAACGATTTGGGACGCGGAAAAGGGTTTGCCGATGGTCTATTTCAGCCTTCGGATCAAGGATGGACCGACGCGCCTTTATTACGCCTATGCCAACAAGGAGTTCACCACGCTGGTAACCGCGCCGAAGCTGCTGTTCAGATATCCAGGAGACCTCATGTGCATTGATGCGGATATTACGAAGATCGGCGAAAAGTTTCATATGTTCTATGTGCCGCATGATGGCACGCCCGGCATCAAGCAGGCGGTTTCGGACCAGATACATTCCGGCTATGTCTACGACCCGGCGTGGGTGGATTCGGAAGAGGTGAAATGCGAGGCCCCGAATATCTGGAAGCGGATCGGCGAGGACAAATGGGTGCTGATGTACGACATCTACGGCTTGCGTCCGCCGAATTTCGGATTCCGCGAAACGTCCGACTTCAAGACCTTCACCGACCTGGGCCGCTTCAACGAAGGTAAGATGAAGGCCGCCAATTTTGAGAGCCCCAAGCATGGAACGGTCATACCCCTGACGAAAAAAGAGGCCGGATTGCTTGCCCGGCATTGGGATTTTGAAATGAAGTTCGATGGAACAGGAGGAGATGCAGTACATCACCTGACCTCCGAGGTGCCGTGGACCGCGTCGGGAACGAACTCCGCGGATGCGAAGGGATTGGTGTCTTTTGTCCGAATGCCTTCAAGTGCGGCTGAATTCTGCCGAGTCCGGGATGTGACGCTGCCTCATCCGGTTTCCGGGCTCACGATCTCCGCGGGCGATACCCAGGTGATGCTGAGCTGGGTGCATTCCACGTTCGCAACGAGCTACAACATCAAAAGCGCGGTCAACGACGGCGGGCCGTACCAACTCGCGACCAACCTCGCTGAAAACATGGTGATCTTTTCCGGGCTGACCAATGATACCACCTATTACTATGTTGTGTCCGCGCTCAACGAGATTGGTGAAAGCGCCGATTCCCAACAGGTTGACGCCACGCCGTCCGCCAACGCCATGCTGATCCCTCCGCTGGTTTATGCCGTGGAAAACACAGGCGCGGCTTTCCCGGATCCGCCGCTTCCGGCATTCAACGAACATCCCGTGGTGCCGCCCCTGACCGATCCGTATAACTGGAGCGAACCCAGCGGCCGATCCACCCGGTTCTCCGACTGGAGCCGGCGGCGCTCGGAAATCATGGCCGAAATCGAGCACTATGAAATCGGGATGCGGCCGGCGGTGAGTATGGATGATATCAGTGCCAGTTTTTCCGGCAACACGCTTACGGTGGTCGTGACCAATCCGGTGAACGGCAAGACGCTCACGCTGACCATCGGCTATCGGGAGGATGGCGCGTTGTTGGACAAGATCTCCGTCTCGGATTACATGTTCCCTCCAACCGATGCGGGGCAGGAAGCCGAAAATTTTTGTCCCTGATCGGCATCGGATCAAGGGAAAAGCCGGCCGGCGCGCAGCGACGCAGCGGCCTTGGAAAGGTCCGAGTAGAGGCCCTTGATCTTCTCCAGGATCGCCGTGACGCTTCGCAGCCGTCCCGT
>JAFGFZ010000404.1 GCA_016930815.1 Pirellulales bacterium | reverse complement strand
TACGGCCAGCAAGATGAACGCGATCAGGGCCACGCCGGTGACCCCGTAGGTTTCAAAACCGTCGGCGGTCGGCCCGACCGAGTCGCCCGCGTTGTCGCCGGTGCAGTCGGCGATAACCCCCGGATTCCGGGCATCATCCTCTTTGATGTTGAAGACGATCTTCATAAGGTCGGAACCGATATCGGCGATTTTCGTGAAGATTCCACCGGCGATTCTCAACGCCGCCGCGCCAAGGGATTCGCCAACGGCGAAACCGATGAAACAGGGCCCTGCGTAATCTCGCGGGATGAAGAGGAGGATGCACAGCATCATCAGCAGTTCGACGCTGATCAGCGCCATCCCGATACTCATCCCGGCCTTGAGCGGGATCGCGTGGAGCGGGTAGGGCTTTCCCTTCAGGCTGGCGAAGGCGGTTCGAGAGTTGGCATAATTGTTCATCCGGATCCCAAACCAGGCCACTCCGTAACTGCCGGCAATGCCAATTAGACTGAAGAGCAAGATCACGAAGACCTTGAACAATTCGAAGTGCTGCAACAGGCCATAGTAAAGGGCGATGATTGCCCCGATAAAGATCCACAACAACAGGAGGAACTTGCCCTGTGTGATCAGATACGTCTTGCAAGTCTCGTAGATCAATTCGGAGATTTCCAGCATCGAGGCGTGGACCGGCATCTTGCGAACCTGGGCCATCATGATGAAGCCGAACAGAAGGCCCGCGGCGCAGACGAGAATTCCCCAGAGGAGGAGCGAGTGTCCATCCATGCCCAGGAATTCGGCCTGGCGGAGGTCTGGAAGGACAAGGCTTGCTTCTCCCCCGCTGTGGTGGGCGGGACGGGGCATTTCGGCGCTGGCCGGCTCGGCAGCCGCTACAGAATCCACCATTGGGAACGCGATGAGCGGTATCGCGATGGAGGCGAGGAAGATGCAGGTTCGTAGGAAGCGGGATTCTCCTGTTTGCGATGGCGTGATGGTAAACATGTGATCCTCATGAACTGAGCCGTCCCAGGGACGGTGGGGAATGAATGTAGAACCGGCATTTTCCACGACTTCATGGCATGCCAACATGGGCGTCCTTATAACACATCGGGCCAGCCATGTCGAGTTTAGGTCGATTCGTCCTGGGCCAGGAGCTCTTTTTTCGGCCGGATCAGCAACACAATGAAGACAGAAAGGATCGCGGTACCGGCGAACACCCCGAAGATGATGTTCAGAGGCACATCCCGGTCTCGCAAGACACCGAAGCCCCAATCCGCCAGTCCGCCACAACTGATGCTGACCAGATTCATGATCCCATAGCCGGTGGCGCGGAGGTGTGGCCGGACAATCTGGGCCAAAATGGGCATGTTATTGCAGTCGAAGAAGCCCCAACCGAGGCCGAACAGGACGAGGAACGCCACGGCTACCAGGAGCGATCCGGCATTCCCCACGCCAAAAATGGCCGGGATCATGAGACTCATCCCGATCGCGCTGACGAAGATGCGGCCGCGGGCCTGCCGCCGCATCCACCGGTCCGCCAGCCAACCGCCGAAGAACGCGCCCAGCATGGCCGCCACCTGCCAGTACAGCGTGGCCGCAACGCCGGCCTGACCCTGGCCAATTTGGAACTGCTGCTTGAGAATGGCTGGGCCCCAGTCCCGCACCACCCACCCGGAAAGCGCCGGCAAGGTGAAATAGAGCACCAGTAAGATAAACGAGAGATTGCCTAAAAGCTCTTTCAATGCCCGGACCGGAGATGTTGCCACTTCGAGTTCAACTTCTTTCCTCACAGGGACATCGCGAAGGAAGAGGACCAATGGCAGCGTGTAGAGGATCCCGAAGATCCCGCAGGCGTCGAAAGCGAACCGCCAGCCCAGGTCTGGCGCATCGGCCACGTAACCGCCAAAACCTCCGGTAATCACTCCTAGATAGATGGCCATCTGATGCAGCCCCACCGCCCTCGAACGTGTGTGGCCCGTGTGATAGTCCGTGATCAAGGCCAGCGCCGCCGGAATGTAGAACGCCTCGCTGATACCCATCAGGGAACGGGCCAGAAGCAGCTCGTCGTAACTGGTGACGTGCCCGGTCCACCAGGTCACCGCCGACCAGACGAACAGACTGGCGCAAATCGTCAATCGCCGGCTGAACCGATCCGCCACATAACCGCCAATGGGACTGAGGAAGGCATAGACCCATTTAAACTGGCCGAGCATAAATCCCCAGTTCTCTTCCGTCCCGATGCTGGGAATATCCTCCATGACGGAGTACTTCATTGCTGCCAACATCTGCCGATCAAGGTAATTAAGCAGTGCGACTGGCATGAGTAGAGCCACCACAAGCCACGCCATGCGCGTCAGGGAAGTCGAAGAAGAAGAGGATGCAGTCGGCACGGTACGAGTACTCCTATTTGGCTGAGGCCTTCTTCAAATCCATGGCTCGACGAGCCGGTGCATGAGAAAGTAGCAGACCGCTCCGATGAAGGCGGAGCAAGGAATCGTGAGGATCCAGGCCATCACGATTCGTTCACCCCAGATCCACCGGACACTGCGGACCCGCCGTGTGCTCCCCACGCCCAAAATGGCTCCGGTGATGGCGTGCGTGGTCGAGATGGGCACGCCACCGATCTTGGTAAAGCCCATGATGGCAACGGCCGCGGCCGTTTCGGCACAGAAGCCTCCCACCGGCTGCAGCCGCGTGATCCGCGAACCAACCGTTTTCACAATCCGCCAGCCGCCGAATATCGTCCCCAGGGCAATGGCAATATGACAGGACAGAATGATGGGCATGCCATACGCATGGTCCAGATTGAACAGATGGACCTGCCCCCAGGTCGTCCATTCTTTAAGACCCGCCGCGGTCAGCAACAGGACGATGATTCCCATGGTCTTCTGAGCGTCGTTGCCGCCGTGGCCCAAGCTGTACAAGGCGGCCGACAGCAACTGCAGCCGGCGGAAGAGGCGGTCCACCTTGTGCGGCGTCAGGCGGCGAAACAACCATGACACCAGGATCAAGTTCAAAGAGCCCAGGATAAAGCCGAAGGCGGGCGACAAGACGATCCCGGCGAGGATCAGTATCCAGCCGTGCATGATCAGCGTGGTAAAACCCCCTTTGGTAATCGCGGCTCCGGCAATACCCGCGACCAGGGCATGGGAGGAACTCGTGGGCAGCCCCAACAGCCACGTGATGATGTTCCAAACAATCGCGCCCAACAGGCCGCCGCAAACCACATAGATATCAATCAATGCCGTCTCGACCAGACCAGTACCGATCGTCTCGGCCACGTGCGTACCGAACACGAAGGCCGCGATGAAATTAAAAAACGCGGCCCAGACGACCGCCAATCGCGGGGAGAGAACCCGCGTCGAGACAACGGTTGCGATCGAGTTCGCCGCATCGTGGAAACCGTTCAGGAAGTCGAAGACGAGCGCGGTGAAAATCGTGACGAGGATAAGGGCCACCATTCCGGTGCCCAGCGCCGGCGGAGCGAAGCCCGAGCTGGCGGCAATCATCGGACACGGGGCAGCGGCGAGGAAGTCCATAGGGGCGGCTCGGTATTCGCAGTTGTTATTAACCGTTCTTCAACGTAATCCGCTCCAGAGTGTTGCCGACATCTTCGCACTTATCGATGGCCTTCTCGACGCGGCCGAATAGATCCATCCACTTGATGACCTCCAGCGCGTCCACATGACCTTCGAACAGCCACGACACGGCGGCCTCGTGGTTGTCGTCACCCTCGTTCTCCAGCCGGTGGATCTCAATCAATTTCGGACTCAAGTCCGAGAGCCGATAGGACTTCCGTAGGCGTTGGACAGCGTCGTTGAGCGTGCTGGCGGCCGCCACGAGTACTTGCGTCTGCTTCTGAAACAAAGGCTCCATGTGATTGATGTGATACAAGGAAAACCGCTTTGCCAAAACGTCGATTTCATCGATGATATTGTCCAGGCCGCCGACCAGTTCGTGGATGTCCTCGCGATCAAATGGCGTAATAAATGTCCGATCCAATCGGTCCAGAGCCTGGTGCGTCAGATCATCGGCCGCGTGCTCCTCGTCATGGATCCGCTGGCTGATCCCCTTAATCTCCGGGAACAGGGAGGCCAGCTCGGATAAGTGTTTGGCCACATTCGTGACATGCTCCGCGAGCGCCTCAAACATGTCAAAAAACGCTGTGTCTTTCGGCAACAGATTGAACACGAGTTGGCGGGCCTCCTGGCGAGATGGACAGTCATCAGGCAGAATGATCAATATTCACGAAGGATATCCCGATGGCCGACTGCCATCGGCCATCCAGTATGCCTTGAATGATGGGATGGCAGCAGTGTACATCAACTTGGTATCGATGGAAACCATGGGGCCAGGGAGAAAGGTGCATAACGGCGTTGGGGGACGGCGTGGCAGGCGAGGCCCTGGTGTTCGGCCTACTTGCACGTAGGACAAAAAAAGAGCCAATAGATCAACTTTGGCGGCACGAGGCTGGTACAATAAAACCCCTGGATAATCTACCAGCGGAACGTCGACATGACGCACTCCAAGGATCAGCGAGTCCTAACTGAGGATAACGCCATGACAGGTCGGACCACAAGACGAGAATTTCTGCAACATTCCGCGGAAACGGCGGCGATCCTGACCGCGGTTTCCACGCTCGGCGGAGTGCATGCCTTCGCCCAGGAAAAGCCGGCGACAATCCGGTTGGGCATCATCGGCTGCGGCAGCATCATCGGAAAGTTCATTTTCACCTGTCTTTGACCGTGTTAGATGAGCGAGGCCACATGGAAAAAGCCACGAATCTCTTGAACAGACGGATTGTGCCGGCGCTAACCATCCTGAGCGAAAACACCTATTTGTCGGCCATACGAGCCGGCATGGTTTCCGTGGTGCCGCTGACCATCCTCGGCGGGCTTTTCATCATCGTCTCCTTTCTGCCAGTCCGTGGCTGGGATCAGATCGTTGCCCCGTATCTTTCCCTCCTTCAAGTGCCAGTCACCGCCACCTTTGGATTACTCTCGGTATTCGTCTGCTTCGCCATCGGTTACGACCTTGGCAAACGGCTCAAGCAGGAAGCTGTCGTCAGTGCCAGCATGTCAACCCTCGTCTTCTTAATGATCCAACTCAGATTGGGCGAGAAGCCGGAGGAGATTGCGTTTTCGATGGAGAACCTCGG
>JAFGFZ010000403.1 GCA_016930815.1 Pirellulales bacterium | reverse complement strand
TTTTTTCGTTATCGCAGTCCTTTCAGAACGGGCTGCAGCACTTCCAACCGGGCTATCACTCCACCCATGGGACGCGTTACACTGGCGTCATGCGTTTCCATGTTGCCCTGAATATCTTCCGCGGTCCACTGGATCTGTTGCTCTATCTGGTTCGCAAGCATGAGCTGGATATCGTGGATATCCCAATCGCGCTGGTGACCGACCAGTTCCTCGATCATCTGGCCGTCTTGGAGAAAATTGATGTGGACGCGGTCGGTGACTTTATTGAAATGGCCAGCACGCTGATCGAGATCAAGTCGCGGATGGTGCTGCCTCAAGGGGACGAGGTTGAGGAGGCGATCGAGGATCCGCGGCACGAGCTGGTGGAGCGGCTACTGGCCTACAAGGCATATCGAGATGCGGCGAGTATCCTGGATGAGCAGGGCCAGGCGTGGCAGCAGCGCTATCCACGCGTCGCCGACGATCTGCCCACCCGGCGGCTTGATCCGGCCGATCAGCCGATCCATGAAGTGGAACTGTGGGACCTTGTCAGCGTCTTCGGACGCGTCATGCGTGAGCATGAGGCGGTTCGGCCATCGAATATTGTCTATGATGAAACGCCCATAGAAACGTACATGAAACGGATCCTTGCCCGAGTCCTCGCCGATGGGCGGGCACAATTCAGCGATCTGTTCGAACCGGGCACACACAAATCCAAGCTTGTCGGAGTCTTCCTTGCCGTGCTCGAATTGATTCGGCATCACTACGTCGTGGCGGAACAGCCGAGCACATTCGCCGAAATCACGATCCTGCCGGGACCGAATCAGGAGCCGCTCGATGTGTCTCGTGTGGCCTCGTATGAGCATGGGCACAACATGGACTAGGACATTGCCCCATCGATCACCTTCCAGGGACCCGCTGCCTGCATGATCCAGAATCTCCCCGTCAAGACGCTCAAGTTCAAGGACCTGACCATCGAAGGCTATTCACGGGCCGCCGTTCAAACCTATTGGCGGTTTCCGGAACTGAAGATTGGTTTCGACCTGGGTGGCCAGCCGTGGTCGTTCATGGGCACTGAAACATGGTTCGTTTCGCACGGGCATATCGATCACATCGTCTGCTTGCCGCAATACGTCTCGAGGCGGCGGATGATGAAAATGGAGCCGCCGACGATTTACTTGCCGGAATCGACGATTGGCCCGATCCAGAAAATCCTTCGTGAATTCACCCGGATAGATCGTGGCCGGATGCCGTGTGATCTGAAACCGATCCGGCCGGGAGACGAGATCGAACTATCCCGGGAATATGTTGTCACAGTCTCGGCCACGCGGCACGGTGTCCCATCGCTCGGGTTCATTGTTTGGAACCGGCGCCGGAAGTTGAAAGCGGAGTATCTGGATCTGACCGGCGACCAGATCCGCGACCTGCGGCTTGGCGGGACCGAGGTGACCGTCGAACATCGCAGGCCGGTTCTGGCCTACCTGGGCGACAGTGCCCCCAGCGGTCTGGATGACTGCCCAATGATGTACGAGGCCGATGTGTTGATCTGCGAATTGACTTTTGTCGCGCCCAGCCATCGCAAGGAGGAAATCCACAAGTTCGGCCATATCCATCTCGACGATCTTGTGGAACGCCGCGATCGGTTCCAGAATGAGTTGATTATCGCAGCGCACCTGAGTACCCGGTATCACTCCAAAGTCGTCCGTGCCCTGGTCGCCAAGCAAATCCCCGATATGCTGGATGGGCGTCTTCACCTGTGGCTGTGATGTTTTCTTATGTGAACAGCCTTTCGCGGGCGGCGTTCAATATGGCGACAACGGCGGGATGTTTTAATTTTCTTTCAATGGAGATGACATAATAGCATTCCTTGATACCAGACAGGACACCGACCGGCTGGATGTGATAATGTTGGCGAATTTCCTTCTCGACGGCAGATGGTGCGGCAAAAAGCCCAACGCCGGCCGCGCCAAAGACCTTGGTTAACGCGCTATCGTCAAATTCCCCCATCATCTGCGGTTGGATGTTGTGCGTGTCGAACCAGTGATCTAGCATGCGTCGCAGCGCCGTATTTCGCATTGGAAAGAGGAACGGTGCGTTGTCGAGCGACTTCGGGAAATTTCTTCGATATTTGCGGGCCATCGACGCCTTCGCGAAAATGACGACATGGCACTCTCCGAGCAGGTGATGATAAGCTCGCACGTTGACCGTCGATTCCATGGGTGAATCGGATAGGACAACATCGAGGCGATGCGAGGCAAGTTCCATCAGAAGGGAGCTGACTTTGCCCTCAACACATAGGAGCTGTACCGGTTCCGGGAGATCCAATGCGGCTTCCAGCAGTCGGTAGACGATCATCTTCGGCAAGACATCGGCAACACCAACGAGGAACTGGAGTGGGCTTCCTGCTGGCCGGCCGCGCAGCACATCGGTCAATTCATTTCCGAGGGAAAAGATTTCGTCCGCATATCGGAGGACGAGCTGGCCTGTCTCCGTCAGTTCCAAGTTCCGCCCGATCCGTTTGAAAAGGGAATTGCCAATCGATTTTTCCAGTTTCCGTATCTGGCTGCTAATCGTCGGCTGCGCCACATGGAGCTGCTCGCACGCCCGCGACATGCTCCCTTCCCGCGCGACGACCCAGAAATAGAGCAAATGGTGGTAATTCAACCAATCCATGGCAGGGACCTTCAATAGATATTTTCTATGGATATTTGCATTCAATTCTATTTGTCAATATATCCTTTTCTGGGAATAATATCAATGGAAGTGGCAATGTTCCATTCCTTGGAGAAAAGAGCACCATGCATATCACCACGACAACCAATGGCGTCGCACTGGAAAAGGATCTCCAGGAGTTCATCGATTTACGGCTCCATTTCGCCCTCGGACGGTTTGCCGACATCATCGACCGCGTTTCCATTCGAATCGAGGACACGAATGGCCCGCGAGGTGGAATCGACAAGCGATGCCGGATCGTCGTCAAGCTCCGGGGTTTCCAACGAGAGCAGGTAACCATCGATGATCACGACACGAATTCCTATGCCGCGGTTGCCAG